>NZ_JACSJX010000001.1:1017431-1356574 GCF_018617345.1 Exiguobacterium sp. s131 | reverse complement strand
CGACTCGGTCTGCAATTGAACGATGAGGACGATGAGAACGACAGCGAGTGTCATGATCATCTTCAAACCACTCATTTGACGTACTTCATAATCAGTTGGTCCGAGTGCAATCGTGTCATACGTTCTCGGTTTCCGGTAGTGAATGAACGCCGCTATCAATCCGACGACCATCCCTAATGCCGGGATGCCCATGATCGAGATGATGTTGACGTCTCCGACAGTCAAGCCGTTCGCTTCAACGTTCGCGATGAGAATCTCATTCAAGTAAATCCCACCAAACCCGACAGGTAACAACATATATGGTGTCACAAGACCGAACGTCAAAATGGTCGCTACGAGACGACGGTCTACATTCAACTCATTGAACAGCACGAGTAACGGCGGAATCACAATCGGGATAAAGGCGATGTGTATCGGAAGCACGTTTTGAGAGCTGATGGATAACAATAAGATGAGTGACAACAGGAATGCTTTAACGTACATCACACGCTTGCCTGATACGTCACGACCTGACATTGAAATCAATTTTTCAGCTAAGACGTCCGGAAGCCCCGTCTTCGATAACCCGACAGCGAATGCACCGAGAAGCGCGTAGCTGAGTGCGATGCTCGCTCCACCACCAAGACCGTCACTGAAGGCGGTCAACGTATCGTTGAACCCAAGTCCTCCAACAAGCCCTCCGACAAGCGCCGCTAAGATTAATGATAATACAATGTGCACTCGGCTGATGGCGAGCGCAAATAAGACGATGACTGCAAGTAATACTGCGTTCATATCGATCCAACACCTTTCGCGTTTTCTTTCTCTTGGTATCACTTTAATATGATAAAGACTTTTTGAAATTTAACATATGATGTGACCCTTGTCAAATCGAATATGAAAAAAAGCGATAACTCGTGAAAGTTATCGCTTACGTGTTACATCTCGACGTTATGATACACTTGGCGCACATCTTCCAAGTCTTCGAGCACATCGATTAGTTTTTCAAACTGTTCTTGCGAAGCGTCATCGAGTGACACTTCGTTCTGCGGGAGCATCGTCAATTCCGCAACGGCAAACTCTTCTACACCGGCAGCCTTGAATGCAGTTTGAACGGCGTGGAACGCTTCTGGCTCGGCATAGACGATGACCGTCTCGTCTTCCTCGATAACATCACGCACATCAAGGTCATGTTCCATCATGAGTTCGAGGACGTCATCTGCCGACATTTCATTGACACCGATGACGGCAGTTGCATCGAACATATATGCGACCGAGCCACTGACTCCCATGTTGCCTCCGTTTTTACCGAACGCGGCACGAACTTCTGAAGCCGTACGGTTGACGTTATTCGTCAATGTATCGACGATGACCATCGAACCATTCGGACCAAACCCTTCATATCGAAGCTCATCGAAATTTTCCTCATCGCCACCTTTGGCTTTGTCGATGGCACGATCGATGATCGCCCGGGGCACGTTATACGTCTTCGCACGCTCCACAACGAATTTTAATGACTGGTTCAACTCAGGATCAGGTTCCCCTTGACGGGCGGCCACATAAATCTCGCGACCGAACTTCGCATAGACGCGACTCGTGTTCGCATCTTTTGACGCCTTCTTCTCTTTAATGTTGTTCCATTTACGACCCATTACATGTCATCTCTCTTTCCATTTGTACGTAGATTCATTACAGATTATATAAGAAGTTGTGGGAATTGACGAGAAAAGTTTTACTCATCACCTTTGTCCATCTTCTCGACAATCTCTGTAAGTGTCTTCAAACTCTCAAAGAGTCGGTCAGTTTCGTCCTCATTCAAAAAGGCGAGACGTTCCTCGAATAGTCTACGGAATGAGTCTCTGCGCTCAAGTAAGATCCGTTCACCTTTCTCGGTCAGTTGATTCCAAATCACGCGGCGATCCCGCTCGTCTGGCACCCGCGTGATATACCCCTCGTTCAATAATTTCGTGATGAGCGGGGTAACGTTCGGTGGCGCGATGGAGAGTGTCTCGCTGATTCGTCCATTCGTGACAGCCCCCTCGTCCTCAATCAACATCAATAGATGGAAATGAGAGAAGTTCAGGTTTGGAATTTGAGGAAAATCAGATCGACGTAACAATTTACGACGAATTAAAGGAATCAGTTTGACAAAC
The DNA here is from genome assembly GCF_018617345.1 of Exiguobacterium sp. s131. Lineage (GTDB taxonomy): Bacteria > Bacillota > Bacilli > Exiguobacteriales > Exiguobacteriaceae > Exiguobacterium > Exiguobacterium profundum. Next base: position 1,354,442 of record NZ_JACSJX010000001.1, on the reverse strand, counting down.
TGGTCCGCTGCATCTTGTTTCGGCATAATAGATTCACTTCCTAGTTAGGTTCTATTTTCATTATACACGAGTTAGGTGCAGTTGAACCTAAAAACGGGTTGATGTGATGATTGATACATCATAGTAGAGATTGAATCGACACAAAATATGTAAGCGTTTACATTAAGGTTTGATATATTTTCATGAAAACGCATTCGATTTTACTGAGGACGCATACAAAAATCAAGAGCTATCAACAATTGATAAAAAAATATTGTGAAAGAGTTCACATTGTTGTCACCCACAAAACCTGAAAAACATTGTATTCTATGAATGTGAAGGAAAGCACAATCTCTAAAAAACAGTCATCATAACGTGCTTCCATCAAGTCAATATGTTCATTAAAAGCTCTCACTTATGAGGAGGAACCTAACATGGCAGTCAAAGAGAAAGCAAAAGTGGAAACAACGGCAGAACAAATGGTGGACACGCTCGTAGCCAGTGCGCATAAAGCACTTGATACGTTGATGACGTTCGACCAAGAGAAAATCGACCATATCGTACAGGCGATGGCGCTTGCAGGACTCGAGCAACACGTCGCACTCGCGAAATTAGCACATACAGAAACAGGTCGCGGTGTCTTTGAAGACAAGATGATCAAAAACATCTTTGCGACAGAATATATCTATAACTCACTCCGTGGTGAGAAAACGGTCGGCGTCCTTGAAGATGACGTTCAAAACGGAATCACATACATCGCGGAGCCAGTTGGTGTCGTCGCTGGTGTCACACCGGTCACGAATCCGACATCGACAACGATGTTCAAAGCAATCATCGCCATCAAGACACGTAACCCGATCATCTTCGCGTTCCATCCATCAGCGCAACAATGTTCAAGTGAAGCGGCCCGTGTCCTTCGTGACGCAGCAGTGGCGGCAGGTGCTCCTGAAAACTTAATTCAATGGGTTGAAGTTCCGTCACTCGATGCGACGAAAGCACTCATGAACCACCCTGGCGTGGCGATGGTCCTTGCGACGGGTGGGGCTGCAATGGTCAAATCCGCTTACTCAACTGGTAAACCGGCTCTCGGTGTCGGACCTGGTAACGTACCAGCCTATATCGATAAGACTGCGAAAGTGAAACGCGCCATCTCAGACGTCATCCTTTCAAAAACGTTCGACAACGGTATGATCTGTGCGTCTGAACAAGCGATCATCGTCGACCAAGAAGTATATGAAGAAGTGAAAGCAGAGATGACGGCACTCGGTTGCTACTTCTGTTCACCAGAAGAAAAAGCAAAACTTGAAACGCTCGTCATTCGGACGGATACATGTGCGGTCAACCCTGAAATCGTCGGGAAGCCGGCAGCATGGATCGCTGAACAGGCAGGTCTCAAAGTACCAGCGGATACGAAGATCTTGATTGCAGAGCTTGAAACAGTTGGCGCAACGGAACTTCTCTCTCACGAAAAATTAAGCCCGGTTCTCGGTGCGTATAAAGTTCAATCACGTGAAGAAGGATTCGCAATCGCTGAAAAAATGCTCGAGATTGGTGGTCTCGGTCATACGGCTGTCATCCACTCAACAGATGACGATGCCATCCTTGAGTTCGGTCTCCGTATGAAAGCTTGCCGCATCATCGTCAACTCGCCTTCAGCACACGGTGGAATCGGTGAACTTTACAACGAAATGACACCATCCCTTACGCTCGGTTGTGGGTCTTACGGTAAAAACTCCGTCTCAGAAAACGTGACGGCGAAACATCTACTCAACGTGAAAAAGGTGGCGAGACGTCGCGTGAATATGCAATGGTTCAAAGTACCTGAAAAAATCTATTTCGAGAAAAACTCAGTACAATATCTTCAATCGCTCACAACGAAAAAACGGGCGATGATCGTCACAGATGAAATGATGGTCAAACTCGGATTCGCTGACAAAGTCATCAAAAACTTGCCTGCTGGCGTCGAGTACCGCATCTTCGACCAGGTCGAACCTGATCCATCTGTTGAAACGGTCATGAGCGGTGCCGAAGCGATGCGTCACTTCCAGCCAGACATGATCATCGCACTTGGTGGTGGTTCACCGATGGATGCTGCGAAAGGCATGTGGCTCTTCTACGAACGTCCAGAAGAGAAGTTCTCGAATCTACGCCAGAAATTTATGGATATTCGCAAACGGACATATAAGTTCCCGACACTCGGTAACAAGTCAATGTTTATCGCCATCCCGACAACGTCTGGTACAGGTTCTGAAGTGACACCGTTCACAGTCATCACAGATAAAAAACGTAACGTGAAATATCCGATTGCTGACTATGCGATCACACCAGACGTCGCCATCGTCGACCCAGAGTTCGTCATGACCGTCCCAGCTTCAATCACGGCTGATACAGGAATGGACGTCATGACACACGCAATCGAAGCATATGTTTCCGTCATGGCGAATGATTACACAGACGGACTTTGCCTCCGCGCCATCAAGATGATCTTCGACTACCTACCAAAAGCGTATGAAAACGGTAGCGATGCGGAAGCTCGTCAGAAAGTACACAACGCTTCAACGATGGCGGGTATGGCGTTTGCGAACGCATTCCTCGGTATCAACCACTCGATCGCTCACAAAATCGGTGGAGAGTTCCACGTCCCACACGGTCGTACGAACGCAATCCTCATGCCACACGTCATCCGTTACAACGCGACACGCCCATCGAAACTTGCGGCGTTCCCGAAATATGAGTCATTCATCGCAGACGAACGTTATGCAGAAATCGCGCGTTACCTCGGACTTCCAGCAAGCACGACAGCTGAAGGTGTCGAGTCACTCGTCCAAGCAATCATCGAGCTCGGTCAACGCTTGAACATCAAACTTTCGTTCAAGGCGCAAGGCATCAAGAAAGCAGAACTCGATGCGAAGATCGACAAGATGGCAGTCGACGCATTCGAAGACCAATGTACGACGGCCAACCCGAAAATGCCGCTCGTTGAAGAATTGAAAGAGATTATGTACGCAGCATATGAAGGCGTATAAGCTTCAAAATTTACAAGGGGCCCGTTCAACTCGAACGGGCTTTTCTTGTGGTCGGAATATGACATTCAGTTTCTAAAATTATATTTAAATTGATAAAAAATTGAATAGTCAGACCATAAATAGCTGTATATAATAAAAAATGGTATACATAGCAATTTATTGATGAATGGAGATCGTGTCATGATCATCGTGTTTAGTTTGTTGCGTTCAATCGCGACAGTTGTTCTTTTCTTCAATCCAATTTATTCGACGCCGCTCGAGACCGCGGAATATATTTCATCAGTTGATCGAAATGCGGATAGTTGGGAGAGTGCCGACTTTTTTGAATCATTCGGAACCGAGTTACCTATCGACATGGATCGAAACCTCCTTTACACAGAACGGATAACCGGCTGGACTGAGATTGAAGTGGGGGACGAAACGTATGAGGGGTTTTCATCGATGACGTTTGATCAACCGTTCAAAGGTACGATTCTACATATGACGTGGGGACAAGACATTCCGGATGTGAAAGAAAAAGTGGTCGTCTTACCGACAACAAAGTTTTCATATGACAACATCGAGGATGCGTATACCGTCGATTACGCAGGTGAGGTTTTGAATGACCAGGAAGCGAACGCGTACTTGTCAGAGCTCGCATCTGCAGGAGCTGCAGGATACCTGATCACCCCTTATGAAGACGACCCATATGAGACGGGTTTCGTTTTCACGTCATCCTATATGAAGTTAGATGGTACAGGGGTAGACTTGGATACGGCTGAACAACTGAAGGACGGGGAAATGATTCGAGTCAAACCTTTTCGTGAAGAGATCTCATATGTCGAGTTTGTCCAACAAGGAAAATCGGAACGGGAGATCATTCTCATGTCACGACTCGATTCTTCCTGGCACGGAGCCCATTATTTGTCTGCCGTCGGTCCGTCTACGGTCTTATATCATCTGATGCAGGTGATGAACGAGGAAATGCCAGACTATACGATTCGATATGTCTTTTTGAATGGAAACGGCGACTCTAGAGAAGCGAGTGACGATTTCCTTGAACGGCTAGGGGAGCAAAAAGAAAAAGTGGAAACGGTCGTCATGCTCGATATTCTTGGGACTGGTGATGGTCCACTATACGTTCGGACGAAAGGGATGAAATCTTATCCAGTACTAGAACGGGCGCCATTCGCTGAACTAGAAGTGCGTTCGTTGGCAAGTTCACCGGGTGACGCTTACGATGAAGCAGGAATCCCTTATTTGATGTTGAGTGATTCATTAGAGGGAAGTTGGCATGTGTTCACGGAGAAAGATACGTTCGAACGGCTGTCGGAAGATGGATTAACGGGTGCGGTCGATTGGATGCACGATTGGCTAACTGACTGACCTAATCATTGTCGCTGTCTGAGAAGACGGCGACATATTTTTTTAGATGTCGGTTTCGGGTATGATAGTAATGGAGGCGATACGATGAAACAAGAGATGACGATTACGACAGCATATGGAACGATTGCAGGAACTTTTCTTTCCCATGAGGAGCCTCGGGCGACGATTGTCATGTTGAGCGGAAGTGGGCCGAGTGACCGCGACGGCAATATGGGTGGTGTCGGTTTTAACACGTATGCCAAGTTGGCAGAAGCGTTGTATGACCATGGATATAACGTGTTCCGATATGACAAACAAGGAATCGGGAAGTCAGATGGAGACTTCAACAAAGTCGGCTTACATGACTTGATTAACGATGCGATTCTTGTCGTACGCACCATTCGACAATTGGCCGATGTGAATCGCTTATATCTACTTGGTCATAGTGAAGGGGCCGTCCTTGCTCCTGCCGTTCAACTTGAGACGAAGGCGGATGGACTCATCTTACTTTCCGGTTTCCATGAAGCGTCCAAGCAGATGTTCTTATACCAAGCAGATGCACTCGCTAAAGACATCGAACATGTGAAAGGGATAAAAGGTCTCTTCTACCGGTTGACGGGCGTTGCCAAAAAAGTTAGGCAGCGACAGGACGATTTGTTAGAGCGTTCTTTACGGACGAACGTCTCGTCTTTCAAATATCGAGGTCAAGTCGTAAATGCGAAATGGATTCGAGAACATGCATCCTATGACGTCCGAGAGCGATTGGAGCATGTGACCGTCCCGGTTCTTGCGATTACCGGGGGGCGTGATGTGCAAGTCCCACCAGAACACGTCCATATGATTCAAACAAAAGGGGAGGTCACCTCATCGATCATTGATGATATGAATCATCTGCTCGTGACACGGGAGTCACCCCATTCGCTTCTCATGCTGCACAAAGAGTATCGAGAAGTAATCGATGCGCCGATTCATCCAAAACTCGTTCAAGAATTGGATGAATGGTTAAAAAAACAGTCATAAACTCGAAAACGGTCATATATTGACCGTTTTTTATGTTATAATTGTGACGAACTGAATGAAACTGAAGGTTTTTGAATGATTTTAGTTGTTTTTATAATGAAAACGCTTTATATTAGACGTATGGAGGGAACAAGATGTTAACGAAACAACGACATCAGTTGATTTTGCAACGCTTATCTGAACAGAAGGTCGTCAAATTAAAAGAATTGGTTGATTTAACGGATTCATCCGAGTCGACGATTCGTCGAGATTTGACGGACCTTGAAGCGGAAGGGTATCTGGCAAGGGTTCACGGAGGCGCAACGCTCATTGCGACTCCAGATGAGGAACCGACATTTGAAGAAAAACGAGACCGGTTCGTAGATGAAAAAGTTGCGATTGCACGGAAGGCCGCAACGTTCATCGAAGACGGGATGTCGATTTATTTAGATGCCGGTACAACCACTCAGGCGATGGTTCCGTTTTTAGAAGGGAAAAAGATTGTCGTCGTCACAAACAGTCTACCGATTGCGAATGAATTATTTGATCTTGATATTAAGACGTTTGTGATTGGCGGAGAATTAAAGCGTTCCACCCAGGCATTGGTTGGGTATAACGCACGCGAGAGCATGATGAATTATCGTGTCGACCTCGCCTTTCTCGGAATGAATGGAATCGACCTTGAAGCGGGTTACACGACCCCGGACCCAGAAGAAGCGCTTGTCAAAAAAACGGCAATCGAATTGGCACAAACCTCGTTCGTACTCGCGGACGCATCGAAGATCGGGAAACGAACGTTCAGCCGAGTCGCGACGTTAGATGCCGCACAGTTGATCACATCAAGCAGTGAGTCAATGAGTTCCATCCAAACAATCACAAAGGTGGTGAATGCGAAATGATTTACACGTTAACACTCAACCCTTCTATTGATTACTACGTAACATTACCTGAAGTACATCTAGGAGAAGTGAACCGAATCGAAGAGACGACGGAGCGCGCAGGCGGTAAAGGAATCAACGTCTCCATCGTTCTTCGGGAATATGCACAAGAAACGAAGGCACTTGGTTTCATCGGTGGGACGACCGGTGACTTCATTAAAAAGTCACTCGTCGATCACGGTGTACACACCGATTTCGTAGAGGTGAACGGGAACACCCGGATCAACGTCAAGATTCGAGCGAAAGAGGAAACAGAACTGAATGCGAGCGGACCGAATATCACGGATGGTGAGCTCGAACTGTTGACGGCCAAGTTCGACCAAGTTCAAGAAGGTGATATTGTCGTCCTCGCGGGTAGTATCCCGAGCAACCTACCAGACTCGCTATATCGGACCATTGCCGAATCGATTCGCGAAAAAGGTGCTGAATTTGTCGTCGATACAACGAAAGACGCCATGCTCGAGGTGCTCGCCCTCGAACCACTCATGATCAAACCGAACCACCATGAATTAGGTGAATTGTTTGATACCGAGATCGAAACGTTTGAAGAAGCTCTTCCATATGCCGAACAGCTCGTCAAACGCGGGGCGAAAAACGTCATCATCTCCTTTGCGGGAGACGGGGCACTACTTGTTAACAAGGACGGAGCCGTCACAGCGAACACACCGGTCGGGAAACTGGTGAACTCGGTTGGTGCAGGAGATTCACTCGTCGCCGGATTTGTCGCGAATGTGAAAGAAAAAGGTGAACAAGAAGCATTTCGATACGCGGTCACGACAGGAAGCGCATCTGCTTATACATTCGGCCTATGTTCAAAACAAGAGATCGATCGCTTGATCGATCAAGTACAACTCACACCACTGAAACGAATGGAGGAAACAACATGAAAATCACGGACTTGCTCCAACGCGACACGATTCAATTGAATCTACGCGCGAGTTCTAAGCGTGAGGTCATCGAAGAACTTGTCGATGTCCTCGATCGCGCTGGTAAACTATCCGACCGCAACGGTTATCGCGATGCAATCCTAAAACGTGAAAGCGAGAGCACGACCGGCCTCGGAGAAGGGATTGCCATTCCTCACGCGAAAACGAGTGCTGTCAAAACGCCAGCAATCGCGTTCGGTCGGTCGGAAGGAGTCGACTACGAAGCGTTAGACGGACAACCGAGCCGCCTCTTCTTCATGATTGCGGCAGGAGAAAACGCGAATAATGAACACCTTGAAACACTCTCTAAACTTTCAGTTTACTTGATGGACCCTGCATTCCAAGAGCGTCTCTATGCAGCCACTTCTGAAAGCGATGTCATTCGTGCCATCGAAGAAAAAGAAGCGGCAGAAGCGAAGCCGGAAGTCGTCAAACCGACGAATGAAGATGCACCGTTCATTTTAGCGGTCACGGCTTGCCCGACAGGAATCGCTCATACGTATATGGCAGCAGATAGCTTGAAGCAAAAAGCGGAAGCGATGGGCGTCGATATTAAAGTCGAAACGAACGGATCGACTGGTGTAAAAAATGAATTGACACGTGCGGATATCGACCGGGCGACAGCGATCATCGTTGCAGCGGACAAGGCTGTTGAAATGGATCGTTTCGCTGGTAAACGAGTCATCGAAGTTCCGGTCGCACAAGGGATTCGGAAACCTGAAGAACTCATCAATCGTGCGGTGAAACAAGATGCGCCGGTATATGAGGCTTCGAAAACATCAGGTGGCGCTTCGAAAGAGCAACGTACAGGTGTGTACAAACACTTGATGAGCGGGGTATCTGCGATGCTTCCACTCGTTGTCGCAGGTGGTCTCTTGATTGCCATCAGCTTTTTCTGGGGCATCAACTCTGCTAACCCGGATGACCCGTCTTACAATGAATTTGCAGCACAGTTGATGACGATCGGTGGAGCTGCATTCGGCTTCCTCGTTCCGATTCTCGCCGGTTTCATCGCGATGTCGATTGCCGATCGCCCAGGTCTCGCACCAGGTCTCGTGGCAGGGGTACTTGCAAGTCAAGGGAACGCCGGATTCCTCGGTGGTCTCATCGCCGGTTTCTTGGCCGGTTATGTCGTCCTCTTCTTGAAAAAAGCACTCGCAAAATTGCCTGCTTCACTTGAAGGGATCAAGCCAGTCCTCTTGTATCCGCTACTCGGCTCGTTCATCTCCGGGATGATCATGTTACTCGTCGTCAACGAACCGATTGCAGCACTCATGACATGGTTGATGGATACGTTGAACAGTATGAGTGGCGCGAACGCCATCCTTCTTGGTGTCATCGTCGGTGGGATGATGGCAGTCGATATGGGTGGTCCGATCAACAAGACAGCGTACGTCTTCGGTACGGCAGCACTTACAGCGGGTAACCAAGAAGTCATGGCAGCCGTCATGGCTGGAGGGATGGTACCACCACTCCTCGTCGCACTCGCATCAACAGTCTTCGCTCGTCAAAAGTTCTCGAAACAAGAGCGCGAAGCAGGAAAAACTGCTTATATCATGGGAGCCTCGTTCATCACGGAAGCGGCAATCCCATTCGCGGCTGCGGACCCGATTCGCGTTCTTCCATCAGCGATTCTCGGATCTGCCATCGCAGGAGGATTATCCGCATTCTTCACGATTCAATTACCAGCGCCACACGGTGGGATCTTCGTCTTCCCACTTCTTGAAGGAGCTGGAAACGTCGCTGTGAGTATGGGCCTCTATGCACTCGCCATCTTGGCAGGTGCGGTGGTCGGAGCATTGCTCCTCTCGTTCTTGAAAAAACCGTTAACAACTTCTACACCAGTCCAATCTAAAGAAGTTGCATAACGTAATAAAAGACGTCGCCTTTATCTAAAGGTGACGTCTTTTTTGTTGTGGATGTCCGTTCAATTTTCACATAATCTCGGATTGCAAGTTGGGGATTTGTGGTAAACTATTTGTAAAGCTTCGGGTGAGGAGGGGGTCACATTGGACATTCGGGTCGCCAAACCAGATGATGTGTATGGGATTGCGAGAGTGCGTGTGAACGGATGGCGTACGACCTATCGGGGAATCGTGCCGACTGAGTATTTATTGAAAGTTTCGTCCGGTTCCATCGAATGGGCAGAACGTTTGCGGACCGCCCTTCGTCGGCAAGAAGTAGCCGGCTTTGTGGCGATTGTCGAGGACGAGATTGTGGGCTTCATCCTATACGGAGAAGAACGGACAGGAGAGTACCCAGACCACACGAATGAAGTATATGCCATTTATATTTTAGAGAACCATCAAGGGAACGGAATCGGGTCCGCTCTCCTTGAGCATGCCGTGCAATCGATGTGTGAGGCAGGACTCTTGATCTGGGCGCTTGAGATGAATCCGTTCCGCACGTTTTATGAACGAAAACAAGGGCAGGTCATCGACCAGAAAGATCGAGAGTTTGGTGAATTGATGCTCCGCGAAGTGGCGTACGGTTGGGAAACGACCCGTCACGACTCCATCATGGGAGCCTGAGCTTAGAGACTGTAGAATGTTCTACAGTCTTTTTTTGTTGAGTGAAATGGATGCTAAATAAAAAGGGATCTTCTACTATTCAATGGCTCATCTACATCAATTCGAACGTCCAGATCAGTATGAACCGTATCTGTTAAAGGCAATTGCAGAGTACCCAGAATTTCCTCGTTACCATCTTAATCTTGGACGGTACTATATCTCAAACGAGAATATCGAAAAGGGAAAGCTGTATATAAAAGAAGGCTTACTTAGAGTAAAAGAGTGTTTCACCGAAAGACAACCTTCGGACTTTGAAATGTCTTTGTACACGTTTATCGATGAAGAGATCGGTGGACTTTATATGTTCGATGAGTTTTACAAGAAATATAAAGAAATGTCCTTATGAATCAATTAAAAATAGTGTTGTTCCATTATATAAACTCTTCTATACTGAATTGAACAAAAAATTCCAAATGAAGGGTTGGGAGACATTGAAGCACCGAAAAATTTGTATCAAGTTAAGTGGAGCCGCTCTAGCTGGTGATGGAACGGATAACTTTGACGAAATGAGCCTCAGCCTGATAGCTGAAGAAATATTGTCACTCGCAAAAAGCGGGGTCGAAGTATGTATCATGGTCGGCGGGGGAAATCTCTTTCGCGGGAATCAAGCAGAAGCGTGGGGGATTAATCGAGTGGAGGCTGACAGTATCGGAACGCTCGGGACGGTCATGAACTCATTGATGCTACGTGGAATCTTGAAACGAGATACGACTCGAGAAGTGCGTGTCATGACATCGATTCCAATGCCGAGCGTAGCCGAGCCGTACATTCAACTTCGAGCCATCAATCATTTGAAAAAAGGATATATCGTCATTTTTGCAGGCGGTAACGGTCAACCGTTCGTTTCTTCAGACTATCCTGCTGTTCAGCGTGCCATCGAAGTGGGATGTGATGCCTTGTTCGTGGCAAAGAACGGTGTCTCCGGCGTATATGACCGCGATCCTCGTTTGGATTCGGACGCTCGTCAATTTGAAACCCTTCACTATAACGATGTCATTTCGAATGATTTGAAAGTGATGGATCAATCGGCATTGCTTCTCGCGAGAGATCACGGTTTGCCGATTCACTTGTTCGACTTCAAGGAGCGGAACGCCATTCATCGTATTCTCGAAGGAGAGGGCATTGGAACGATGATTCATCACCATGAAACGCAGCTCTTGCAGAATTGAGGAGACAGCATGTATGAAGTAACAGATGGTCACGTCATTGGGAAAAACGGAATACCCGTCCCGTATTCGTACCTGCAGCCTGATTCGTCATCCGACACACTCGTGATTTTGTTGCCCGGATACGGATATACAAATGATTCTCCAATGTTTCGCTATACGACTGGATTGTGCATAGAGAATGGGTTGAACGTTCTCGAAGTCAACTATAACTATCGCGACGAGCGGTACGATTCAGTCGATGTAAATAAGGCAATTGTTGATGATGTTCGACTCGTCATCGATCAAATCCTACATACTGATTCCGTTCAACAATACATCATCGTCGGAAAATCGCTCGGTACGGTTGCGATGGCAAGTGAACTCACCCGAAACGTGTTTCATGATGCCAAACTCGTTTGGTTGACACCTTTGTTGAAACAAGACGACATATATGAAGCGATCCAGTCTCATAAAGGACAACAGATGATTCTCATAGGAACGGCGGACCAACATTATGTAGATGAGAGAATGAAGCGTCTTGAACATCTGGCCTTGACCGAACTCGAGATTGTCAAGGAGATGAATCATAGCCTCGAGTACACAGGAGAGACATACCGGTCACTACGGTTACTTGAAACACTTCTCAAGCGAGTGGAGCAATTTATCATGTCCTCATAGGTCGTGAACCGGAGGAGAGTTACGCGATCAAATGTAAGGGAGGAGTCGACGTGAAATTTACCACTGAGCGTTTAGAAATCAGACCATTTATGGAGAAAGACTTGCATGCTACATTCGAAATGTATACAAAACCAGAAGTATGCAGATATCTTTTGCATGAGCCATGGACGTCTGAAAACAGAAAGAAAGAATTTGATAAAAAAACTAACAAATTCTATTCTTACCGAGACTAGTACGTTGAATTTAGCAGTCGTATATCAAGATGAAGTGATTGGGGATCTCACAGTTTGGTACACGGGTATGAAAGATACGGTAGAGATCGGGTATTGTTTTTCTGATTCACATTCAGGAAAAGGATATGCGACGGAGGCAGTGAGCGGATTGCTAAGGGAGTTGTTCACAAAGCTCAATCTACATAGGGTACAAGCTAATCTCGACGCCAGAAATGTAGCTTCCCAAAAATTATGCGAACGGGTTGGAATGAGAAATGAAGCTCATTTCTTGAGAGACTATTGGAATAAGAATGAATGGACCGATAGCATGGTGTACTCGATATTGCACGAGGAGTTTGTAAGACAATAAACGAAATAAGTGAATAGAAAAGGAGATGATGCGCGTCATCTCCTTTAATTTACAATTTTTCAATAACCGTTTTCGGGTCGACACGTTCTGTATAGTCAGCAGGCACATCACTGAACGAAATCGTTCCATCAGATTGGATGAAGAACGTGGCCGGTTTCGGCAACTGCCAATCTTCTTTCCCGTTATGTGCATCTACATTTAATCCCGAGGCTTTATAAATATCAATCAAATAATCTGGCATGTCAAAGTCGAGGTCGAATTGACGTGCGACAATATTATCAACATCACTCAATACATAAAAATCAAGTTCATTCTTTTCTTTCGTCGAAAGGGAATAATCCGGCGTCTCAGGACTGATGGCGACAAGAGTCGCGCCTTTTTCTTGAATCGTTGCCAATTCGCGCAGGTAAGCGCGGAGCTCGAGGTTACAGTATGGGCACCATCCATCTCGGTAAAATGTGACGATGACTGGTCCATTTTCATGGAGCGTTTTCAAATTGACGGTTGTCCCGTCCGCGTGAGGCAATTCAAACGACGGCGCTTGATCTACAACTGTTAACCCTGATGCGATGCCTGAATCTTTCAATTCTTGAGTCGCCTGAGCCATCAATCGTTGCTTCTCGGCAGGTGCATTTTGTTTGAACTGATCTTTATAGGATTTGATTTCTTCCAATAATGAATTCATCATGTGACTCCCTCTTCCGATTTGGTAACTCAAATTTTAACTAAATACGAATAGTATGATTTGTTCAATCGAACACAACGGTGAAACTCCATTTCAGTTTCCGAAAAATAATTTTCGAATAATTCAATCAATTCTTCAGATTTAATGACTTTTGACCGATATGATGAATAACCCAAGGGGGATTCGACTCATCGAACTCGCTTGAACATTTTATTCGGGTTAGGAGATGTTTTATGAAACAGAAGCGCACCATTAGTATCAAGCAAAAATTGATTGTCTTATCCGTTCTATTATTACTTATTCCAGCCACATTGATTGGAATCGTCGCCTATTCGCAGGCGAAAGGTAAAATCGAATCTCAAATGATCCAGTCCGCCAATTCGGGGGTAGACGGGATGAACAACGAGGTCACAAACCTCATCGAACCGATTCAAACGGACATCTCATTTTTTGCGAATCGGATTGATAGTTCCATTTATGGTGAGGGAGAAGCGAATCAAGCGTTAGCAGAGAAGTTTACCGAGTATTTGGAGACACATCCAAAAGTGACGAACATCTACTTTGCTTCAACGGAAGGCGCGATGACGATCTATCCTGAACAGGAATTGCCAGAAGGATATGACCCACGAACTCGTCCATGGTATGAAGCGGCTGAAGCAAGTGGACAAGATGTTGCCATCACGAATCCGTACGTCGATGCCGCCTCTCAAAAAATGATGATCACGGTTTCGAAGAAGACTTCAGACGGTAGTGGTGTGGTCGCCGTTGACGTCGATGTGAACGATATCGCTGAAGTGGCATCCACAATTCAAATCGGGAAAGAAGGATACGTTGCCATCTTCGACCAGGCAGAACAAGTCGTCATTCATCCGTCGACGGCTGTCGGTGAAAAGATTGATGAATCTTGGACAGATTCGCTCTTTTCCAAGGAAGAAGGGACTCTGTCTGTATCGGAGAATGGGGAAGGCGTGGAGAAAGCATTCGTGACGAACCCAATCACCGGATGGAAAATTGCCGGAACGTTATATGACGGTGAGATTCAAGACGAGACAGTCGGGATTCTTTGGACAACTGGATTCGTCATCATCGGGATGTTCGGGATTGCAGCCATTCTTCTCTACTTTGTCCTCCGTTCCATCTTACGTCCGTTGCGTTTATTGACAGAGGGAGCAGAACGGATCAAATCAGGTGATTTAACAGAGCCAATCACCGTCTTATCGAACGACGAAATCGGGCGTGTTTCAGAGAGTTTTAACGAAATGAGCGATTCACTTCGTATGGTATTACTCCGTCTCGATGATTCAATCAGTCAAGTGGCCGCATCGTCACAAGAATTGATGGCCAATTCGGCTCACAATACGGCCTCGTCGGAACAGATTGCCCGTTCAGTTGATCAAATGGCAGTCAGCGCCGATGGCTCGAAGCGACAACTCGACGACAATGCGACATCGCTCCAAGCGATCACATCGGGCATCATGCGAATCTCAGAGAGTTCAATGGACGTTTCTGAACTTTCACGCGAAACCTCGAATGAGGCGGAAGACGGTTCGACGACCGTGAAAGAGAACGTGAAGCAGATGCAGGCGATCGATGCGTCTGTCGTGACATTCGAGGGTGTCATTCACTCATTGGCACGTCGCTCAAACGAAATTGGAGAAATCGTCACGGTCATCAATGGAATCGCTGAACAGACGAACCTGTTAGCCTTGAACGCTGCCATTGAAGCGGCACGTGCGGGTGAGAACGGCAAAGGATTCGCGGTCGTTGCGAGCGAGGTGCGTAAACTAGCAGAACAGTCACAACAGTCGACGAAACAAATTGCGGCGTTGATTGATCGAATCAAGCATGAGACTGAACAGTCTGTACAGTTGATGCAGGAAGTATCTACTCATACGAAAGCAGGGTTGGCGTCATCTGAGATGACAGCAGACCGATTCGAGAAAATCAAGGAGCGGACAGTGGCAATGACGCCACGGATTGAAGACGTGACCGCAACCGTCGAGGAGATTGCAGCAAACGTTCAGGAAGTGGCAGCGACGGCATCACAAATCGCCGACATCGCCGATGAGAATTCGAGTGTCTCGAAGCAAGTGGCGGCAACGACCGATGATCAATTGAAATCGATTGAAGAAGTATCGCAGTCAGCAAAAGCACTCGCGACCATGGCCGAGGAGTTACAAGACCTCGTCTCGCGGTTCAAACTGTAAAATGAAAAAGAAGCAGAGCACCGAGCTCTGCTTCTTTCGTTATAAAATCGGACTGAGGAGTCGTGAGACACCCTCCCGAGCACGTACTGTCCATTTCCGCTTTTCATAGTCTTCCATCGTATACGTGCGACTGACCGCCGTATCGGTCTCGAATAAAGAAACGAGTTCGAGTGCGACCCGCTCATCATAGATAAGTGCGTTCACTTCAAAATTGAGACGGAAGCTTCGAGCGTCCAAGTTCGTCGTCCCGACGGTCGCAATCTCATCATCGACGACGAGCGTCTTCGCGTGGAGAAACCCTTCATCATACAGATAGACGTTTGCCCCGTAGTCGAGGAGTTCCCCAAGGAACGAGAGGGACGCCCACATGACGAATGGATGGTCCGGTTTTCCAGGGATCATGATGTCCATCTGGACGCCAGAATGGAGGGCCATTTTGCAAGCGTCCATAAAGCTTGTGTCTGGAATGAAATAAGGCGTTTGAATGACGACCCGTCGCTTGGCAGACATGATCATCTTGATCATCATATTCTTCAAATGTTCCGTATCCGAGTTTGGACCACTCGTGACGATTTGCATCGGAGAATTTTCTTTAATGTCATGTCGCGCAAAGCAGAAGGCATTTTCAGGATCATGTTTACGGTGACCAGAATAATTCCAGTCCAATATGAATCGGTGTTGTAGATTGTAGACGACATCTCCTTCGACACGCAGGTGCGTGTCACGCCAATAGCCAAATTTTTCGACTAAACCTAAATACTCGGTACCGACATTGAATCCACCGACATAGCCGATTTTCCCATCGATGATGACGACCTTTCGGTGATTTCGGTTGTTCAACTTGAAGTTGATGATCCCGAGTGTCGGTGGGAAGAAGACACGCACCTCGCCATCGTTCGCAATCAACTCTTTAAAGTCCGAGTTCCGAAGACTACGTGAGCCGACCGCATCGTAGAGGAGTCGAACTTTGACACCGGCTTTCGCACGCTCGATCAACTCTTTCAACAGTGCCTGACCGAGAGCGTCACGCTGGATGATGTAATATTGAATATTGATCTCCGTCTCGGCCGAGCGAATGTCATCCATCAGCGCTTTGAACTTTTGTTCGCCGTCGTGCAAGATGAGGGAACGGTTATGTACACTGATCAACGATTTAGAAGATCGTAAGTTCATTTGAAGCAGTTGGTCATACTTTTCAAACAGCGGCTGCGCGAGCTGGGTTTGGCGCGTATGAATTTGTTCAAGTTGCGCTTCGACTTGAAGCGAATGGAAGGAACGTTCTTCTACACTTAAATTATAGAAGTTATCCTTCTTAAGTTGTCGCCCTAGGAAGAGATAGACGATGAAGCCGAGCACTGGTAAGAAAAACAGGACAAGCAGCCAGGCCCAGGTCGCACCGACGTCACGTCTTTCGGCGAAGATGACGGCGAGTGCGAACAACATGTTTAACCCGAGGACGATATAAAGTCCCCAACTGAAAATCATAGACCAATCCAACGACATACACCCCTTTATAATCGATTCATAGCTTAATCATACATTAAATGAGGGAATAGGATGCTATCAAATGAAATAGGGGGAGAAGATGATGAACATGGAAGTCGTATGGAAGAAAGGGATGGCGTTTGAAACACATACGCCATCAGGACACACGGTGATCCTTGATGCGGCGGATGATGTCGGTGGGCTCGATACAGGACCTCGTCCGACAGAAATGTTGCTTCACGCGACCGCATCCTGCACAGGAATCGATATCGTGTCGATTCTGCATAAGATGCGCCAGCCAATTGAAGCATTCGAAATGAAAATCGATGGGGTGCGGGCGACCGATCACCCGAAACGCTTTACAGCCATTCACATCTTGTATATCCTGAAAGGCGAGTTATCGGAAGAACGAGTTCGGCGTGCCATCGAATTGTCCGTTGAGCGTTATTGTTCTGTATCGCATAGCCTCAATGCGACGTTGACGTATAGTTATCAATTGAACGATGGAGACGTCACTCCGTTTGATTTTCACGAGTGAGCAGGATGGTTGAAAGGCATGCGGTTCTCCGTTATATTTGTATTTCAAATACTGTATAACTAAAGGAGGACGTTATGATTCGACTCGCGACGAAGCGCGATGCCCAACACATCGCGAACCTAATCGAACAACGAGCCGTAGCGCTAAATGAACAAGGAAGCGACCAATGGACCGAATATTTGGAACAGGACCTCGTAAAGCGTGTGCGCACTGACATTGTAGAAGGCAGTGTATATGTCTTTGAAGATGGCGAACAAATTTTAGCTTCAATCGCATTGTTACCTCCAGATGAGTGGGATGATAACTTATGGGATGACAGTGAGCGAGGGCAATATATCCATCGAATCGTCGTCAGCGAAAAGCTAAAAGGGCAAGGCGTCGGACAGCAGCTCATGGAGCATGTCTTAGAGGAAGCCGATGAAGATGAACCAATTCGTCTTGATTGTGTCGCTGACAATGAATTTCTAAATGATTATTATCCACGTTTCGGTTTCGTCTTTGTCGATTCACGAAACGGGTACAATACGTTCGAATACAGATTGGATGAGAGCATGAGTGCATAAGGGTCATTTGACCCTTTTTTTGTTATACTATCAACAGCGAAAAGGAGGGGTTTTATATGACTAAAACCATTTTGGTGGGATTCGGATTCTCGGCAAACACGTTCCATTTACCGTTCTTAAAGGCAATCGATTCATTTGAAGTGAGTGGTGTCGTGTCATCGCGCCCGGAAGAAGTGCAGGCTGAATTACCTGATGCCACGGTATATGCGACATTAGACGAGGCGCTTCAATCGGATGCTTCTCTATATGTCATCACGACACCGTCGCATTTACATAAAGAGATGATCGTCGCATGTCTTGAGGCAGGAAAAGATGTGCTCGTCGAAAAACCCGCATTCCTGACAACGGAAGAAGGATATGAGTTGATGGAACTTGAAGCGAAATCGAAGGGCATCGTCAACGTTTATCAAAACCGTCGTTACGACGGAGACTTCTTGACGGTTAAGTCGTTACTTGATTCGAACGAGTTAGGAGACTGGAAGGTCGTTGAATCTCGATTTGATCGTTTCCGTCCGAATGTACGTGACCGGTGGCGTGAAAATGGAGGACCAGGTTCCGGTATTTTATTCGACTTAGGAAGTCATCTGATTGACCAGACTCTAGCCTTGTTTGGAAAGCCAGATCGTATTCAAGCAGATGTGATGATTCAACGAGATGGTGGCCAATCCGATGATGGGTTTCATCTGACATTCTATTACGGTGAGAAGCGAGTATACCTTCGTTCGAACCCATTCATCGCCGGAGAAACACCTCGGTTTGAAGTGCATGGTACGCAAGGAAGTTTCTTGAAATATGGACTTGATCCTCAAGAAGATGCTCTGAAGCAAGGAAAGTTAGAAAGTGACCTTATAGAGACTGGCGTATTATCCAAAGAAGAGGTTTCGTCCATTCAAATCGAGAAAGGTAGTTATTTTGCGTATTATCAACAGTTAGCTTATAGTTATGAGGTACGGCAACCCGTCGTTTCATTAAAAGATGCAACATTGACAACCTACTTGATTGAACTTGCTCGTAAATCCAGTGAGACAGGAACAGTCATCACGGTAGATTGACACGCTTTTTCGTTGATTTACTAAACCGGTGATCAATTCACAATTGGAAAGAACGTGCGATGATTTCTTTGTGAACGTGTCGACACTTCTCTATTGTAAGAACAATCATACGAGTCATAATAAAAAATCGATGCCACCGAATAATTCGTTCGAGCGTGCATCGATTTTTTAATTAGGCCGCATCTTCTTCTGTCGATTCGACTTTTTCCGTATGACGGACAATCGGGAAATTTTTGAACAAACGGCTTCCGATCAAGCCGAAACCGATCCCAAGGATGAATAGCACGACGGCTGTGAAGGTGACCGTTTGCCAATCGTTGAAACCATACATGACTAGAAGTCCCGGAATCCCGGCTGCCGAACCTGGCGCATCGTTGATCATACCGGTCATGGCGACAATCAATCCGGCGATGGCTCCACCGACAAAGTTGACACTGTAAATCGGAATCGGGTTAGCAGAAATGAGGTCAGCTTGCGTCAACGGTTCGATGGCGACAGAGAGTTGATCTTTCTTTGTTCCGATTTTCAATTGACGGAACAACAAGTAATTCATTGAGATGGACGCGGTCAACGCGAGCGCGGCAATCGCCATCGGGACCCCGGTCAAACCGAGCATCGCCGTCAAGGCCATCGAACTGAGAGGCGACGTTGATACGACCGTGACGATCCCTCCTAAGACGAGACCCATGACGACCGGATTTTGTGTTGCTGCCAGTTCGATGACAGCTCCAATCTGTTCAAGTGTGTTTGTCACGAGTGGGTCTACCCCTGTCGCGACGAGACGGGCGAGCGGTGCCATCACGATGACGTAGAAAATCATATCGACGCCGGTCGGCAGATAGCGATTGATTCGAGTGCCAGCCAAAGCCAAAAGATATCCTGCAAAAAAGCCAGGAAGGATTCCGAATCCCGATACAGACAACCCGATCATCAAACTATAGACGGGGTTGATTCCAAGTGCGATGGCGACAAGAGCCGCAGCGGCAGGACCTGACAAAGCGCCAGCCGCTTGACCTACTTCTTCATAAAGAGGAAGTGGCAGCAATCCGCCGATTGCATACGCGTTGAACGCTTCGACGAGGAAACTCGCGATTGCAGCACCGGCCAATGCTCCCATCGCCTTCATTCCAAAAGGCGCCTTATAACTAAATAATGTGAACAAGGCGAGGATGAGCAGTAAAAGTGCGATTCCTTGAATAATGACCATAAACTCTTCCTTCTTTCTATCTCTATTTATTCATAATTTATTCTATATTCATGCATAGAAAGACTTCTGTAAAGCCATATTCAAAAGAAAAATTAAAATTGAACAATGATACCGGTTACAATTAGAAATTCCAAATTAAGAAAGCGTTTTCTTTGAAAAATGACATCAATTCTACAAGTTTGCACGTGTCGAGCCGCATGAGATTGGGAACAGATAGGGGAAAGACTTTTCAAAAAGTATTGGTCGAGGAGGATGAATTATGCAGAAGGAAGACAGACCGTGGCATGCGCTCGAAGTAGATGAGGTGCGAACCCATGTGGAGACTGATCTTGAATCAGGTCTTACAACAGAAAGTGTCACAAGTCGTCAAGACGAATTCGGCAAAAACGTATTGCCGGAGAAAGAGAAAACCCCTGAAATTATAAAATTTCTAAGACAATTCAATGATGTTCTCGTGTACGTCTTGTTAGCGGCTGCCGTCGTCACAGGATTCTTAGGGGAGTACATCGATACGATCGTCATCGTTTTAGTCGTCACGATTATCGGCGTCGTCGGATATCTTCAAGAGAATAAGGCCGAAGAGGCGCTAGAAGGAATCAAAAAATTGTTAGAAACAAAGGCGACCGTCGTTCGAAACGGCAAGCAATCCGAAATCGACTCGAGTGACCTGGTCGTCGGGGATGTGCTTGTGCTTGCTGCCGGTGATAAAGTGCCGGCCGATGCCCGTGTCGTGCAAGCCGAAAAGTTTAAGGTCGAGGAATCGGCCTTAACGGGAGAGGCGACGACTGTCGAGAAAAAATCAGACGTCGTGAAAGAAGAATCGGTGTTGGCCGACCGGAAAAACATGGTGTACTCAGGAACGAGTGTCGCGACGGGAAGTGCAAAAGCTATCGTGACAGCCATCGGTGAAGGGACGGAGCTCGGCCAAATCAACGCTTCAATCTCAGAAGTGCAGACCGTCAAAACCCCACTGATTCGACAGACGACCAAGTTTGGTCAAACGGTGTCCATCGCCATCTTGATCATCTCCGTCGTGATTTATGCGTTCGGCTACTTTTTACGGGATTATGAGCCGGTCGAATTGATGCTGACGACAATCGGTCTTGCCGTTGCGGCAATTCCTGAAGGATTGCCTGCCGTCATCTCCATCATTTTGGCGCTCGGTGTACGAAATATGGCCGAACAAAAAGCGATTGTGCGAAGTCTACCATCTGTCGAAACGCTTGGTGCTGTATCTGTCATTTGTACGGATAAAACAGGTACATTGACAAAGAATGAGATGACCGTCAAACAAATCGTGACAGCGAACCATGATATCGAAGTCTCGGGTAGCGGATATGCTCCGAATGGAGATCTCGAATTGAATGGTCAACCGTTTGACTTGGACGATGACGAGTCGATGATCGACCTGTTAACCGTTGGGAAAACATGTAACGATGCGCAGTTGAATGAAGAAGACGGGGACTGGGTCATTAACGGTGATCCAACCGAGGCTTGTCTGTTGACCGTCGCTGAGAAGGCTGAGCGCCCGATCGAACGTTTAAAAGTCATTTCGAAGATCCCGTTCGATTCTGAATATAAATACATGGCGACGCTCGTCGATTACAAAGGAGAGCGAATGATTTTCGTCAAAGGTGCCCCGGACCGACTCTTTGATATGGCATTGTCTGAAGACTTTAAACAAGACTATTGGGATGAAAAACGAAAAGAGATCGCAGACCGCGGTCAACGCGTTCTCGGTGCAGGCTTGAAACGTGTCGACAGTTCAAAAGCGTCAATCGACCATGAAGATGTTGAAGATGGTCTAACTTTCCTCGGATTGTTCGGAATCGTCGATCCACCTCGACAAGAAGCCATCGATGCGGTCGCCGCGTGTCGTGATGCTGGGATTCGAATTAAAATGATCACGGGAGACCATAAAGATACCGCTGTCGCGATTGCAAAAGAACTGGGCATGGAAGTGGAAGGCGCCCTCGAAGGTCGTGAATTGACAGATATGACAGATGAAGAAATCAAAGAGGCTTCCGTTCATAACGATGTATTCGCACGGACCAGCCCTAACGACAAGCTTCGTCTCGTCAAAGGATTGCAAGAGAACGGTCTGATTACATCGATGACAGGAGATGGTGTGAACGACGCACCTGCCTTAAAACGTGCTGACATTGGTGTGGCAATGGGGATTAAAGGGACGGAAGTAGCGAAAGAAGCATCTCAGATGGTTCTTGTCGATGACAACTTCAAAACGATCTATAACGCCGTACGAGAAGGACGACGGGTGTACGATAACCTGAAGAAAACCATTCTCTTCTTGCTTCCGACAAACGGAGGTCAAGCGTTGCTTGTGGCAATGAGTATCTTGCTCGGAGCGGCTGCACCGCTCAGTCCTGTGCAGATTTTATGGGTCAACATGGTTGTCGCGATTACTCTCTCTTTAGCAATCGCTTTCGAACCACTCGAAGAGAGTACGATGAAACGACCGCCACGTCCGGCCAATGTGCCGCTACTCAGCCGATACTATATTTTCCGCGTCACCTTCGTTTCAATTATTATCGGGGGCGGTAGTTTATGGATCAACTATATGCTCGGAGATTTCGACTACTCGACCGAGAAATTACAAACGATTACCTTGAATGCCATCGTCATGGCCCAGCTCTTCCACTTGTACAACTGCCGTACGGAGTTGGCACCTGCATTCAACCGACATTTCTTTGACAATAAGATTGCGTTTCTCGTATCGGCCTTACTCATTGCCCTACAATTGTTCATCACGTACGTACCGTTTATGCACACGTTATTCGGTACCGCTCCATTAACGTGGGAAGATTGGATTTATCCAGTGGCATTTGGTGCCGTCGTCTTTATCATTGTTGAAATTGAGAAGGCGATCTCCAGACGTGTCATCGGCAACCGGAATATACACTGATACGTTTCATTCATGTGAAAAAAGGTTAAACAAGTGGAGTAAACATGAAGGAGGGATACGATGAAGCGTGACGAATCACAACCAGGGGTTCACCCGGATCCGCTACCGGATGATGAATCGAACCCGGCGAAAAAACCGGCTCCGACACAGCATCCTGACCCTGATCCAGAGGAAGAATCGAACGAATAAAGCGTGTAACAGGTAAAAGATCCTCCTAGCTGAAATAAGCTAGGAGGATCTTTTTGAGTTGGTTTATGATGTTGACTTTACAGAGCGGCTATTTTGTAGCCGATTGAATGATTTCTCGTTCATATGTTCCGTGATGACAAAATCACCGACTGGGCATTCCCACTTCCCTTTTTCGACAACACATTCGCGCAATGTCACTTGGTCATCGTATAAATCTAGTTCCAATGTGTCTTTCAAAAATTGATCGACTTTTTGGTTTGGAACTTTTACATATTCATTGAATTCGAGCTCTTCATTCTTGACAGTCACGTAAGAAGTGACTTGGAAATAACGCATGTGATGGTCTCCTTCATTAAAAACTAACTTCTAGTATAGCCGTTTTTGATGAAAACGGGTACTCAATGTTTCATTTCAGCACGTTCACGCTTCGGAGGTGCTTCGTTGAACGGTTTTTGATGGCGAATCATGAGCCAAAAAATGAGACCGAACAACGGGATATAGGGGAGCGGCCATAAGCTCATCTTATAGCGTTTCGCGTCCCGATTCATTAACGTAATTTGAATGAATGCCAACAAAAAGAAATCGACGGTCATCGTTCGAACAAATTGATTGTTCTCCACATAGGACCAGTATTCTGCAACATTTCCAGTATTGGCTGCAGCGATGAACAACCCGATTGTCACCAGTAAAAGCACAACGCCGAGGATACGGGTCGGCAGCGGTTTGACCGGGGTCGGATAAGGTGACTGTCTCGCAAAAGCCAAATAAGGAGCGAGTAGAAATCCCCCAACGAAAAAACTGGTGACAGCGGCGATGAGTGGATTCGGTTTGAGCTGATTCACTTCTGACCAAAGAAGTGGAAACATCGCCAGGGGAAACACCCCTAAGATACTAAAGAGCGATAGAGAATAGCCTTCGTACGCCTCGGTATTATAAGTCACAAAATCGAGAAGAAAGCGTCCGTCGAACGGGACATTTGGACCGATGACGGCGAATGCAATTGCCAGTCCCCAAGGAATCAATAAGAATTTTCTTGTCATACGAACACCTCGTCAATGGTTGATAGTTGTAGTATACCCTCTTTTGGAGACACGAAAAAATGAGAAGATGCCTGACGCATGTTCTCATTTATTTTCACGTGCATACGTTTTAATCATCGTGACGAGTTGCTGAGTTTCGTCAGCTTTCACATCAAGCATGATTCCATAATCATACAGCGAGCCCGTTTGGCCACGGTGTCTGACATGTCCCATGAGTTCGATCGGTTGAAGTGTCGGAACGAGGTCGAAAAGAAAATGGACCTGTAAATCATCAGAGAGCGGGAAGAGGTAGTCCGAACGCAATTTTAATCCATGAGAACTCACATTGAGGAGCAATCCTTCCCCATCATAGAGTTCTTTTTCTTCCCATACAAGTCGATAAGGGATGGTACGGGGATTCGGTAGGATATAGCGGAACGTCTCCTGGCGGCGATAACGCATCAATTCACCCCATTTCTTTACTTCTTTTATCGGCAAAATTGAATTTAAAATGAAGTGGAAGATTGTATAAAATTATAGTGTACTCGCTTTACAAATTCGAAAGCGCTTTCTATAATGGATGTACGATTTGAATAGGGAGGAGATCAGATGAATGTCCATGATTTACTCCGACGTTACTCGATTCAAACACCAGTCATCTATGAAAAAAAACGTAACGGGGAGTGGGTTAAACTCGAGCGCTTACCTGCTTATACCATTCTTGAAGTCGAAACGAACGATCATACCATCGAGGCGGTCGCGATTGATGCATTCAAAGCGATTACCGTCTGTCGAGAGTCGGCGTCGATTGAAGAAGCCCGTCCGTATGCTGTGCGTATCCTGATTGAACGACCATAAGAAAAGCCGTAACTTCATGTTGAAGTTACGGCTTTTCTTTATGCTGCATCCTGTTCGGTTTCGTCTTGTGGATTTGTTCGTTTTGCGTAATACATAAACGGTGTCGCCATCCAAGCGATCACAAACTTTGCCACGTATGTCGTGATAAAGATGTTCCACCAAATGTCCCATTCCATTCCCCAGAATGCGATGATGCAGAACGTGAATGTATCAATCAGTTGAGATAAGACGGTCGAACCTGTCGTACGAAGCCAAAGCTTCTTCTCGCCCGTTTTTGCACGGATCTTTGAATAGACGAAGACATCGAACAATTGAGAGACCAAATAGGCAGCAAGGCTACCGAGTGTGATCAATGGCAGCATCGAGAAGAGTGCCTCGAAGCTTTCATGCATGAACAGTGCCTCTTCAAACGGCTCATATAAAAGTGCATATTGCATGAGTACCGTTGAGACGATCAAGATGAAAAATCCGAGCCATACGCCTTTACGGGCAGCCACTCGCCCATGTTTTTCGTTCAAAATATCGGTTGCCAAGTAGAGCGAACCGTAAACGATGTTACCGAGCGTGAAAATATATCCGCCAATTACAATCTGTTGCGTGACTTGGATGTTTGCTACGACCGAAGCCATCGCAATCCAAGCATATAAGCCGACTCGTCCGAATAACTTGTAACTGAGGATGAGTAGTCCGAGTGTAAGGATGGCAGAAGGAATCCATAACCATTCGTTTAGCATGAATCATGCTCCTTCCTCTAACTATTCAATGATTTCAACTTTTCAAGTTTATAGAGGAACGGAAGTGATGTCAAGGAGAGGGGGGAGGTCCACTCAGGTAAACACCGTAAAATTATAAAACCCTCTTCTATATCAAAAGTACTTCTGGAAACTCCCTGCTAAGTGCAATCGTTCGACAAACTAAAAATCGATTCGACAAACCGTGATTCGCGACATGAAAAATAAGAAAGTGGGAACAAAGTGGGAACGGGCAAAAAGAAAGCACCTCCTGTCATAAACAGGAAGTGCTCTGAACCGCTTGGTTGAGCGGTATTGTTGATGCCTCCGACGAGAATCGAACTCGTGCTGCAGCATTACCATTGCTGAGGTCTGCCACTAACCTACAGAGGCGTTATACCAACTATGTTACACAGATTATTCGTCATTTTCAAGCTTTTTTAGAATAATAAGACCTCCAATCTTCGATAGAGGAAGACTGGAGGTCGAATGCTACATGTTTATTTTGTACGGATCCAAACGGCACCTGCAGAGTTGTCTTTCGCTTCACCGACTACGTCAATGACGAGACCGTATTGCGGAAGTTTGCGTCCTGCATCTGGAATGAGCGAGTTGATGTAAGAGTTTGCATCATTGAACTGCTTCACGCCAGGCTGTGCTTTGTAATCGTACACGCCACGACTCGGTGAATCGATATACCAAGCGAGCGTCTTATCGAGACTGAATGCCGCATCAGCAATTTGGTAACGTGTGCTACCTGCGACTGTCTGTTGACCGTTCAAGTTACCGATCAGCGCTTGTGGATGTGAATCGACGACACCGAGGAATCCTTCACCAGGGTGAACACCGACCCAGTTATCTGTGAACGAGTCATCACCATACCACACGACAAGACCAGTGTTGTATTTCACGCCGCGGCCGTTGAGAAGACCCATATCCGACCCAGCGTGGTTACGCCATTCGAGGTAGTAATAGTGTGGTTTTGAATCGTATCCGTCTGAAGAGACGAATCCATCGAGCGTCACGGCTTCAGCGCCTTCCGCATCATCTGCGAAGAGTGTTGCGGATTCTGATTTGATTGACAAGTTGTCGACTGCGAAGCCTTTCATAGCGACGCCGCCGTCTGTCACGTATTCAAAGACGATTTGAACATCTTGACCAGCGAATTGTGAGAGGTCGTATGATTTGTTGACCCATGCACCGTTCGTCGTCTCAGCAGGGTAGCCTGCTTCATTCGCGCCGTTGACGTCGTCACCGAATACATCGAGAACGACTTCTTGACCACCGCTGAGGGCTTTGATGTACAAGTAATCATAGTCAGATTCGACTTCATAGAATGAGTCGAATGCGAGGACTCCGTCCGCACCGAGTTTCACAGCTGGTGTTGCCATCTCAGTATGGATGTCGTCACCTTTTGTCGAGTAATAGTAGCGATCGCCATAAGCTGGTTCGATTCCTTTAATCTTCTTATCAGGAAGGTTGACTTTGACGATGCCTGGGTTGTTTGATTTCGTCACAGATTGGTCGAGTTGTGCGACGAACCCTTGAGAGTTGATGTCTTCAAGGTCGACTTCTGAGATATTTGCCCAGTTTCCACCCATGATTTTTTGGAAGTACTCTTTGTTTTGTGGTGAGAAGCTTGTTGGCTCCGTACCAGCCACTTTACCGGCCCAGCTACCGCCACTCATGATCGACCATGATTGTACCGGTTCGCCTTGACCTGTGTACTGCGTATCGTACTCATCTGGAAGACCGAGGTCATGTCCGAACTCGTGTGCGAAAACGCCGACCGCACCATCTTCAGGTTGAATCGTGTAATCATATGCAGCCATTTTCCCGCCCCAGTAAGGAACTGCAGCTTCTGTATTGGCTACTGGGTAAACACCATCAAGAACCCAGCGATGTGACCATACCGCATCGTCACCGAGCGCACCGCCACCAGCTTCTTGGCCAGTCCCAGCGTGGATGATCATCAAGTGGTCAACGAGACCGTCCGGCTCATTGAAGTCACCGTCTCCATCCAAATCGTATAGATCGTATTGGTCATGTTCTTTCAAATCGATTCCAGATGCGACCGCAGCATTCAACGCATCTTTGACGAGTTGACGTGGTCCCGGTCCGACGTTATCATGTCCGCCATCACCTTTGTCAGCTCCATAGTCTTTCGCGGTTCCCGGAACGGTCAACCACTCCGAAACCTCACCATCGACCGTATAACTGCCGCCTGATTGTTCTTCATAGTATTGTTTGAACGTTTGAACCTTTTCACCGTTAAAGAGTTCAAATTGTTGATCACCGAACATATACTTTTCGTAATGTTCTTTACTGAAGTTATTGCTGTACATATAGCCCGGCTCTTGGATGATGTCATTGTGTTTGAAGTCGCTGTACTCGACGAGGAGAACGAGGACTTTATCTTCACGTACCGAACCGTTGTATGCAGATTGCTGGGCAGGAGATACTTTTACTTGACCGTTCGGTTTCCCTTTACGGTAATTTCCTTGCCCTTTTTTCGCTTTATCAAGAATTCGTTTTGATTCCTTTTCGAATTGAGTATGTATCTTCTCTTTTGCTTTTGAAGCCTTCTCTTTCACTTTGTCGTCGTGCTTATGTGGATCTTTTGCTTCACCTTGCTTTTTCGCGATATACGCATCGACTGCTTTCATGCGTTCGGATGCGGACAATCCTTTTTTGATGACGCCACGTTTCTCGAGAGCTTTCGCGAGACGCTCTTCATCGATGATGTTGTGGTCGAACGGAGCGAGCTCGCTCGTTGTCGGAACTGATGGTGCAACCGAGAGGGGTGCAGCACCAGCTGCCGGAACGATACTGACTGTCATGGCAGATGTCATGAGAGCCGCGAGTGTCGTTCGACGGATGGATCGTTTTTTCATTTGTGTGAACCTCCTGTTAAAAAAAAATGGGAAAATGTGTGAGCTTGTTGTTAATGTACTCTTTGTGTCTGATTAATGTCAATATTCAGAAAATAACAAACAAAAAAAGAGTCTAAAGACCTATTTAGTTCAATTTGACTAAATAGACTTAGACTCTAGGTCGATATATCCGTAATGGAACTTCGACGTTTTACGTTTTATGTGAGTGAAACCGTACCGTTCAAAGGTGTCGCTCTCAAAATGCGCCTTCAAGACAATTCGTTTCTTGGCTACTCGTTTGGCTTCGATAATCAACTCTTCTGTGAGAGGGGAAGTGTCGGCGATTGTGCGAAGTGGGTTCAGATGAACTGATTCTGAAATCGTCTTTTCAAACATCGGATCAAAGTAAATACAATCAAACGAATTATCCGCACACGTTTTCAAATAGTCGAGAGAGTTGGAGTGAACGACCTCAATGCGTCGCATCGCCTCATTGACCTGTTCTTCTTTTTCGACCCATACGGACATGCCTTCTCGGACGAGTTGTGCCGTAATGAATTGACTCTCAAGGCCAATTACTTTACCGTTTGAACCGGCGACATGGCTCATGACGATACTGTCCGAGCCGAGTCCGAGTGTACAATCTAGAATATGATCACCCGGAGTTGCTTGCATGGCGTCAATGAGTGGATCTGATCCACCTCGGCTCAGTTGCTTCACCCGAAAGACGGAGCTCGATGGGTGGAAAAAGAACGGTTCTGTACTATGCAGAGGTGTGAACTCGACACGTCGTTTATCAAATACAAGTACATCTCGTTGATGACGTTTCTTCAACTCGTCGATGGAAAGTTTGCGCCGGTCGACAAATTTCATCTTGTATTCTGTGGCATGCGTATGCGCTCGAGATAAGACATCATCTGTCGGACGTAAACAAGTGGTTACAATATACATGATTCGGGCTCCTTCATAAAAAATGAGACGCAGGTGCGTCTCATTTTTTCTTGCTGAGTAAGTCTGATAATTCATCGATGAGTGCTTTATGAGAAGCGAGTTCTTTCTTCTTCTCGTCGTTCACGTTCATCGGACGTTTTGAACGGCTTTGTAGCGCTTCAAGCGTTTCATCGATTGACGATTTCAACGTATCGCGTTCTTCAGGTTTCAAAGATACTTCGTGCGGATTTTCACCAGAAGCATCTAATTCGCGGAGACGTGCCATCAATTGCTTTGCCTCGCGATTCAAATCGATTAACAATCTGTCAATTTGTTCCAATCGTAATTTGATCCCATCACGTTCTGTAAACATCTGTTTCACCTCTTTTTGCGGTTTAACCCTAAGGTCTCTTCCTGTTTACTTTACCATAAAATTTGTTAAACGAAACTACCGGGAATATATTCCATTTATTTTGGCTGTAAGAAACATTGTTTCTCTATCCCCACACGAAGTTCACCTGCTATACTAACTGAGCTAATTAAGGAGGTGGGCGGATGGAAACAACAAATCATCCACCAAAAGCGCTCAAAGGAGCGATTGTGTCGATTACGGCATATTTGATCTTATCTATACTAAAGGTATTCTTCGGATACTTATATGAATCTGAGGCGGTCCTAGCCGATGGATTCAACAATACGACGGATATAATTGCATCGGTCGCGGTCTATATTGGCATTCGGGTGGCTGCATTGCCACGGGATGCCGAGCATAAATATGGTCATGCGAAGATGGAGACGATCTCTGCACTCATCGCTTCATTGATTATGATTGCGGTCGGTATTTTCGTCTTCTTTAACAGTCTGTCGAATTTAATCGGGGGCGAGTATACAGAGCCGAACCCGTTGGCGGCGGTCGTCGCCTTCGTCAGTGCGCTCGTCATGTTCGGGGTGTATCGGTTCAACTTGAACCTCGCGAAGAAGACAAAGTCATTGGCACTTAAGGCGGCAGCGAAAGACAATTTGGCCGATGCGATGATTTCAGTCGGAGCCACGCTTGGTGTGCTATTTGCTTATTTTCAACTGTCTTGGATGGACACGGTCTTAGCAATTGTGATTGCCGGCATGATCATCCGGACAGCGATCCAAATCTTTTTAGATGCCACCCATCAGCTTTCTGACGGGTTCCCTCCGCACCTCGTCGAGTCCTATGAGGAGACGATTGAACAATTTGAGCGGGTGAAAGAAGTTAGGGAAATCAAAGGGCGTCATCTAGGGAATCACGTGATGCTCGACGTGACGATTGCAGTCGATGGCGATTTGACCGTGGACGCGGCCCATGAATTATGTGATGACATCGAACGGAAATTAGATGAACAGCATGAGGTCGATTCGGTGCATATTCATATCGAACCGATTTGACGTTCGGTTATCTTTTGCGCTTCACGAAGGGATTCGTTTATAATAAGCGCAGACAGATATTGAACTACTAGTTAAGGAGGGCACGGGATGAACATCGTGCGTCAACCTATTCGCCAGATTGATGAGATTGAATATGAACATTTTCAGAAGTATGGAGAAAACGCATATGGCGTTTCTGCTGAAGAGTTGAAAGGGATTCTCGAAGAAATGGGGTCCGAGCAACTTTATCACGCAGAAGAGCATAGTTATGGAGAAGACTTCTATTACGACTTGATGGTCGATGACAAACTGGTCGGTAAAGTCTTGTTACTCAAGCTTGCCCGCGTATACCAACTCGACCTGATGGTGTTCGATGCGTACAAAAGCAAAGGATATGCGACGGAAGGTTTGCGACTTGCCTTACTGGACTCAAAATTGATGGATGGACAAACAGTCCGGGCTGGCATCCCACCGACGAGCCCACATCAACAAGAGATGCATCATATTCTCATTCAGAACGGGTTCGAAAAGCGGAACGGTTTGTATTATTTAAATTTCAAGAAACGATATGTGGTAAACCATTAAGCTGACGGCGTCTCGCACGTCAGCTTTTTTCATATGGAGGGGTAAGGATGAAGCAAGTCACCATTAAAGACATTGCGGAGCTCGCTGGTGTCGCCAAAAGTACGGTCTCACGCTATCTGAACGGTGGATCGGTCGGAAAGGCAACAAGGGAAAAACTCGACCGGGTCATTCGAGATACGAACTATGAGCCGAATCAGTTCGCTCAAAGTCTCAAGTCGAAACAGACGAAGATGATTGGGGTCATCGTTCCACGGCTCGATTCGTATGCCGCCTCACGGACGATGATGGGGATTGATGAACAGCTCACGGAACGAGGATATCAAATGCTCGTCGTCAATACAGCACAACAGACGGAACGAGAAATCGAACAGCTATATAATTTGGCCAAACAAAAAGTTGCCGGAATCATCTGGCTCGGGACGACGGTCACGGAACGTCATCTTGAGGCGATTGAGGCGATTCAAATCCCGGTCTTGTTGATTGGTCAGCAACATGACAATGTCCATAGTCTCGTCTATCCTGACTATGATGCGGCCTATGCGCTCGGTAAACAGTTCACGGAGTGGGGTCATCGAAACGTGGTCTATGTCGGGGTGTATGAATCGGATATCGCGGTCGGTCAAGCACGCCGTGACGGATTTTTGCGGGCGTTTCAAGAGTCGGAGGCAAATGTCAAAGTCATTCAAACGACGTTTAAGATTGAGGATGCCATTCCAATCGGTGAACAGTTGGCGGATAATGTTGGCTCTGTTTCCTTAATCGTTTGTGCGACCGACAACATTGCCTTAGGCGTCCTGAAAGGATTAGCGAATCAAGGGGTCTCTGTCCCAAGAGATGTCTCTGTCAGTGGATTTGGAGGATATGATTTCACGGAAGTCCTGCATCCATCCATCACGACGGTACATCTTCCTTATCGCCGAACTGGTGCGAAAGCTGCCGACATGATGCTACAGCTGTTGCAAGGTGAACACGTCTCAATGAAAACGTTCACAATTTTTGAACTAAAAGTGCGCGAAAGCGTTGACAAGTTAAATTAAATCGTTTACATTTGTGTTGCGGAACCGGTTCCGCAACATTTTTTATTCTAAAATGGAACCGGTACCAATTGCATAAAGAACTCATATGATTTATGGAGGTGGACGATATGAACACCGTACATTGTATCGGCGAATTATTGATTGACTGGGTATGCGAGGATGCGTCTAGCGATCTCGTGAACGGGACGACGTTCGTCAAGAAGGCGGGAGGCGCACCTGCGAATGTCGCGGCAGTCGTCAGTAAGCACGGGGGGCAATCTAGTTTCCTCGGACAGGTTGGAGATGACCCGTTTGGTCTCTTCTTGAAACAGACGTTGGTCGAGAACGGCGTCCGAACAGAAAACCTTGTGGAGTCTGGAGACACGACGTTCGCATTCGTATCGATTCAAGAGGACGGAGAGCGGGACTTCACATTCCGTCGCGGAAGTGACGGGGAGTATGCCTTCGAGTCGATCGACTTATCGGTGATCGAGTCAGGGGACATCATTCATTTCGGCTCGGCGACAGCACTACTTGATGGAAAATTGAAAGACGCGTACTTCAAGTTATTGCAATTTGCAAAGCGGGATGGCTTGTTTATCTCGTTCGACCCGAACTATCGAGATGCATTGATCACGGACCTCGAGCAATTTAAACAAGATGCGAGACACTTCATCGCGGAATCGGACTTCATTAAACTGAGCGAAGAAGAAGCATACTTGTTAACCGGAGAAGAACAACTAGAAGACGCTGTTCGTGCACTGCTTGAATTAGGGGCAAAACAGATTGCCATCACACTAGGGTCTCGTGGGACGTTGATTGCGACAAGCACGCATCATGAAATCGTTCCTTCAATCTCAATCGACAGTATCGATTCGACGGGAGCGGGAGATGCGTTCGTCGGAGCTTACTTATATCGGTTGGCAACACTCGGGTTTGACCCGGAGCGCTTACGTTCCGACATTGAATATGCGAACGTAACGGGTGCATTGACATGTACAGCTTATGGCGCCATTCCAGCAATTCCATCACGACAACTTGTGAATGAAACGTTAGGAGGGAAATGAAGATGGATTACAAAAAAGAAGCAGCATCGATCCTAGAGGCGATTGGTGGGAAAGAAAACGTTGCGGCAGCCGCGCACTGTGCGACTCGCCTTCGACTCGTATTGAACGATGAGTCAAAGGTCGATGAGAAAGCACTCGAACAACTTGATGTGGTTAAGGGAACATTCTCTACAGGCGGACAATATCAAATCATCATCGGACAAGGTACGGTCAACAAGGTCTATGCGGAATTTTCACAATTGACTGGCCTTGGAGACATGTCGACGACAGACGTGAAGTCAGCCGGAGCGAAAAAAATGAACCCGCTCCAACAGTTCGTCAAAATGTTATCGGATATCTTCGTTCCAATCATCCCGGCCATCGTCGCCGGCGGTCTCTTGATGGGAATCAACAACTTATTGACGGCACCGGATTTGTTCTTTGATGGACGTTCGTTGATTGACCAGTATCCAGGCATGGCCGACCTCGCAGCGATGATCAATACGTTCGCAAACGCCGCCTTCGTCTTCCTTCCTGTACTCATAGGGTTCTCCGCAGCCAAACGGTTCGGTGGTAACCCGTACCTAGGTGCAGCGCTCGGGATGATCATGGTCCACCCGGACTTGATCAATGCATACGCTCAGGCAAGCGTTGAGGAGATTCCGGTTTGGAACATCTTTGGGCTTGAGATTGAGAAGTTAGGATACCAAGGACAAGTCTTACCAGTCCTCGTCTCGACGTATATTTTATCGAAACTTGAAATCAACATTCGGAAGTTCATGCCGGCATCACTTGATATTTTGCTCACGCCATTGCTCTCACTTCTCTTCACAGCATTCATCACGTTCGCCTTCGTGGGTCCAATCACACGCGAAGCAGGGAACTTGATCATTGATGGGTTGGTATGGACGTACGATTCACTCGGGTTCGTCGGTGGCTTGATCATGGGTCTTCTCTACGCTCCAATCGTTATCACGGGGATGCACCATAGCTTCATCGCAATTGAGACACAGCTTCTCGCCGATATCGCTGAAACAGGGGGATCGTTCATCTTCCCAATCGCTGCAATGTCAAACGTCGCACAAGGGGCAGCTACCCTTGCCGTCTTCTTCTTGACTGCTGATAAGAAGATGAAAGGTGTCGCCTCAGCATCAGGAATCTCTGCATTACTTGGGATCACAGAGCCTGCCATGTTCGGGGTCAACTTAAAACTTCGTTATCCGTTCATCGCAGCCATCGTCGGTTCAGCCGTTGCGTCTGCATTCATCGTTGGAAACGACGTATTGGCAGTAGCGCTCGGTGCTGCCGGATTACCAGGTATTATTTCAATCGCACCGGGTTCAATCATTTCGTATATCATTGGCATGGCCATCGCCTTCGCCGTGACATTCGGATTGACATTCATCCTCGCGAAACGACAAGCAAAAAAAGAAGCGGTCAAACAAGCCGCATAACAAAAAAAGGAAGTGACACTATGAATTGGACGAAGGCCGAACGTTATCGTTCACTCCGTGACGTGAGCGCCCTCGAGATGGAGGTGCTCCGTGCAAAGACGGCCGCATCCCCGTGGCGGTTTGGGTACCATATCCAGCCGCCGACGGGCCTCCTCAATGACCCGAACGGCTTCGCATATTACGATGGAGAGTACCATCTATTCTATCAATGGTTCCCGCTCGGGCCAGTTCACGGTCTCAAACATTGGTATCATGTCAGTTCGAAAAATCTCGTCCATTGGACCGACCGCGGGGTGGCGTTAGTCCCTGAAACGAAGGAGGATTCCCACGGTGCCTATTCTGGAAGTGGGTTCGTCGTAAACGACACCCTTCACGTCATGTATACCGGGAATCACCGTACGGACGATTGGACGCGTCACGCCTCGCAAATTATCGGTGTCTTACGTGACGGGATGATCGAGCGGCGCAACGTCGTCATCCCGGATATTCCGGCCGGTTACACGGAACATTTCCGCGATCCGAAAGTATGGGAAGAAGATGGATCATATTATGCGATTGTCGGTGCACAGCGAACGGATGAGACAGGATGTGTCGTCTTATATCGTTCGACCGACTTGAATGAATGGACGTTTTTAGGTGAATTGAAGACGGGGCTCGCGCGGTTCGGTTACATGTGGGAATGTCCTGACGTGTTTGAACTGAATGGAAGGCATGTCCTCATTTTTTCTCCGCAAGGGATTGAGCCGGAAGGTCATCGCTATCACAACATCTATCAATCTGGATACGTCACAGGCACGCTTGATTTAGAGTCGCTCGTCTTCACGCACGAGTCGTTTGAAGAGCTCGACTTCGGTTTCGACTTTTACGCCCCGCAAACGACGGAGCATGACGGTCGTCGCATTCTAGTCGGCTGGATGGGCCTACCGGAGATTGAATATCCGACAGACCGGTACGGCTGGGCACATGCGTTGACGCTTCCTCGAGAACTCTCGCTTGAAGATGGCGTATTGAAACAACGACCAATCCCTGAAATGAAACAACTCCGACAAGACCAGTTTGTCAACGAATCAGGGACACAGCTTGACGTGGTCTCACCCGAACGTTTTGAATTAGAACTGTCGACGGCTGGAGAAGACTTCAAACTTGAACTATTGAAGACGGAAGATGAGTCGCTCGTGATTCGGTACGAGAAAGATACAAACGAATTGACCATCGATCGGACAAACGCGGGTGAACCGTTCGCGACGGAGTTTGGGACGACCCGGACCAAGGTGATCAACGTCACATCCCTTCAGCTGTATGTCGACTCGTCGAGTGTCGAGTGTTTCGTCAACGAAGGTGACGCTGTGGCAACCCTTCGCGTCTTCCCAAGTGGTGGTGAGAAACGGGTCCGCTACGTCGGAGACGAGGCAAGTTTAGTCGGTTGGAAATATGAATGAATGTTAAAGCTGAGCGTTTGCTCGGCTTTTTAATTTTTCCAAATGTTGAAACCGTTTTGATTGGATCTACGTATTGAGATAGAGAAGAAAGAGGTGAAAGAATGGAAAAAATGATGAAGTGGGTTGATGCGATTCGAACGATTACCGCACCATTTGGGGATCCAGTGGGAGAAATTGAGAATGAAGAAGTTGAACGTGTGATGGTGGCAGAGTCGACGGTGCGCGGAATAATGAATCCAGAAGTGAAGTTAGAGTTTCATGAATTGATCCAGGTGCGGGTATTCGCGGAAATGCTACGTAGTTCAGAAGAAATCGAAGACGTCGAAATTGAAGTGGCTCCCGATTTTGATCTCTTGCTGCAATTTAAAGGTGGAAAGCAAGAACGCTATCAGCTTTGGCTCGGACAACCCGACCATCCAAGTGTGATCACAGAATTTGAACGAACAGACGTTATCTGGCGACTACCGGAACATACGACGAATCAATTGATTGATGTCCTCGGGTTAGAAGAGTAAAAAAGCACCTCTTTTTGAGATGCTTTAGGAGTTAAAACGGATAAATCGTTCGATTTGTCGCTCTGATTTTCTTGCTTGCCGTCCTACCCAAATCAAGTGACCGGGACTGTTCAGAATCGTAAGCTGCGCATGTGGGATCAAGCGCTTCGCGTAATGGGCATGTCGAACAGGAACTGCTTTGTCGTTTTTCGAGTGAATGATATAGGTTGGGCACGACACACCGAGTAACACCTCACTTGAGACACGTTGTTTCAAATCGAACTGTGCGCCAAGTCCAAACGCCATCTGATTCGCGACGCGTTTCAGGAGGAAAATATCATAAGGAGACACCTCTTCTCGAATCGTCTCGAGTGCCAACACGCTTGTCGATTGAATCATACGGGCCGTCGCTTCGAATGGATGTTTATGAATGGCACGAGCAATAAACTGTTTCATGATGTATTGAAGTGCGATAAATGCGGGTTGGACGACATTTCGGCTGACCGTGTCCCGATACGGGAAATCAACGACACTCGTCACGGCGGCAGCGAGGGTCAAACTAAGGACACACTGATTCTGTGAAGCGAGCTCGATCGCGGTCGGTCCTCCGGCAGAGATGCCATAGACATGATATCGATCAATATCTAGCATTTGCATCAAGTGAGAGAGTCGGGATGCAAACAATTGAGGAGATGCTGAAAAAGAGTATGGTGTTTCTCCATATCCGGGTCTAGATGGGACAATGACCCGGAAACCGGATAAAACGAGTTGGTCCACATGGTATGGTTCTAGACTCGAGGATTGGGTCCCATGGATCAGTACGATGATGGGACCGTGACCGCGGTCTATATATTCGATTTTTGAGCCGTCGACGTGTGCATAATATTTCAACTTAGATGGCGCCTCCTTAAACGTTTTGTAATGGAAAATACCTTTATTTCGTGGAAATAAAATGATAATGTCTGTTTATACATAATTTAGATAGAGAAACGAAAGGGGATAGAACCGTGAATAACCGAGAGCGGTTACTTGAAGTTCGACGTTTCTTCGAACGTTACACGGACGAAGCGAATCCAAAGACACTAGAAGATTTGCTCGAGTACTTGTCAACGATAGGAGATACTTCTAAGTTAGCAAAAAAATCGGTGAAAGACGATATCCAGGCACTGAATAATTCGGGGTTTGAAGTGCAGGATGAATTGGAGAAGAATGGTCTCGCTAAAAAGTATTGGCATTCGGCCCGCTTATTTGAGATTCATGAACTCCGGATGATGGTCGATGCGATTGTCGCAGCGAAATTTATCTCGGAAGACGTGACCGAGGAAATTGTAGAGAAACTTCAAATGCTGACGAGTATCCCTGAAGCGAAGACGCTACAATCGATCATCAAGACGCCGAAGAAAAAACACGGACACATTCCTTACCATATCGATCGTATCCAACGGGCCATTCATGAACGAAAAGCTATCTCGTTCCAATATACAGACGTCGTCGGATTTGATGTGACGAAACGAACGTTCCCGCTCCGCCGTGACGGAGAGCGATACGTCGTTAATCCAATCGATTTGCATTGGAATCACGAGCAGTACTACTTGATCGGGATCGACGAATCAATCGGAGAGGTGCGGAACTACCGGGTTGACCGCATCGTCAATTCGGAGATTGTGGAAGATGGCACCATTCGTCCGAAGCATCATTTACCTGATGATTACTATCAAAAATCATTCAATATGTATAACGGATCTGATGAACAAATCGTTTTGTCCGTCGACGAACGCGTTCTCCCGGTCATCTTTGACAAGTTAGGGGAAGACGTTTCTGTTTCTGAACATGGAGAACGATTCCTCATCCGTTTCGATGCGGCCGTTTCTGACGGATTTATTTACTGGTTGCTATCTTTGGGTTCACAAGTAGAAGTGGTTGAACCACTCACGCTTCGTGATCATATGAAAGCAACGATTGAGAAGATGGCAATTACTTATGAACATACAAGCATTCATTCCTCCATCGAGTAAGCAGATGTGCTATACTGCTTGCGACACTAGATGAAGGGGGACAGGCGGATGTTGAATTGGATGCCATTGATCATTCCGATTGTCGCTGTCATTTTCGTAACGATCGTCGCAAGACGCGCCATGAAAATGGATAAAGAGAACTAATAGGAAGAGACATCGTCCAGGATTGGGAGATGTCTCTTTCGCTATGGAGGTAGAACGTGGATACGATTACACATACGTTATTCGGTTTGACGTTATATGGTGCAGCCGATAAGCGTGATTTACAACAACATGAAAAACGAGCCTTATTCGTCACGACACTCGTCGGGAGCCAAATCCCTGACAGTGATGTAATTTCACGGCTATGGGACACGGAAGGCATGTATCAGATGTGGCATCGCGGCATCACTCACTCGATCTTCCTCGTTCCGCTCTTTGCACTGCTCATCTACATACTGGTTCGCCTTCTCTTTCGAGTGACGGACATCCGCTATTTTTGGTGGGCATTATTGTCTGTCTTCGTACACAATACATCCGATTTGTTCAATGCATGGGGGACAGGGTATTTCGAACCGATCTCGGACGTGAGGATCACATTCGGTGTGATCCCGATTGTCGATTTTGTCTATTGGGGAATCTTCTTGGTCGCCTGGCTCGTCGCACGTAAACAAGAAGTCCGTTATAAGACGTATCGGTATGCATGGGCTGCCCTCGTTCTTTATGTCGCGCTTCAAAGTGCGCAGGGCGCCTATTTATATCAGTCTTATTCAAAGGAATATGACGAAGTGGCGCTCTCGGCTTCATTTATCCCGACTCAGTTCACGGTCATTACGAAGACTGACGAGGACGTATCGCTCTTTCAAGATTCGATATATCAAGAAGCGACCTTGCGATACGAATTGACGAGTGCCGAAAAGGCGAGTCTTGAACCATTGTTTGAAGCGAATCATGAGGCGCGCACATTGACCAAATGGTCGCCGTTCGTCGTCATCGTAGCAAACGAAGAACGGCTCGGCGTCTTTGACCCGCGGTTTTATGATGGAGAGTCCTCATTTTTATATGAATACATCGAAAGGTAGGACAACGGATGGGACGTATACGTTATCTCTTTATCTTCGCTTACGAACAGGCACTTAGTTGTATCTTTCCGGTCGCCATCTTCGGAGCGCTTGCCGTCACAAAGTTTGTAGAGTTACCACTCCCACGATATGATGTTTTACTCATCTGGTGTTTGTTCGTTCAAGTCGTCCTTGTGAAGGCGGGGCTCGAGACGATGGAAGAAGTGAAGGTCATCAGCTGGTTCCATGTCATCGGTCTTGGACTTGAATTATTCAAGGTGCAGATGGGGTCATGGAGTTATCCGGATGAGGCGTTCACAAAAGTGTGGGGCGTCCCGCTCTATGCCGGATTTATGTATGCGAGCGTTGGTAGTTACGTCGTCCAGGCATGGCGTCGTCTCGATTTACGATTTACGAAGATGCCGCACCCAATCATCGCCTTCGGACTTGGCATCGCCATTTACTTCAACTTTTTTTGGCACCATGTTTGGTTAGACCTACGGTGGCTGTTGATCGCATTCATCTTTTTGGCGTTCGGTCGCTCGGTTGTCTCGTATAAACTCGACGATCGACGATTTGAGATGCCGGTCGTCCTGTCATTCTTCTTGATTGCCTGCTTTATCTGGCTCGCTGAAAATATTGTCACGTTCTACAACGGCTGGGCGTATCCGGACCAATTGAACGGTTGGGCCATCGTTGATTTAGGAAAACTGTCGTCCTGGTTCCTACTCGTCATCATCAGTATCCTCCTTGTCGCTTGGCAAAAGCGAAAATTGGAGTATGAATTACCTTAAACTCGACATGTGTCGAGTTTTTTTGTGAGGGGACACGAATCCTTTTTTGAAGAAAGTCGTATTGTAAAACGAGGTGATTCGGTTGTTGGAAATTGTACTTACTTGGTTGATTGGATTATTGTGTCTCGCTTCTCTTGTCATCTATTGGACGGATTGGCGGAAGACACGCAATCGTGTGAAATTAGGTCAAGTTGCTATCGCGATCTTTGCATCAGTGGTTGTACTTGGAATGGCCGGGTTGGAGACGTACGACCGTATGACGACGAATTACATCGTCGAGACAGGAGAATGTTACGTCGTGAATGATCAGTCCTCGAAGGGTTCGTTGAACGTGACGTTATGGTTCGGCGAGCGTGCATATGGTTTCAAGGAAATACCGGACATTGCATATGGTCCGGGACAACTATTTTCATGTCGTGCGACGATGACGAAGCAGATGCAATCAGGAATCGATTATGAGTTGCGCTCACTTGACGGTGAGTTATTGTACTCAACTCATTCAGATGATTGATCGCGTGACATGGTCGAACAAAAACGTGTTCAAAGCTAAATGCATAGCTTCAAACACGTTTTTCTGTCCTTTTTCTTATATGTACGCCATAAAAGTAACATCATGACGATAAATGCAAGTCCACCGACCAAATTGGTTCCGAAGAAAAGATACTGAGATGACAAAAAACGGGATACTGTCTGCCATATAAAAGACAGTGAAATCAAGGCAAAAATGAATATACCAAAAGGGTTGGAGAGAATCGCAATAAGTTTATGATTCATTGTCATGCACCAAATGAGTGGAACTTGGCAAACGTACTATTTATCATTTCGATTCCTTCATCTTGTTTCGTTTTCTCTCTAAAAAGATCGGAAGGATATTCATAAAGATTGCCGCAATCGTCAAAAACCATAACGCACGAGACATACCGGGTACGACATCCATTATGGCAGCCCAGTCTTTTGCTTCGACCCACATGTTGAGCAAGCTATACTCGGCGCATAACGTGAGAGCAACTAATGATAGGGCAATCGCCATCGGCAGCTTATAGTCCTTCTCCATCATAAATACGGTCAAATTGATGAGCGTCGCCCCAATCGCCGCCAATCCAAAAATAATCCACATCCTATAACCCCCTAAATATTTCTATCTATACATTGTATCATACAAATTAACCCAGATAAATTTCAGAAAATTGTTTCTATTTGCATAATAAATATGCTAGAATCAGTGGAAAGTGTCTTTGGATATTATTCCCTTTAGAAAATGAACAATCAAACGAACATCCTTTCACACTTTTGATTGAGAGATTGGCATTCAAAAGGAGATCGAACTATGACGTATATTGCTCGAAAATCAGTTCATCTGATTGTCGCATTTTTCATCTTGATTGCAATCAGTGCGCTACCATCGCTCGTCGTTCAGACGGATTTTAGTCTGACGAATTATTGGAATGGGATTCAACAACAGATGGATCAATTACAGAAATTAGAGGACATTACATATTACAACATCACCGCGCAACGTTACTTGCCGCTCTTGCCGGCACTTGGACCCCTCGTCAAAGAGTCGGTCATCATTTTTACCACAGCACTCGCAGTATCGACCTCGCTAGGATTAATATATGCGTACTTCTATTACCGCAGCGGGAGACGAGTTCGTACCGTCTTGCACCAAACGAGTCAGACGCTCGAGATGGTACCAGATTTATTCTGGTTAATTTTTTCTCAATTTCTTGCGATTACAATCCATAAATCTACGGGATTCGATCGCATTGAAGTGGCCGGAGGATTCGCAGAGTACATTCGGTTTCTCCCGATCGTCACTTTGACGATGACGACATTATTCTTCTTTATCAAATGGTTGACGATTCATATTCATGAACAAGAAGCCATTCCGTATCTCGAGCTCGCGCAAGCGAAAGGGATTCGACCGAGAGGGTTGTTTTGGAAACACTTGTTGCCGAATATCATCTATCGGTTTTACCTCTTTTTCCGTTCGAACATCATTACCATCTTATCGACACTTTTGATTGTCGAATATCTATTTAACGTTCAAGGGTTATTCCGATTCGCCGTCTACAACCCGCAGATGGAGATCTTACTGGTCATCTTATTCGTCATCTATATCCCGATTTTTCTACTGGATTTACTGATTGAATGGATTATTCCGAATGCATGGAAAGGAGGGATTTGATGCGTCGAGTATTAATGCGTGACCCAATTTTTCTCTTCTGCTTTGTCATCGTAGCGGGTCTATTGTTGATGAGTTTTGGAAATACCGTGTTTCGTGATGGGAACGTAGATCAAACCCTCATGCTCTACTCTGATGAAGGGAGACTCATTGGAATACCACCATTAGAACCCTCAAAATATCAATGGCTCGGGACGGACAATGCTGGATATGATTTATTCCAAATGCTCGTAGAAGGATTTAAGTGGACCGTTGGCATCTGTGCGCTCGTCGCATTCGGACGGATGGTCATCGGACTGTTGATTGGCATTCCCCTTGCTTTCAGGGGGGCTCGCTTAAATCAATTCTTTAAAACGCTATTGGACGGTTTTTTGATTCTGCCGATATCATTGATCGCATTGATGATGTTAGTAGGAACACTGACCTTTTATGATTCGACACAGGTGCCTCCATTATGGGATCGAGTAAAGATTGAACTAATCGTCTTAGTCGTTCTCGGATTACCGGCCGTCACGTTATACCTCATCACAGAGATTCGACAATTGCTTCAACAAGAGTTCATGATCGTGGCTCAGACGCTTGGTGGCAGTGTCTGGCATCGTGTGAGATTGCACCTTTTCCCGCATCTCGTCCCAACTCTCGTGATCGTCTTCATGCAACAGTTTGTTCAGACGCTCATGTTGCTCATTCATCTCTCACTGTTTGGGATTTTCTTCGGAGGAACGGTCTTGTTACATGAAGGGATCATGCCGACCGTCTATGAGTGGTCTTCGATGTTCGGGTATTATTTCAGACAGTTCACTGCGATGACATGGATGACGAATCATCTATTTCTCGTCCCGGCCATGTCACTTGCTGCGCTTATCTTTATTTTCAATTTGTTGACGAGCCGTCTCGAGCGAGCATTTAAGCTCAGACGTCAGGAACCGGTGGTGACCGAGGCAAGTCTAGCACAATCGGAAGCGGCAGCTGCTTCCCTTTCGAATCCGTTCACCCTTGTTGATTCGACTGTGTCATTAAGGAAGGAACCGGATGATATCGTATGATATGATCCGGTTTTTCTATGTCGAATGGACTGAACGGTCTTGTTTGAGGGAACGTGTATAACAGATTGAGGTGACAATTCATGAATGGAGTGAATCGATATGAAAGCTGCGATTTGTACCACATATGGGCCACCGGAAGTACTCGTCATTCAAGAAGTGCATCAACCGAAGGCGAAAAGTAATGAGATCCTGATTCAAGTCCATGCATCGGCCGTCCACTCGGGAGACCGACGCCTCCGCGCACTAGACGTTCCAGCATTAGGAAAACTACCGATGCGATTAGTTGTTGGGTTTAAGGCTCCACGTCAACCGATTCTCGGTGTCGTGTTGGCAGGTACCGTCGTAGAAACAGGCAACAGTGTGAAAAACTTTCAGGTCGGAGAAAACGTCTATGCCCTTACTGGGATGCGTTTTGGTGGTTATGCGGAGTTTGCATGCGTG
This sequence comes from Exiguobacterium sp. s131, assembly GCF_018617345.1. GTDB lineage: Bacteria > Bacillota > Bacilli > Exiguobacteriales > Exiguobacteriaceae > Exiguobacterium > Exiguobacterium profundum. The sequence goes on along the minus strand of NZ_JACSJX010000001.1, from coordinate 1,310,039 downwards.
AACGAATCGAAATGTGTGTTTCAGATGCCCGCGCATGCCAGCTTTATCGAGGCAGCGGCGCTACCGTTTGGTGGGACGACTGCACTACATTTTTTACGGAAGGCACGTATCGAGCGAGCGACGAACGTTCTCATTTATGGTGGCACAGGTGCTGTCGGTTCGACTGCCGTACAGATTGCGAAGCATTACGGCGTGCATGTCACAGCAGTTTGCCACGAGCGAAACGTTGAACTTGTGAAGCGACTTGGGGCTGATGTGGTCGTCGATTACACGAAAGAGGGGTACGATCTTGAATTAAATACGTATGATGTGGTCTTTGATGCCTCAGGGAAAATCGATAAACGATTAGCGAAAGCCCATGTGAGCGATAACGGGGCCTTCAGTTCTGTCGCGGGGCAAGGACCAGCCAGTGAACGTAAAGAGGATTTGATATTTTTGAACGAATTGTTTGAGTCAGGAGCATTGCAACCCGTCATTGATACGGTATATCCACTCGATAAGATTGTCGAAGCGCACCGATATGTGGACCAAGGGAAAAAGGTTGGAAATGTGATGGTGAGCATTAATGCAGAATAAATTAAATGATAGTATAAAGAGAAGTATCAAATTCTTGCTTTATCGTGGGGTTTGGTCGACAACCTCACTTACATATGAATGGATTCACCAACTAGACAAATCATGAGAGCGGGCGAATAGTCATGAATATATTGATTGGGCAACCGAAGATAGAGCGAAATCTCGAGCAACTGAAGCGAGAGATTGAGTCGAACCCTACGGTGGACTTGATTCTCTATCCAGAGGGGTATTGTACATATAGAGAATTGGATGAGCTGAGTGATTTAGCGATCCAATTCAACACAACGATTGTTTTAGGGTATCGAGATGACACGAATAAAGATCGGGTCCTCATCATAAACAAGCAAGGTGACACGTTGTTAACGCGACGGAAAACACCAGAGAATGAGCTCTTGTTCATGCCATCAAGTGCCACAGATGGAGCAGAAGAATACGGATATTTACTGTGCAGGGAGATTTTTATGGGGGTTGAAGGATTGAAGGGTCATGAGCATCTGACGATCATATTCAATCCAATCGGGGTCGGGATGTTTAGTGAGGAACAATTCACGGAGTGGACGGAAGAAGCGAGAAAAATTGCGATGGAACGAAAAGCGATGATTATCGGAACGAGTCACGCAGATGGGTCGTATCGAAATTGTGGAATCTCGCTTCCGATCGCATACTGCTTTGATGAAAATGGGGAAGAAGTGTTTTTATCTAAAAATGATACGCGGACGCGAGTGTTAGAGACTGATTCAAGAGTTACTACATTCGTCTAACAAACCGTGATTTCCTATAAAAAATGAAATACGTGTAAAATGAATGGATTTATTTCACATACCATTAATTAAACTCAAATCAGAAAGCGAGTACTTATGAGATACCTTTTCAAACGAAAACACAAGAGTGATTGCAACTGCTCGATGTGTGGCACGAGTAAAGAACATACAGTCGGCTTTGGATCGATCATGCCATCAGTATTAGACGGCCTATCGAAACGGGAGATGAAGAAGCGCGTCGTTTTGACAGATGATATTTGCGTCCTCGATGAAGCTCATTTCTTTATCAACGGATGCCTCGAACTCCCGATCATTGGAGAAGACGATTCTTTCATTTGGAATGTCTGGGTATCACTCAGTGCGGATAACTTTTTCAAAGTCATCGATTTATGGGATGAACCAGCTCGTGTAGACCTCGGCCCGATGTTCAGCTGGTTATCGACGGATCTTCCCATCTATCCAGATACCATCAATCTAAAGACAAACGTACATATGCGTGGAGTCGGACTACGTCCATTGATTGAACTCGAACCAACGAATCATCCTCTTGCAATGGAGCAGCGTAATGGTATCACGAGGTCGCGGGTCGATGATCTATTCCGACTCGTTGAACGTAGCGGATAAAGGAGGAGATCAGGGTGAGTCAATTGAAGTCATCTTTGATTTTCGATTTGTATACAGGAAATCAAGCGCTCACTTCGATTCAGCAGAAGATGTTGGAGCGAATCGAGTTACTTGTTCACGACAAACGATTCAAAGAACTTGAACAATTCATGGGCGACACTCCGGACATCGAGCAGCTGTTAATTGACTATGTGCTGCTCGATCCGACCGAATCATATCGCTGGGATTTGCTTATTGGTTACGAACGGTTGGATCGGATTGAAGATTATGATCGAGTGAATGCATTTTGCCGAACCGCCTTTTCATACCATCCAGATAAACCCTTCTATTTTGCCTTGGCATTATATGATATGGGATGGAATGATTTTGAGATAGACGAGGAAGTCATTGAAGTGGCGAATCGATTGATTGAAGTAGCAACACCTGAAGTTTCTGCATTGATTTGTCTAAGCGTTTCAAAGGTGCTACGACATAAAGAGCGCGAATATCTTCAAATGGCAATTGAGCGATGTCCGTGGGCAGTACAGCCATATTTTTCTCTAGGTGAGCAATACAGCCGGTATAATCCGAGATTGGCTAAAACCTATACGGAGAAAGGTGTGGCTCAATTGACTCTGAATTTTGATGATTCAGGCAAGAGTGACGTAGCGTTAAAGACTGGTTTCAATCCGATTACGTGGAAAGAAGATTGTTGTTCTGATTTACTAGGAATGAATATGAGTTGGGCAGAATACCAAAAATACAAGCGAGCCATCAAGTCACATAGATAAGCAAGAACATGAGGAATACGAGGAGGGATTTTATGAGAATCACAGAAGCCACGCTCTATACGAACCGGCTCGACGAAATGAAACGTTTTTATGTGGAGAAGCTTGGACTATCCGTTGGTGAAGAAGATTCGACCCGATTTCAAATCGAATTAGGAGAAGATACCTTGATATTTCAAGAGGCTGTAACGGAGCAAGAGCGACAATACCATTTCGCGATCAATATTCAGGCTAACCGGTTCAAAGAAGCGAAGGAATGGATCATGTCACGTGTCCCGCTTTTGACCGAGGATGGGGAGGATGAAATCTATTTCGAAGGGATCGATGCATCATCGCTTTATTTTTACGACGCGGACGAGAATGTCATCGAGTTGATTGCTCGACATTCGATTAATCCGGAAAGTAACATCAAGTCCTTTTCGTCAAATGAGTTTCTTGGAATCGGCGAGATGAGTTTGACGGTAGAAGACCCGTCTCTCGTCGCGAAGGCGCTTGAGACAATTGGAGTTAGACGGCGAGATGGGAACTCAATTGACCCCCGTCATTTAAATTTCATGGGTCCTCCAAATCACAATACATACATGCTGCTTGTACCTCAAGGGCGCGTTTGGCTCTTTTCACCAAAATTGTCGATTCCGAGCCCGATTCAGATGGTACTTGATCAACAATACATCGTCGAAATGGATGAGAAACTCGAATTTCATATTCACTCCATCAAAAAATGAGTTCACGAAGGAACTCATTTTTTAGTCTTTAGATTCTATATACCGATGAATTTCTTCTAATCGAATGGATGCGTTCTCTAAGTTCACTTCAAACGATTTGTCTGAGCATTCAACTGTGAGCGAATCTCCGCTCTGACGTGAATACTCTAGGAGTAGTGGTCTGATTCGTTCATGTACAATTTGTGCATTTTCGATTGACGTTTGAGGGAAAATCATAGCGAATGTGTCTTGCGCAACTCGATATTTCTTGTCTGTTCGTCGAGTCGCTTCGTGAAGTTCATCACTAAAGTAGTTCAAGAACCATTCATACTCGGATGAACCATACCGTTTTTCAAAATCATCAAGAATCGGTAATGTGATGAATGACACCACAAACGTTTCCCCGTGGCGAATCAACCGATTCCGTTCAGCCTCTATATCCATCAAAAACCGATCTCGGTTATCAAAACCAGTCTCTGGGTCGACCGCAATCAACTGACTGACTCTCGCTTCCGCAACCTTTAGTGCAAACTGGGCATGAAACAGCTTGACTTGGAGCCAGTAAGACAACCCCGTCAAAATCGCTAATAGTAATAAAATGTATAGTTGCGCAGTAGCGGCAGTCTCATACACAGGCATCGTGATTAAAAAGTAAGCAGCGAATCCTAACAGAATGAGTACACCAGACCCGCGATAAATGAGCAACGTTGAAAGATAAAGAATCGGAATACAGATCATCCACCAAACAGGTAGATGATTCATGATCAGCAGAGAGGAAAATAGAATACTACATGCCAACGATACAACAATGAGTGCAATCAGTTGTAGTGAACTCGTTGTCCAATGTCTCATAGGTGTCCTCCTCTTAAAAGAAATAAATTGAAATCGTTACACTATTATCCATTTTCCAAAATAGTGATTGTTCAAACCGATTTGAACACTTGATTCATTATAAGTGATTCACTCGATTATGAAAGGTTTATTTTTGAAAAGACGTGAATGTTTCCGAACACTTCTATAGGAAATGAAGAATGAATGATTGGTGTATAATGGAAAATGAGGTGGTGGTATGAATCTAAAACATATGTTGATTGTCGGAGGGACAGGGATGTTGGCCGAACCTACATCTTATTTAGCAATTGAACAGGATGTCACAGTCATCGGACGAGATAAAGAAAAAATGGCAAGCATCGTACAACGAAATCCTGAAACGTGTCATCCACTGATTGTTGATTATCGCGAGGAAGAAGCACTTTCAAGCGCACTGCAGCATGCAGTTCAACAAAACGGTCCGTTTGATCGAGTTATCGCCTGGGTGCATCGTGGCTCAGGGAGAGCGATGCAACTCATTTTGGATCATTCGGAAACTTCAGAGGTGATACATATTTTAGGTAGCCGGGCGAATCCGGAATATGAGAAGAGGTGGCTATGTCTCAATGAACAACAAACATATCGACAAGTCCAATTAGGTGAAATGCATGAGATGGCATCTGTCCGTTGGTTGACACACGACGAGATTGTAGAAGGGGTTCTCGATGCCATTCAGAATCAAGACGACTATCGATTGATTGGGACACGAAAGGATGACGTAGATGTTCACTCGAGAAATGATTAGTGAATGGATGGGGATGTACCACGAATTTCATTTTCAGATTAGGATGAAGGGATTCATCAGTTCAAAAGATATTCATACATACACGTCATATGTAGTTAGGAGGGTCAAAAATTGACCAGACACTATTCAACGGGAGAGGTCGCGAGAAAACTGAACGTGTCTGTGCGTACGCTTCGATACTATGACCAAATCAATTTGGTCACCCCCTCGTATACGAACGATGTGCAGAAACGATTTTATAGTGATGACGAAATGTTTCGACTTCAAAAAATCATGCTTTTAAAATCGATGACCGTCCCGCTCGATGAGATTCGGAGAATCTTAGATGAAGAATCCCTTACAAGCATCTTGTCCGCTCATCTGTCCTCGTTAGAAGAAAAGATAGAGGAATTGAAGCAGGCGCAGAACTATACGGTCACGCTCCTTCAATCCATGAAGCTTGAAAATGAAAAAATCGATTGGATGAAACTGCAAACTATTCAAGCTAAATCAAATGACCGGAAACAATGGACGGACTATTTTACGGAAGAAGAGTCTGATTCATTGCAATCAAGTTTACCTAAATTAGAAGACGGTGAGCTTGATACGAAAAAGTGGATCAACTTGATTCGGAGATCCGAAATTCTAATCGAACGTGGGGTCGCCCCTTCCTCAAAAGAAGCCCAAATTCTTAAAGAAGATTTGACTTGGTTAACAGACGAGACATTTGGAGACAATCAACAATTGATTGAATCATTTTGGAAGATTCGAAAATCAACTGACGCATCGAATGAATTAGGACTGTATCCAATCGATGCATCGATTCTTGCCTATATTGATTCACTATATCAAGAAATAGCAGACTGATTCCCTCATGCCAATGCAGTCAATAGAACGGCTAGCCCATTAAAGGTGCCATGGATGAGCATGCTGGAATAGATAGAGTTAGTCCGTTCATATACCCAAGCGAACACTAGTCCCGATACAAAATTGACGAGTAACGTGTTTGTCGTCGGTAAATGAGCGAGAGTGAATATTCCAGCACTTACGATCATCCCGATCCCAACCCCAAACCGTTCTTGAAAGAAGCGGTACAAGAACCCACGATAAAAGATTTCTTCATAGATCGGTGAAACGATAGCCGCCGATCCAAACGCAATCAGTATGGAGATAATCGACAAGTCACTTTGTAAACTCTCTGTTTTTGTATTCGACGTACCGATACCGAAATATGATTGGACTATGACGATGATAATACTGAGTACAATTAGCACAATTGTCCATAGAAAGATGATGCCCGAATCTTTCAATGGAAAACGGCGAAGTCCTAACGTTTCCAGCGATAGGGTTTGAGGACGTATTGCGACGAGATAGAGGACAGTCATAAATATTATGGCTAATAACAGGCCGATACTTGTTCCTGAATAGAGGGTGTTTCCCCATGACTGTTCTAGAAAGTTGTGTAATTGTCGCTCGATAAGTAGGGGCGTCACTCCGAATAGAAGAACCATCGTAATTGCGAACTGATTCCATGTCCAAATGGGAGTTGTTTTCTTTTGCATTTGATTCAACATCGTATTTCCTCCTTATGTAGTTGTAGACCCATCATATCGGGTGACCTAACGTCACCTGCAAGCAGAAAATTGAAAAAGGAGTAATAAGACTATGGAACAATGGATTGGATCAGCTGCTTTATGCATCAACGAAGAGCAGGAAGTCCTACTCGTAAAGAATCGTGACATACAACAATGGAGTTTGCCATCAGGTGGTCTAGAAGACGGAGAAACTCCGGAACAGTGTTGTCGGCGTGAAGTGTTCGAAGAAACGGGCTATCGCATTTCGATTAATCAGCGATTACATATCAAACGAGCCATCATCTCAAGTTATCAAGTCGAAACGCACTATTTTTTGGCAACATGTGACGAGCGGATGGCGACCGCAACTATCGACTCGGACATTGATGAAGTCAATTGGTGGTCGATTCATGAAATAGAGCGATTGGAACTTGCATTTCCAGAGGATCTTGAGCTGATTAAACGGTGGAGTGTATGAATAGAGTGATTGAAGTCAATGGATATCACATGGAATATCGATTATTCGGTTCCGGGGAACGCCTCATCGTGGTGATGACAGGAATGGGAGGTTCATTCGAAGAGTGGGTTTCTCTTTCTGAACAATTAAGCGAGTCGTATCAAGTATTGCTTTATCATCGCTCAGGTTATGGTGAGAGCGAGATAAATATGCGCTCGAGTCGAACGTCATCTCATCTTCTTGAATGTACAGAATTGTTGGATGCCCTTCAGCTAAAACAACCAATCATATTAGTCGGTCATTCTTACGGAGGTCTGTGCGCGCAACACATGGCCAAACTTATTTTGGATAGAGTAGTAGGAGTCGTACTCGTTGATTCCACTTCCCATAACCTTTCAATATTAGATGAGTTAGAAACGCCTATAATGGATGGTCAGTATTCAGATGAAGATTGGCGGACGATGTGTCGTTCTTATTCAAATCTATCGAAAGAAGAATTAGAGCGACTCCATCAGCCAGAACTTTCACTCGAACAACAAGGCTTATCATCAGATGTACTCGCACGTCTCAAGCGTTTTTATCAATCTCCTCAGTTGTATAAAACGATGTTGGAAGAAGAATCGTTTTGGCATGACGATGCCTCAATCATCAAACAAATGGGTACCTTTTCATCAATCCCGTTAATTGTCATCGGTCGAGATTCTGAAGCGATGATTGAAGAAGGGATAAATGGAGGGTTACCTGAGGCTGAAATTCGCTTGCTAGAAGAGACATGGCATGATCTGATCCATAAACAGTTGAGATTATCAAATCAATCGGAACTCATCATCGCAGAAAAGGCAGGACACCAAATTCATTTACAACGACCAGACACAATCATCGAAGCGATTCATCGAATCGAACAAGCCGGTCGCATAAAAACGACCGGCTCATGACTTAAGACACTTCTTCGATTTGATTGTGATTGAAATACTCCCGTTTCGAACGGTCGCGCATGACATGTATGGTGTAACAACCAACAAGAAAGAAGATAATCGAGAATGCGAGATAGACCGGGCGAATCCCAACCATGTCGGCAAGGAGTCCAATCCCAAATGTGAGTAGGATGACGAGTAGCGACTCTGCCACATTGATAGCGCCAGAGAACCTACCCATGATTTCGACCGGGACATGGTGTTGATAGAATGATAAGAATCCTGTATTTGCAAAGGCAAGCGCGAATGTCAGGACAAAAAATCCGATGGAAGCCATTGTGAACGAGGATGAACTTGCGAATAGGAGATAGCCGACTGGTGTCATGATCGCCCCGAATCCGATACAAAACGATAAGGACAAGCGATGACTCCATCTTGAATTGATGAGTGATCCAAAGATGATCCCAATCCCAGCGATACTGACGAGAAACCCATATCGGCTCTCAGACAAGTGAAGAACTTGGGTCGCGAATGACGCCTCCAAGGAATCGAGCCCAGACATGAAGATGGTCATGACACAGAACAATCCATAGATGAGCGTCACGTATTTGGCATTTGATGCAAATCGTACGACCATTTTCCAATCCTCGATAATGAAACTTACAGAGAATGGTTCAATCGACGCTTCTGTTCGATGATGAGACGGAAGGCGCGACAACATACTGACCGAGACGATGAGTGCGAACGCATTCACGAAAATCGCAAATGTTGGGCTCCCGACTAGAAAGAGCAGTCCTGCAATCGTCGGACCTAGAATAAACCCGGATGACTGTACAAAGTTCTTCATCGCATTGAACTTTTGTCGGTTCGAGGCAGGTACGAGTTGCGTCATGTAGACCAGACTCGATGATTCGAATAACGAGCTCATCACATTGAGAAGAAAGACGATCCCGTAGATGAGCCACAGTGAATCAATCCAGCCTAAGCTGAATACGAGGAACGCACGCAGACCATCCAGTAACATCATCAGTCGTCTCGTATCGACCCGGTCAATCAGGCTACCTGACCAAAGATTCGAGACGAGCGAGGCGAGCGGGACTAATACATAGAGAATCGAGACGGCGAAAGGGGATCTAGTCATCTCTAAGATAATCAAGTTGAGCGCAATGAAGTATATCCAGGCACCAAAGTTTGAGATTCCGACACTAACGAGCAGTAGCGTAGAGGTTTTTCGAAACGAGTTCAAGTCAATCACTCCTTCTATTTTTGATCACTTTCGGAACGCAAAAAAATCCCACCCCCAAGAACGAAGTCTTGGGGACGAGATTCTTATCGTGGTGCCACCCCTGTTCGTCCGCACGTCACCGTACGAACCTTGTTCGGTACTGCCGAACGAGTCGGACTATACCTCAACTCTATAACGGGAGTGCCCGTCGCCATATCCCTCGAGATGAGTTCCATAGCGCTGCTCGGAGTCTTGTTTCGATCCATCCTCTTTACCCTTTTTCACCGGACGGGGTTCTCTAAGAAAGATTCATGGATGTACTCTTCTCTTCATCGCGTTTGTCAGATCATTTTTGTAAGAATAGCATATTGTGAAAATATTGGAAACAATAATTTCGGTTATAACCATAATATAGGAAAGTTAACTAAGAATCGAGGTGCAGTGTTGATCAACTTTAAAGAAATAAAAGAGACGAACCAAATACTTGCGACTGTTCATAATATTGATTTCAAAGAGTTAGATGGCTTCATGTCGAAACATTCAGCATTGATTGGGAAATATGATGAATACGTCACGAAGAGCTATATTGACGTTCAGCGACACAGCGATTGCGAAGAAGCCAATCAAAGACAACATCATGTTCAAACCGTGATTAAACCTGCACTCAATGAGCTAAAAAGACATGTTTCACGAATTACCTTACAGTCTATAGAGGATGAGCATCATGTCACTCGCCTCATGCGAAATCGGATGAATCTTTATCATGAAAAGAATGTTGATTTATTGATTGAAGAGGATCAACTCATACAGAGATATTTGCAAACAATCGGTCAATTGACTGACCCGACAGATGATTCTAAGTCGATTGCGGAACTTCAAGGAGACCTATATGATGCTGACGAATCCATCCGAAAACAGGCTTTTACGCTCATTTATAAAGCGTATGTCTCAACAGAAGCTGACATCACTGAATGCTTGAGAAGTCTTATTCAAAATCGGGAACATCAGGCACAACGATTAAACGCTAAGAGTTATCGTGAACTAGCCTTCATGAAGCTAGGACGTTTAGATTATGACGCCGAGGATTGTATACGATTTGCGAATCAAGTGAGTAAACATTTTGAGCAACTTCGCCGCTCGTTCCAGCAACTACAGACAAAGGAATTGAAGAAATCGAAACTTTCGCCATGGGATTCATTCATTTCTCCCTTTTCGAATCATCACGATTTATCCGTTTCGTTCCATGACTTAATCAGTGGAACGGAACGAATCTTGAATGAAATCGATCCCTACTTTGAAAAGCTTTTTAGGGACATCTGTGCGAAGGGCCATCTCGATTTAACGCCTCGACCGAATAAAGCGGAAGGTGGATTTTGTGAATCTTTACCCGACTCAAGGTCATCTTTCATTTTTATGAACCGATTCGGTGGATTTGATGACTACATTGTGTTAATACATGAAATGGGTCACGCCATCCACCATGATCTCTCACAGCAACACCTATTTTTCGAAGCGCAGACCATTTCGTTTGAAGTCGGTGAATTCGCAGCCATGTCACTAGAGCTATTTTCGATGGACCAATGGACAAAAATCTTTTCAGATGAACGAGCTTTCATTCAAGCTAAACTAGAACAGTTTCGATTAATCATCGAATTTTTACCAAGTGTTTTCATCGTGGACCAATTTCAACATCATCTATATGATTCAGAAAAGAACGTGGACACATTTGATGAAATATTTAAACGCTTAGTCGATCAATATGAGACTGATTTGATTGATTGGAGCGATGTGAGTGATTTGAAAGGAAAAGAGTGGCTGCGCGTGATTCATCTTTTTGAAACACCTTTCTATTACATAGAATATGCGCTTGCTCAGATTGCTGCACTTCGCATGTATATGCAGTATAGGCAACATCCAGTGGACACTCTGAACAAATATAAGAATGCATTAGCTTTAGGTGGTACTGCTTCGATTCCTGATACTTATCGAGTAGCAGGCGTATCCTTGTTTCCATCTGAGGAAGAATTAGTCGAGTTGACTGATTTCTTAAATGCTGAAATTCAACATTTGGCGATGCAATTGGGTAGAATTGATTAATCTAAGTACCTATTAAATATAGATTAACTCAACAAGCATTTCACGGAATGGGTAGGCTACAACCCGGCTCGATTCCGTGAGAACAAAGGGCATCAGCTCAAACGTGATTAGAGAGCTTCAATCGATCTTGAATTTGGTAGGGGAGGGCGTAGAACGGTCCCTCCAAGCGTTGTACCGCATTCACATGATAAAACGTGCTCGTCTCCTCCATATTCATCATCTGATCCCCCAAATCGTATAGGAAAACGTGTTTATTCGTCCCGATAGCAATCCCGAGTTCTACATGTGCGCCTTTTCCTCCAGGCAAGAGGATGACGACGAAGTCCGCTGGTTGAATTCCAGCAACCTCTTCTTCGCCAATCGCACGTAACGCATCGATTGAAGCGGCACGTTCGTTTTGGGTCCAGTCGTATGTATGGGTGTGACCGAACGCAACCAGATGATCACGGATGAAACGTACTTCTTCGATATTTGAAAAGCTTGAACCGACATAAAATCGCATACAAAGACCTCCAATTCGTCACAAATGGTTCATCTGGTAAAGCGATACGACATAAAATAGGATAATCAACAGACAACAGAGTACAAGGAAAAAATTCACGCTAATCAGGACGAATTTCATCAAAGAAAGTGGAAGGTATGATTGAATCAAGCGCGTGATTGATAAAGACGAGAGTACGAGTAAAATGATTGTGCCAACGAACCAAATGTAGTCATACGCGATGTTTGGGATCAGCCAAAAGTAGACGATCGTTATGACGATTAGACAGAAAGCCATCATCAAATCTTTATGCTTTCGTGTCATCTGATTCCTCACGATGAAGTTCCAACTTCAACCGCACCTGTTCGGCATCTTCCGCATCAAACGTGCTGTACCATCTCACATGATCGAGATCGATGATGCGGTAATGTCCGCTGATGATGTTCTGTTGAAGAATGAAGTGGGACCCCTCTTTGATCGCATGCCAAAAGACACGTCCGCCGAGTGTTTTTTCTTTCGGCTCGTATGTGTTCTCGGTTGCAATCAGTTTGACGAATTCAACGGGGTCGTCGCCAATCAAGTGTACGAGAATCTCACTTTCATTGAACAGCGCGCATAGCGTCACAATCGTCGACCAGCTTGCTTCATTTCTCTCCTTCTCGATTTGGATGAGTGTTTTTTTTGAAATCCCAAGTAAGTTCGCCATCTCTTCCTGTGAATACTGGGATTCGATGCGAATCAATTTCATTTTTCGAGAGACTTGTCCAATAAATTCGGATTTTTTCATAATCGGTTCTTCCTTCCTGTTTGTTCGACTCAGAGCGTCGCCGAGCTTATGAAAATCAGTAACCATGAGATTCCGAGAAACACGGTGAATAAAAAGAGACAGACGATAACATAACAGCAAATGTATTGCCAGTAGGTCAATTGTTTTGATTGATAATAATGGTATGTAAAACTGAATGTCGAAATCCCGATGACTAAGAACGCAACAATATCCCAGATGATGCCAACCTTCAAGAACGATGGAGTCAGAAACGAAGCGATGAGTGCAAGCGCGACGGTCACAATCCCCGTAGAGATGGCAGCGGATGGTGTTGAAGTGTTTTCCAACGAATCACCTCCTAGTATATTACAAGTGTAATTTTACACTAAAAGTGGGCGATGTCAATTTCAGAATGTAAAAAAACCCTTCTCTAAGAAAGGGTCTCGTCACTCGTCATGTTTATTCGTTAAATAGGTCGTTAATGGGTAGACACCGATGCTTTGTAAGATCAGAGAGAGTAAAATGACGGCAAAGGCGAGAGATATCATTTCGCTCGAGCCGTTAATGTTCTCTGCCTCTAGCCAGAGGACGAGGGCGATCGACATCGTTCCTTTAATTCCTGACCACGTGAGTAATGAAGTCGCCGTTAAATCGTCTTTAAATTCTCTACGCCATACAGGAACAGTATAAACGAGACCGCCGACGACGATGAACCGGGTCAGAAGCGAAAGCAAGAATAAAAGAACAGCGAACGTCCAGAGCGATACAGACAAATAGCTGGTCGCCTCGATTCCAATCAACAAGAACAAGAGAGCGAGTAGCATGGGAATCACAATGTTCCAAAATCCATTCAAGTGAAGCTGGACCGATTCGTAGTCCTCTTTCATGCCGAGCTCATGAGAAAGCATCATTCCGGCTGTGACGGTCGCAAGGACCCCCGATACTTCTAGCGCGTCGGCGAGATAAAATGCCCCGTATGCGATGACGATCGTCAACATGACGAGCTCATGCTTTTTAAAGCTGACAATCATCAATTTTTTAAGTAATAATCCAAAAATGAAGCCGATGCCGATTCCTCCGGCTGACACAATTAAAAATTCAGTTAAAAAGTTGAGCGTGGAGAACTGTTCTCCTGTCGCGAACATACTGAGGAAAATCGTGAAGATGACGACACTCGTCCCATCGTTCACCATCGATTCACCTTCGACAACATCTGCAATCCGTTTTTCCCCTTTACTCCGTTTTAAAATGGCTGTCACGGAAACAGGATCGGTCGGAATCAAGATGGACGCCAATAAGAAAGAGGCGGTCAGGCTGAGCGGGGTGAAGAGCTCGCTGATCCAAAACGTGCCATACCCCATCAGGATGGCGGTCAAGACAAGACCAATCGTACTCAATATCGTGATGATCCCGATATTGTCTTTCAAATCTTTGTATTTGAACTGATAAGCCGATGTAAACAGAAGTGCTGGTAGGAACACCTCGAAGATTATATCTTTTGAAATGAATACCGAATCAAAAAGGCGATGTATGAGAGACCAATCCCAATCAAGACCAAGATGACCGGGACAGGGAAGTAATTTCGTTTGGAATCAATCAAATAAATGAGATAGCCAATCAGTAGCAATGTGATGATTTGTTGCGCGATCATGACGACGTCCTCCTCTACAATCAAGTTGCTATACACTATCTTCCCATTCAAGGTCTAATCAAACGAAAAATGTGGAATATAGGTGGTAGTACATGTCATTTATTCAGGGAGGAATCAATATGGGAAACCCGATTGGAGAGTTATCTTGGACGTTTTATTCCGAATGTGAGGTGCCGAGTGATATCACGGAGTCATTCATCGATGGGGAGCGGGCGGTCGCGGCTTATAAGACTGTCCGTGACGTCGCCGTCTTCACGAACAAACGTCTGATTGTCCGTGACGCACAAGGACTGACGGGTAAAAAAATTGAGGTCTACTCGCTTCCGTACGATTCGATTAATATGTACTCGACGGAGAATGCGGGGAGGATGTTCGACTTTAATTCCGAAGTCCAGCTGTTCACTCGCGCCGGTACAATTAAAATCAATTTGAACAAGAAAGTGGACGTGCGTAAGTTCGACCGTCTGCTCGCAGAAGCAATTTTGTAAAATAGTGGACCGAAAATCTTTCGGTCCTTTTATTTGGATTTTTCTGACAATTCGTTGTATGTCGTGATACGATAGTACATAATGTGTGACGGAGGTTACGATGCGATATACAATCCGACTATTGATGGTCATGTTAGGTAGTTTGATGTTGGTGACTGGATTCATCTATTTGGCTCGACTGTTTTGGGATTGGTTTCACGACCCGACAAAAGGTGGGATCGTGCTTCTCTTTTCTGGAGAGGACGGAACCAGCAGAGGTGAATATGGAGGGAAGTTTCGTCTGAAAGATGATGAGGATTTTCAATTCTTGAAGAATGACTTTTTAGACTATACGTTCGAAACAGGAGGGACAGTAACCGAGTCGGGAAATTCATACTGGTTATGGTTCCTTATTGGGGGGTTGATTGTTCTCCTGATTTTGACGCTCAGCATGCTACGGAAAAGAAAGCGTGTCATCTCGACTATTGATTTCTCGAGTGACGCCGTAAAACGAAGAGAGCGTAAGGCTAAAGCAAATGGATTTGTGGAATCCAAAGAGGTTCAATGGACCGATAATGCGGTTCGGAATGCGCTCATCCAGTTCAATCTGGACTTGCCGATTGCCTCAAGACATCAATCGAATGAGACGGTGTTGGATTGGTTCAAGCGAATCGGTGTGGACGAGTTGGACCTCTCCCCATATTGGAAATCAAGATATATGGATGTAGTGGTGAGTGATGAAGAATCTAGACGATTTCGAGCAGCGTTGGAGTTTAAGCGATTCGAAGACGGTGAGGGGTGATAGTGTATGAACGATGAAATAGAGGTGGTTGATTCCGATACGCGCAAGTCAATGGTTCCGCTCGTTTGGTCAAGACCAATCATCAATTCTACATCCATTGGAATGGGTTGATTATGGACTTTAAACGTCATGAATATGTGGCGGGTATTCGAATCATTGACGAGAATCACTTGTTCATCTGGGCGTTTACGTTAGAAGGAGAACCAATCAATGCTTGGGTGCTAGATGCAGACGGAGATATCAAACATTCCTTTCACGCAGGTAACGCGATTGCAGCGGTTGTGATAAATGCAACAGGAATCTGGATCGGGTATGGGAACGAGGGTATCTTTGGAGAAGGGGTCTCGACCGAGGCACTCGTCTGCTTCTCAACAGAGGGAGCCGTACGTTTTCACTATAATCAAGAAGTCAGAAATGCCCCGGTCCTTCATGATTGTGACGTGATGTGTGCATCAGAGAAGGGGGTGTGGGTCATCTCTTCAATCGACGGTCGTCTCGTTCATGTCCAAGTGGACGGAATTGACTCTTATCCGATGCCACGTCATCTCTTTGACTGTTCCTCGTTGACTATTGAAAACGGTGTAGCCTATGTCGGAAATGAGGAAAAGATTTATCGTTCGCCGTTTAAGGAGAAGAGACGTGCCGAAGTCTTTCAGAATGAAACTAATAATAAGAGAGTATATTAGCTTGCAATATATTTCGAATACCGTATTTTTAATCATATATAGACAGGGATGAACTAAATGATTGTACCAATCAATACTAGTATGCAAGAAGATATTCGCTATTTTTTTGTTAAACATTGGGGTTCAACTCAAATGGTCGTTTCTTCGGGAACATACGATTGTGCAGAGCTCGAAGGATTTGTCTACATGAAAACAAATCAAATTCACGGTCTTGTTACGTATGTTATTCGGGATGAAGAAGTAGAAATCATATCTCTTGATAGTCTGATAGAGAATAGTGGGATCGGCTCTCACTTACTCCATGCTGTTGAAGAAATTGGTATGCAGCACGGAGTTAAGCAATTAATCGTCATCACAACCAATGATAATTTGAGAGCGCTTGGCTTTTATCAACGTCGTGGCTATCGTCTAGAACGAATCATTCATGATGCGGTGACGCGGGCAAGAAAACTGAAAGCAACAATCCCACATGTCGGATATGATAAGATTCCATTATTGGATGAAATTTTACTCATCAAAAAACTGAAAGAACAGAAATGAGGAATTCACATGATTCGTTTCGGCATCATTGGTACAAATTTCATCACAGACTGGTTTATTGACACAATCAATCAGTTGGATGACGTAGAAGTGACAGCACTCTACTCGCGCACGGAATCACGTGTTAAAGAATACGCAGAAAATCACTCCATCTTACATACGTTCACGTCACTTGAAGAAATGGCTCAGAGTGATGTCATCGATGCCATCTATATTGCGAGCCCGAACTCACTTCACGCCGAACAGAGCATCTTATTCATGCAGCATGGCAAACACGTCCTCTGTGAAAAACCGCTCGCCTCGAACGTCCAGGAAGTCACTCGTATGATTGAAGTCGCGAAGGAGAACCAGGTCGTCTTACTTGAAGCACTTCGAAACTTGTTCATGCCGAATTTTGAGAGGATTCAACAGGCGATGGAGCGAATTGCTCCGGTGCGTCGGGCCGTCTTTAATAAATCACAGTATTCTTCACGGTATGAGCTCTATAAACAAGGTGAGAACCCGAATACGTTCAATCCTGCATTCTCGAACGGTTCGTTGATGGACCTTGGTGTGTATCTCCTTGGTCCTGCTTTAAAACTGTTCGGTCAACCAAATGAGATCCAGGCGAGCGGTGTGAAGCTGGAATCTGGAGTGGACGGGAGCGGAACGGTCATTCTCTCTTATGAAGATTTGGATGTGATCATCATGCATTCAAAGATTCATGCGACATCGACTCCTTCTGAGATCATCGGGGAAAAAGGACGCATCGTCATCGACGATATTGCGACGTGTGATGAAGTCCGTCTAGAGTTGCGAGATGGCACGTCAGAAATCGTATCAGAATCACAGAATGCTCCGATGTCCTATGAGATCGAAGCGTTCGTCCGTGCGATCGAAGCTAGTGCTTCGGAAACAGTTGTACATTCAGCAAATGACATGATTCGTCTTGCTGATGTGATGACGAACGTTCGAACACAGCTTGGCGTGGTCTATCCAGCAGACAAATAAATACAAACTTAAAACGGTCCTCGATGTCATGTGCGCATCGAGGACCGTTCCCGTTATTCTTTGTTCAAATAGAGATATCTCAGAAACAGCCCCAGAACAATCGTCATAACGACAGCGGGAATGAGTCCGATGAGCAGTAATGTGTTCATACCGTTTCCTTTCTGAGCGATTCGAGACGTTCATGCATCTCATCAAAGGAATGGTTGTCCGTCAACATGCTGAGCTCTGCATCGGCAAGTTCTTTCAATTGAGTCGACCACTCTCGTTCACTCTCGACTTCAGCTTTACTGATTTCCGTGTTAGCCCGTTCGATTTGCTTCGTATGAATCGTTTCAAGACGCGACCGAATCATATCGCGAAGCAGTGAGGTCAACTCATCCTTCAGTTGCGTCCGTCCGTCTCCCTCGAAAAATTGACTCGCATTCTTATAGCGCTTCAATACCGACTGATAAGGTGATGTCTCGAGATGAATCGGTTCGACAGCCTCTCGTAACCATGCCACGTCGAGGTCATGGTCAAATTCAAGCGTCGGAAGGAGCGACGCATGACGCTCGGTCAACCGTTCGACCAAGGCGACGAATTCGCGTTTAACATATCGCTCCAACCGATACTGGAACACTTGGAGCTCTTGCTGGATATCGTAGGCGTATTTGTCGAGTGTACGTCCGAGTGCGCGCTCCAGGCTCTTTCTCGATCCGTCGACCTCGACCGGATGGAACGTCTCCTTGACGAAGTCCGAGAGGCGGAGGAGCGAACGCGTCTCGAGGTGGGCGAGGAGTTCTTTCGCTTCCCGATCAAACAGGTCAATGAGTGCTGACATATCGAGTGCCGGTGGGTTCTCGAGTAAAGCAATCAATTGTTGGCGACGATGTTCTTTCGCCGACGCGTCTTCTTTCGCTTCGTTCAATACACGATCAAATGTAGCGAGTAGCGCTGTCGTTTCTTCCTGTATGCGCATCGCGTTGGCGAGGCGAAGGTCTTTGTCGACGTAGCGTTCAAGTGTTGAGACGAACCGGTCAAACCCAGCATCATCGCCGTGCATGGCGTTTCGGCTTGAGATGGGGAGAACGCTTGGTCTCCGAACACCGAGCGCGGTCAACTGTTGTGCCACGTAGTCCGTGACAGCATCCCGTTCTTCTTCATCTGTCGCAAGGTCAGACGCATTGACGAGGAAGAACATCTCGTGATCACCAGTCCCTTGGACACGGCCAAGCTGAATGACGAGCTCCCGGTCTGCTTCGGTGAACGCATGGTTGTAATAGGTGACGAACAAGACGGCGTCCGCGTCACGCATATAACCGAATTGGACCTCGCTATGTCGGTTGAACTGTGAATCGGCCCCCGGCGTATCGACGAAGACGATGCCACGATCTGCCCACGGTGAGTCGAGATAAAGTTCGATCTCTTTCACGATGCAGCTCTTCTCTTCTTGTGCGACGAATGCGCAGAACGTGTCATAGTCGACGACTTCCGTTCGTCCGAGGTACTCGAGCGGTGCCGATTTTACGGCATTGACGAACGGGTGATCGACATCGAGAGAGGCGAGGGAAGTCCCATAACCTTGTAACTCCTCTTCGAGTTCATCGTGTGATTTGAAGGTGATCGATGCCGTTCGATTTGTCCGTCCGTTCGGCGGGACGATCTTTGTGATGGATGCCGTCAACGGGTTAGGGGACGTCGGTAATACCGTCTCACCGAATAGCGCATTGAGAGTCGAGGACTTTCCAGCCGAAAATGCTCCGAAGATGGCGAACGTGTACTGTTCATGCTTCGCACGCTCGATTTTCTTGCGTAATGTCGAGACACGGGAGCGGAATAACGGATGATCCTCTAATATTTCACATACCGCATTTTCATAAGAAAAATCAAAATCAAAATCAAATAAATGATAATCATCTTCCAAAATCGACGTCGATGCAACCTCTGATTCAACAACATTCGACTGTTTTTCGGGGAGATACGTTGCATCAACATAGTTTCGAACGGCCAACTGATCTAACCGATTTGAATCAAATTGCAACGCTTCATATTGACCGATAGCATTCAGACGGTTCGAAAGACGAATCCGTAACGCTTCCGTATCGAGCGCTTCATACAACGCTTCCTCTTCAGTCGTAAATTGTTCCAAGCGTAAATCGACTTCCGCTTTCATGTACGTATCCGTCGAATGGACCCAAGGTTCAGATACTTTCGTCACCCATGACGCAAGGGCCGTCTCGATGTCACGACTGAACTGTAACACCGTGTCACCACTGAGTGATGCGCCGGATTTCACTTGTTCGGTGATGAGTGAGCTCGGTGCAATCGGGAGGACATCGCCTTTCGGTAGCAAGGTCTCTGGAAGTTTCAAATCTCGGATGATGTCTTCCGCGTACTTCACGAGGTGCGGTCGTAAGTTCATATCAATCAGACGGTTGAACTCTTTGGCGGCCACTTCCTCACGACGAGCTCGTTCCTGCTTCGTCTTCTCTTTCGAGAACAATAGTCCGACCTTGAAAGAAGGAGAACAACTCTCGAGATAAGAGCGTAATAACTCACGGAACTCATAAGTCATGATCGGTGCACTTTCGACGATTGGTGCCTGATGTTTGAAAAATTCGCGACGGAATGATGTCCACCATGCCCGTTTCTTCTCAAGGCGATGTAGACGTGACTGCATTTCCTTCGGACTCTTTTCATAAGTTGGCAATTGATCCAACGTCGATTGAATCGATGATTCGTTGCGGCGGACTAGCGTATGAATCAATGCATCCGCATGCTTGACTTGCTGCTGTCTCGAGTCCGTGATGACTTGTCGCACATACGACCGCAAGCGCTCGACTTCGTTATGTGGATGCTTCAAATCACGAAGTGAGATGTAGAACGTGTTATTTGGTATGATGTCATGATGACGGAACGCCTTCGTCAATGAGGCTTTGAAGTCCACAAAGGAAAGCTCATCCTCATCATGCTTGTCGATTTGGTTAATGATGATGGAATAGGGACGACCTTCCCGGCTAAATTGTTTCATCAGTCCGATGTTTTGTTCCGATTGGACATGGTTGTAGTCCATCATGAAGAACAAGTGATCGGCCAAGAAGAGCGAGCGCTCCGTCGCTTGGCGATGTCGTTCATCCGTTGAGTCAATCCCTGGCGTATCCATCAACACGACGTGTTCATCAAACGGGAATCGGTCAATCGTATACTCGACTTCCTTAATTTCCTCGACTTTGCAATAGTCACTAATATTTGATAGGGAAGAAGTGTCTAATGAAATCCAGTCCGTATCATTGATTGCGACAGATGCCGCTGATTCGCCACCTCGTAATGTGACGATATTCGCACTCGTCGGAATCGGACTTGTCGGAAGGAATCCGTCCTCTAGCCAGTCGTTGAGCAATGTCGACTTCCCGGCTGAGAAGTGACCACAGACGGCAATCCAGACTTCTTCATTCGTTACTTTTTGTAGGGCTGTCCGAGCGAGTCGTGCAGCGTCCGTCATCTCCTCTTGTTCAAACGTTAAAGCGAGTCGTGCTAATTGTTCTCGTTGTTCGTGCATGTTTCCCATCCCCTAATTATGATTCCGTCGTGATGCCGACACGGTGTCCGACATATGCATCATTCGTTAAACAATCCATCGCTAAATCGGAGACATCGTTCCTCGAGATTGGACCTGATTGTTTCGTGCCTAATACCTCTTTTGAGATGATGATGTCTCCGTCCGATTGCTCATCGATCAGTTGAGTCGGACAGATGATCGTGAAGGCTAAACCTGAATCCCGTAATAACTCATAAGCGCGGGCATGATCTTCGGCTGCGGTTGTCATCGTACGCTTCGATTCTTTCGTTTCAAAGCGATAGTTGTCGCTATCATGCGCCTGTAAGATGCCGGCGGTCCCGACCGTGATGATGCGTGTTACGTTAAATTGTTTCATCGCTTCGATCACGAGTGGTGTGAATGTAGACAATACGTTTTGTTTGTCCGTCCCTAACGCCGAGATGACGACGTCTGCAGATCGAACCGTTTCTAGTACTGCTGCTTGGTTCGTCGCGTCTCCGATGATTTGGTTGACACCCTCCTTAGAATCCATTGAATGTCTTGTTAAAAGTTTGACGTCATGTCCTTGATTCAATAAACGCTCAAGTATCCGTTCCCCTGTACGGCCACTTCCACCAAATAAAGCAATTGTTGACAAGTAAACCCCTCCCCATCAAGATGAAAGAAATATCCAACGCCATCATAACACGGAAGCGTTCACAAAACTGCCTGAAATGGTTCATTTCCACTTGAAAAGAATATGGTACGTTTTAGAATTGAAGAAGAAGGCAAAAAATACATATGACAGGTGTAAGAGAGGAAGGCACCACTACATGAAATTTGGGGCTAGAACTATTAAGACCGGACTATCGGTCGCAATCGTCTTGCTGATTGCCGAGGCATTTCAATTCCAACAAATCGTCGTCCCGGCACTGGCCGCATCGCTCGCACTGCTTCCGTCTGTCTATCAGACCGGACTACGATTAATTGAAGAGATGAAAGGGAACCTGATTGGAGCATTACTCTCCGTCTTATTTCTGCTACTCACTCCGAATCCGACACCAATCGCTATCGGATTCGTCATCATCATCGCGATCTCCATTCTTCTCTTTTTAAATTTAGAATCGACGACACGGACCGTCATCTTGACGACGATTCTCATCATGGAAGGGGCGAGCCAGTCGGATATGCCGATGTGGGTGTTTGCGGGCGAACGTTACCTACTCATTATGATGGGGATTACGGTCGCATTGATTGTGAATGCACTATTGTTCCCACCTCGCTACGAGCGGAAACTCGAAGCACAAATCACCGACACATTTCAAATGGTTGTTCGGATCGCACGGTTATTTGCGGAAACAGAGGGTGGGCGCTCCTCATTCGAATCGTTACCTGAGACGAAGAAGTTGCATAGCGACTCAAAACAAACGTACGCCTATTTTGAAGAAGAAATTAAAGCGAATCGATGGCTTGAGAAGAAGACCCCGATCTTTCGTCGAGCTGTCCTGAAGTCTAAAATGATTGAGACGAACCGTGCCGCGCTCCATGTCATCGAGAAGCTCGATCATGATTTTCATACGATTGAACAACTTCCTCCACAATTGAGCGAAGAGCTGTATCGCCACATTCGTCACTTGTTGCGTCGACATGAGCGTCTGTTTTCAGCCTACGAGCTTGAGAACGAGCACCTCATCGATCGGGAAGAGGATCTCATCCATGAGAACTTTGACTTTGCGAAGTTAATGATTGAGAGGATGCGAGAAGAAGAGGAAGAACTCATTCTCATCGTCGTGCCGCTCGTGGCGACGATGACCGACTGGGTCAAGGCAATGAATGAACTCGAACGCTATCTTGTCACGGAAATGAAGAAACACGGAGACAACCTAAAAGTGGAACCACGTAAGAAGTGGTTTTTTGAAGACTGAGAATCGGGCCGATATTCGGCTCGTTTCTTGTTTTCGTTCAATACGAAACTTTTTTGTGGCTTCAGCGTATAAAATAAAGACAGATACATAAGAACGATAGGGGGATTCACCATGTCAGAAACAACACCGACACCTGAAGAAGGTGTCACACCACAACGAATCAGCGGCACACTTCCAATCGAGGCACGTGCCGTCTTCCGGTTATCAAGTGCGATTTTTTATCTCATCGGACTTCTTGTCACAGGTGCTCTCGTGGCGGCCGCTTACTGGTTCGACTGGCCAACTTGGATACAGATTGGTTTGATCGTGCTAGTCGTCATCGATGTCGTCTATAGCTTGATTGATCTCATCTGGTTCCAAAAGTGGAAACAAGAACGATTCACGTATGACGTGAAACCACTCGAGATTCGCCTGCATCACGGCATCATCACGACGCACGATGTGTTGATCCCGATGACGAAAGTACAATACGTCCACGCCCAACAAGGACCGCTGCTTCGAAAGTACGGTCTGCAGACGATCACAATCGGTACGGCCGCCGGGTCACATGACATCTACGCGATTGAAGAATCGTTCGCGAAGTCGCTCCGTGAACAGATTGCGGTCTATGCCCGCATCGAGGAGGAGGATGTCATATGACGGAAGCCGCCCTCACATGGCATCGCCTGCCGAGTCGCGTCTTGCTGTTGCGTGTCTTAGAGGTCATCAAGTCGTTCATCATCCCGCTCGTGTTGTTGTTCGTCATCAACAATGACTGGAGTTCGACGTTCGGTATCATCCTGCGCGTCGGGATTCTGCTGTTCCTCTTGCTCGATATTTTGCAGAAGTTCTTCGGCTGGCTCAACTTCCGTTATGCGCTCGACGAGAAGACGGTATATGTCATCGACGGTAACTGGATCAAGAAAGAGAAGTCGTTGCCGCTCCATAAGATTCAGAGCGTCCACTCGAACAGCCCATTCCTGTACCGGCTGCTCGGGGTCGTCGAATTGACGTTCGATACGAACGCGAACAGTGACGACGCCTCGTTCAAATTGTCGGGCGTCTTCCCGAATGAGGCAAAACGGCTCGAGGACATCCTCGACCAGGTCCGTCACCGGAAGACCGAAACCGACGTACCGGCAGAAGGGGAGACAGACGCGACCGAAACACAGGTGGTGATTGAAAAACCGGCGAGCCGTTTACTGTACGCCCTCTCGACCAGAGAGATCATCATCGCCTCGTTGACGTCACTATCGGTATTCGCCATCTTCCCGGTCGCTTCGACAATCATCTCGTCGATCGATGACTTCATCAATCTCGATGGCACGTTCGATACGATCGGCGATTGGGTCGTCCACGCGTCAATCATCGCGATCGGTCTGCTCGTCTTGTCGGTCCTGATGTTGTCGGTCGTCATCGGCATGGTCATCAACTTCTTGAAGTACGGGAATTTCCGGCTCGAACGACGCGGGGACCGCATCCGCGTTGAGAAAGGACTGCTCAACCGTTCCGCCAAAGAGATCCCATACGAGAAGATTCAAGCGGTCCGGGTCAAAGAGACGTTCATCCGGCGCTGGTTCAACATCGTAGGTGTCGAACTCGTCGCGGCCGGGACGATGGACGACTTGAAAGACGAGTCGTCAACCATCCTCCCGTTCGTGAAACGGGAGCGGGCGATGACCGTGTTAAACGAGCACTTCGACCAGTTCGTGTGGTCTGACACGCTTCATCGCTTGCCAAAACGTTCGCTCTGGGTCAAACTGCTACGCATCAGCTGGGTCGGAATCCTCGTCTCGGGTGTCGTTCTGTACTTCTTCCGCGATTACGCCTGGTGGCTCGTCCTGCTGTGGGCCATCATCATCGGCGGTCGACTGTTGAGCTATGTGACGACGCGTTACGCTCGTAATGGTCAGTTCATTGAGCTGCGGACCGGGGCCTTCAACGTCAGTTCATTCTTGACGGACAAGCCGCGAATCGAACAGGTCCAAGTGACTCAGACACCGCTCCAACGCCGTTTCGATGTATGTAACGTCCTGTTCTCGACACGGGGTGGCTTGTTGTCGAATGAGATGATCGAGGACATCCCGAAGCAAGAGGCAGAAGCCATGTTGCAATGGTTCTCTCGCTATACGGTAGAGGAAGATATGAAAACACCGGGCTAACGCCCGATTATCGACAAGCCCAGTCGCGTAGTGCGATTGGGCTTGTCTTTTTATATCGTCTTCATGCAATCGCACAATCATGAGCTTGAAGTTGATCATCTTTTGCGTGAGCACGAAAAAAGCATTGCGCGTGTAGGTCACACGGGTCATGCTTTCTCATGAACAGCATGAGGAGAGACTTTTGGGAGAATGATTGTGAACGTTGTTTCTCTTGGTTGGCTCGTTACGTGAATCTCGCCCTCGTGTAAATCGATGATGGACTTGGCGATGGCGAGACCGAGACCTGATCCACCGGTGTAATGCGCACGTGACTGTTCCACTCTAAAAAATCGCTCAAACACGTAAGGGATGTCACGGGAGGGGATGGCCTCCTCGCCATAGTTCGTCATGTTGATAAGGACCGCTTCATCCGTATCATCGATGAACATATCGATATACGTTCCGTCACGCCCGTAACGAATCGCATTCTCGAGTATATTCTCAAACACACGGACGAGCTTCAACGCATCCCCTTCCACGATGGGACGTTCGGCTGAGGAGCTGAATCGAGCTTCCATTCCAACTTCCGAGAGACGTAACGTCGACTGCATGATGAGCTGATTGAGCAATTCATCGAGACGGACCTCGCTTGTCTGGAGGGCGATCCGGTCGTTTTGCAGAAATGTATAGTCAAAGATATCGTTAATCAAGCCTTTCAGATGGGTCGCGTTCTCATGGATGACTTGGATGTAATGACGCAACTCCACCTCGTCCCGGTAACGGTCGCTGTGAATCAAGTCAAGATAACCCGTGATTGACGTGAGGGGGGAGCGCAAGTCGTGGGCGACGTTCGTCACGAGCTCATGTTTCAACCGATCCGCTTGAAGCACTTCCTGCTCCGCTTTTGCCGCACTGTCCGAGATGGCGCGTACGGTTGCCATCAATCGTTCTAGCTCTGGCGGGACAGATGGTTCAACCGAATCACGGTCGGCGTGGAGTTCTTCGACAAGTGAAGTCATCCGCTCAATGTGAAACTGTAAATATCGTTTACGCTCATATTGATAAATCAACACAAGACAAACGGCGACCATCAAACTATAAAACAGGAAGAACACACCTTCACGGAAATACGACAACACGATGATCAGACTCTCCATAAATCGTGATGACTCTTCAAAGTACCAGACGACAGGCAGTAACAGCATACCGCTCAATGTGGCGACCCCGAAAGCAATAACTACATACAGCAGACGTTTCCACATCGGGATGAACGTGATGACGCGCCAGATATTATGTCTCAATTTTATATCCCACTCCCCACACCGTATGAATGATGACCTCATGTGGCACGACAGCATGTAATTTCTCGCGGATGTTACTGATATGAACCATCACCGTCTGGTTCGACCCGACCCCATGCTCTTGCCAGACAGCCTCAAATATTTCTTCAGAGCTATACACCCGGCCTTTATGTTTCGCCAGTAAATACAAAATCTCAAATTCACGTGCAGTCAATCGAATCGTCTGCTCTTGCATCATGACGGTGTGGCTGGCTCGATCGATGAGGAAAGGGCCAGCTTGTACACTTGAGGACTCGCTTGGTCGGTTATAGTTTGAACGACGCAGCAATGCTTTAATACGTGCCATCAACTCGAGCGGATTGAACGGTTTGATGATGTAGTCATCGACTCCCGTCGTCAATCCCAATATCTTATCCATATCACCCACTTTGGCACTGACCATTAAGATCGGAATTTGGCTCGTCTGGCGCACCCGCTTACAAAATTCAAGCCCATCCATCCGAGGCATCATCCAATCTAAAATGATTAAGTCAAACCATTCTTGGTTGAACAAGTCAAGCGCCATTTCCCCGTCGGTTGCCATCGTCGTGTGATACCCGTCATTTTTTACATACACATCAATCAGTTCTGCGATTTGGACATCATCATCCACTAACAAGATTTTTGTCATGCTGAAACTCCCTCGCGAATTAAAGTTGGAAATTCTGATACAAACGTCGGAACGGGGCGTATTGGACGACGAAGCGAACGAGTAAGAACCCTAAGAGCGCCCCGAACGCATTTGCCAATAAATCATTCACATCCGTGCTTCGTCCACTGCCTAGTGTCGTGCGCACCAATAATTGAATCAATTCAAGGATCAGACTAAACTGTAATCCTAATTTAAGTACTTCTTTTTTCGTGATCGACGGTTTCAAAAATGGAAGATAACAGCCGAACGGGAGGAACATCACGACATTCAGCACAAATGAATACACATCGATGGTCAAAATCGGAATAAAATTAATCGTTCTCCACCACGGAACTTGATTCGCATACTTTCCTAAATTGACGTCAATCGGGAAAAACACGAAGTGAAGGACGCCTAATAAGTATATCCCGAATGATAGAAGTAAAATAGTTTGTGCGGCTTTTACATGTTTCTTGCGAAACGACCAGACGAGTAACGTGATGAGTCCGAGGATGGCGAGTGGGATGAGAACGACCCTTGATTCGATTGTGAACATAACTGAATAATTCTGATTATACATGGGAATAAACCTCCTAAGAATTTGAACTGTCTTCATTGTAGATGGCAGATTTAAAGAATTCTTAAAGGAGTCATAAATGAAATCTAAAAAAGGCAAAGCGCTTTGCTCTGCCTCGAACTGTTGAACAACGGGCTTAGAAACGTGGTCTCTGAATGATGTCGGACGGACAGCTATCATTCGTCACGTGAACTTCACCGTTTTTGTGTTTCTGTTACTGAAAAATGGGAACAAGTATGGTATGATGCAAGTAGAAAGAGACCGGTGCTGGACACACCGGCCTCTGGCTTACAGGCTACCACTTTAAGAGTGGTCCCAGCCGCCACAATGGTTAGTGAATCAGAAAGTGACCCATCTCATTGCGCCGAGGGGGTCATTTTTTTGTGCGTTCAGACGTTGCACGATCGGATGTTCGGTGAATCACCAAGTGAACGATGATCGGAGCGAGGATTGGGATCATGACATAATCCCCAACCCAGGTCCAAAGTTGTTCCATCCGCACCACCGCCTTCCTCCATTGTGGACTTGGCGGCTGACCCCACTATTGCTGCGTTAACCTGCTTCTTCATTATAACAGATTTGTTCGCAAAAATGCGCTGAAAACAAGAACAAACGTTCCTGTTTTATAAAATGAATCTTTTGATGGAATCGGTCTCATGAATGGGTCCAAAGAAGGAATTGAGTCGAATCACTCTTGCTTGTTAGATGTCTGACAGGATATAATCAATCTCGTGTGTATACACGGGTGGGTGAGGGTGCCAATAAAGGATTGATTCCTATGGCAAAACAAACAGAATGGAAAACAGAAACATACGGGGGCGTGCTGAACTTTCTGGCGACAGCATACATCCCGGCCGTGCATGCGGCAATCTTGACACAAGCCGGACTCCCGTTCGAGGGGGCGCTCGTCGGAGCGATTTTGACAAGCATCATCGGGACATTGATTGCGGGATTCTTCAATCTACCGCTTCTCTTGTTACCGGGAATGGGGATTAATGCGCTCTTCACGTACACGCTCGTCCTACAGATGGGATTGAGCTGGCAAAGTGCGCTCGCCGTCTCATTCGTCTCAGGTGTACTCGTCGTACTATTGACGGTCACCAAAGTCGCGAGGAAATTGGCGAACGCGTTCCCGCCGATTATTCATGACGGATTGACGGTCGGTCTCGGCCTTTTCCTCATCTTGATCGGGCTCGAGGCGGCAGGGATCGTCTCAGGCGGGGGTGGGGCATTGCTTCACATCGGTGATCTCGGGGAGCGTGACGTCCAAGTCGCATTCCTGTCACTCTTCGTCGCCATCTTACTGTTCTTGAAGATGGGGCCGAGCAGCTTCCTATGGACGATTGGTTTCGGTGTCGGACTCAGTGCCGTGATGGGAACACTCGATTGGACGGGAAGCTTCGCGTTGACACCGTTCTTCGAATCGTTCGGCACGGTATTTGGGAACATCTCGTTCGCCGAGTCGACATCTCCACTCTTCTTCGTCGCGGTCGGTGTGCTTACGCTCGTCTTGTTGATTGAAAACATCAGCTTGATTCAGAATCAGACACGGGCAATCGGCAAAAAAGAAGAGGCGCCGAAAGGTCTTGTAGCGCAAGGTCTCTCGACGATGGCAGGGGCCATGTTCGGGTCAAGCCCGACGGTCTCGACGGTCGAAGTGGCTGCCGGGATATCTGTCGGGGCAAGAGGCGGGATCGCTTCGTTCGTCACGTCTGGATTGTATGTGGTATCGCTCTTATTGCTACCGCTCTTTGCAATCATTCCTGTGACGGCGATCGCACCGGTTCTTATCATCATCGGAATGATGATGTTCCAGAACGTGAAGCATTTGCCGCTCGATAACTGGGAACATGCCTTCCCAGCAATCCTTGTCATCATCATGATTCCGTTCACGTATTCCATCGTCGATGGCATCGGACTCGGATTCATCGCCTACACGATGATTGTCTTGTTCAAGAAGGGCTATCGGTCGCTCAGTCCGGTCGTCGGTGTCTTGACCGTATTGTTCTTAGTTTTCTTCTCATTACCAGTCTGGTTATAGAGACACGCGCGGCATCGTTCATGATGAACGGTGCCGTTTTTTGATTTGAAAAGACTCGTTCGTGCTATAATCGCAGTAATTTAAAGCGAACGTGGAGGGGATTGGATGCAAGTTATTCAAGAATTCGCATCGTACACAGAATGGCTCGATTCGTTAGAAAAGCTGAGTGAATCCGATTGGAATGAACAGATCGACTCGGAGAAGTGGTCCATAAAGCAAATCGTCTTACATATCGCCCATTGGGACAACCATCTTTTGAATGTCATCATCCCATCGGTGAAGAGCGGGGAAGGAATGATTTTCCCTGACTTTGACTCTTTTAACGCACGGGCGACGAAAAGGGCGGAGAAGTTATCAGGTGACGTCGTATTGAAGGAATCACTACAAAGTCGGCGAGCACTCATCACCATGCTCGAGTCCTTAAGTGAGGAAGCGCTGACTTATAAAACGACAGCGAATGGTGTCTCGCATGATCCGCATCAAGGTGTCCCCTACTCGTTACATGTAATCATCGGGGAGTTCATCGAGCATGACCGACACCATATGAAGCAAGTCGAGTCGATCCTGAAATGAGACATCGGAAAGTGCGTGGTCTGAAACGAAAGTTAAGTCGTCTTCGGCGAAATTTGCAAGAAAATCATCACGATTTTCCAACTGAGTTTCATAATGGGTATTGGTATGCCAAGATTCCGGTCGGACAAAACTTTTTTACTAGATATTCAACATAGTGCCCGAATCAAACAGTCACTCATCCATATTCTATTCGATGAAGCGAAACGACTAGTAGAGTTGCGTATGGATGAAAGAATGTGGGTCGTCGTGCTGCTAGATTTACCTACACTCTGGAACTCTGAGCTTCTCGTGTTTCAAGATGAAGAGGGGTTACAATCGTTTATGCGGCGTGATTCACCCCACCAAAAATGGATTCCAATCCCTTATGTAAGAACGTTTATAAACCAATGGGGCATTCGGAGTGACCAGAATATCCGCGTGTATGGATTTGAAGAGTGGATATTCGATGAAGAGGGTGAAGATAGAGAATTATGGATGCTCGTTCAATGAACGGGCATTTTTCTTTTGTCTAAAAATAACTGAATATTCCGTAAAAATTCATGGTATAATCCTGTTAATCCGATTTCCAAAAAAAGGATTTAGACTATGAGAGGAGCCGTCACTTGAGATGAAACCGAATATACATATACGGAATCGCCAATGAAACAAGCCAAAACGATTTTTGTGTCAGGGATTCTATTCTCCTTACTACTTGTCGCCCTCATCTCCTATTCCGGTCAACTGGGATACCGTTACTACCAATCATTAGATATCTCAGGGAGCGAGATTACGAGTTGGGTCACGGACTGTCGTGACAAACGAAAATTTTTAGGGATTTTCGAAGTGACGGATGTCAACTTTTGGTGTGGGGATGCGCCATATGAAGAACCAGAAGGGAACGGTCCAGACGGAGCAATGATTGACTCAGAAGACGAGTCAGGGGGGACACCGAAAGAGCGAATTGAGGACCAATCCCCTTCTTACGGAAACCCGTCAGGAGAAGAGACGAGCAGCGTCTCCTACCTCCCATACATGATTACCGGACTGCTTATCTTGCTCGGATGGTGGCTCTGGAAAAGACGACGCCCCTCGAAGAAACAAAGCGAGGAGGGAGAGTTAGATAGCGAGGATTACTCGCTAGTGACTTCTGATAACGCGCCGATGCAGATAAACCGAACGGTTCATCCATTACCAGCATCGGCTATCCGAAAGCAGTTGATTCAATTCGAAGCAGCGTTACCTCCATATAAACGTCGTCGCCCAACTGAGACGTTGTCGACTTGGGCGAAACGAATCGAGCTCGATGCATCCTTACTTACCTATTTAGAGACACGTTATGATGATGGAAACATCTCACCACAACGAGAAGAAGCGTTCACCCAACAACTTGATGAATACCTACTACGCACACAAAAGGAGTCGAACTCATGACCATCCGACACGAATTGGACCAATTAGACCGCATTTACCTCGGTAAACCGGAAATCACAAAATTATGTTGCACAGCCCTACTGGCGAACGGCCATATCTTGCTAGAGGATGTGCCTGGGACGGGGAAGACGTTACTTGCGAAAAGCATCGCCAAAAGTTTTGAGGCAGACTTCGCCCGAATTCAATTCACAGCCGACCTGCTGCCTTCTGACATCATCGGTTCAGACTTCTTCAATATGCAGACCCAGACGTTCGAGAACCGCACCGGACCGATCTTCACGAATATTTTACTCATCGATGAAGTGAACCGCGCCGTTCCGAGAACGCAATCCGCCTTGCTTGAAGCGATGGAAGAACGCCAAGTTTCTATCGGTGGCGTCACCTATCAACTACCGAAACCATTCTTCGTCATCGCGACGCAAAACCCGATCGAGTCTGCGGGAACGTTCACGCTACCGGACGCCCAACTCGACCGCTTCCTCATGTCTCTTCAAGTTGGGTATCCTGGGGCAGACGAAGAGCGGAACTTGATTTTGCAGACGATTTCAAAGACGAGACAGACAGTGTATGCCTTGATGACGAATGAAGCTTTTTTAGAAGCACAAGAAGAAGTCGAAAATATCCGGATTCATGAAGATGTCGTCACGTATTTGCTCGCACTCATCCACGAGACGAGGCAACATCCGTTAGTCGAAGTCGGGGCGAGCCCACGGGCGACGCTCGCGCTCGTCAAGGCCTCACAAGCCTATGCGTACTTGAACGACCGTCAGTTTGTCACGCCTGAAGATGTTCAAGCCGTTGCGCCACATGTCCTCTCGCACC
The DNA here is from genome assembly GCF_018617345.1 of Exiguobacterium sp. s131. GTDB lineage: Bacteria > Bacillota > Bacilli > Exiguobacteriales > Exiguobacteriaceae > Exiguobacterium > Exiguobacterium profundum. Next base: position 1,277,407 of record NZ_JACSJX010000001.1, on the reverse strand, counting down.
GATTGACCCTCACCCTTGAAGGGGATATCAAATCGACGAAGCGACAAGTGTTGGTGGACGTACTCGAGTCCGTAACTGTCCCCGTCGAAAAGGTGTAACGATGAGACAGGTCGAAATCAGTACACCGTCCATTCTTCAAGACCAACTTTGGCCGGCTTATGTCAGTCTCGGTTTTCTCACCATGTGGATGCCTTATGTATGGCCCATCGCTTATGTATGCGGGGCATTATTAATCGTCATGTTCATCCGGAAACGAATCATTCGAACACTTTCAAACGAAGTCTCATTTTCCATCCGGCAGAAAGAAGATCTCTTGTTCATTGACGATGAGACATCATGTATCGTCCGTATTGATGGGTATGAGCGAATCATTGCCCTCGGCGTTCCGCTATTGATTCGACTAGAGGGTAATGAACGGATGATATTCGAGGACGGGTCACAGGCATACGACACCAGGATCGAACAGGACATACATCATGTGAGCGTCTCGGCTGTGAAGCGTGGACCTGCTTCGATTCATATGTGTGTGATGCGTGTCACCTTACCGTTTTATTTAGGTACTCTTTTTTTCACGGATGAGGAGATGGATATGCCCTCATGGGTTGTTTTACCTACCATCACGAAGTCACCAATCACCGAATCGCGCATGATTCGGATGGGTGACCGTATCGTCAAGCACTCCCCGCTGAACGATCCGTTGATGATTCAGAGTGCAAAACGATATGAGAAGGAACCGGCTAAACAGATTGACTGGGTCGCCACTTCAAAGGTCGGTCATGTACAGGCAAAAGTGTTCGAACGACAAAATCTCGACACGTTCACGATTTCCCTTGATTTGAGCGGTCCGCTCAGGAACGGCCTCCATGCGCAATATGAAGACTTGATTCAACAGACGGCGTATTGGGTCTCTTACTTGATTAAAGAAGATTGTAAAGTGGAGCTGTTAATCAACCGACTCGACAAAAACAACCAAGTCGACCGTGTTACACTGGGAGAAGGAAGAAAACAATTACGGCTCATTCTCGTCCGACTGGCGATGATTCATGAATCGAACGCGTTTGTTGCGTCATCGCGATTCACGTCATATGTCAGTCGTCACAAACAGCCGCACGCCGAATTGATTCACATCAATCACGCGATGTTGTTGAAATCTTCAGGGTAATGAAAGGAGAAACACATGCGACGAATGACGGGCTTACTCATATGTTGTGTCGGACTGCTTGCAAGCACGACAATCGTATCCGCCGAAATGACCGAATCTTCGGCGGAACGTTTTGCAGATGCATATTTTTATGACATTGTGATGGATCATATTCAGGGAGATGATCCGGCTAATTATCATATGACGGACAGTGAGAACATCACGTTTGGTCCGTTGTTGGAGACGTATATCCCGTCATCCTCTTGCTACAAAACGGGGAAAACGTGTACGTTCGTCCCAACAAAAGAATTTGTGGCGACCGTCTTTCAAGATGATGAACCGGTCAACGTGATCGGAACATATGAACAATCAGCGGGTACATATGCGTTCTCAACGTTCGGTTCAGACAAAGAAACCCCGAAAGCGTTGACGGACGTAAAAGGCGATCTCGTGAAATACGCAGAAGCGTCGGCTTGGTTTGATTATGATGGGGACATGTTGACGGCGTTGACATCTAATACAAAACAGATGATTAGCGGAGATGAAATTTCAACTGAGGCGTTTCAAGTATTATTGGTTGAAGAGAATGAAAGTATTGAAGGGAATGCCGAAGAAGGGATGATAGGTGGAGCAGGCGACTCATCATCAGTCCATTCGGATGAGACAGAGTCAAACAGGCCAACATCGAGCACCAACCGATTGATTGGCTTTGCGGTGTTAGCGATATTGCCATTCGGATATTGGTTCCTCAAGAGACGAAAAGCAACATGATGTCAAAAGACTTATCCAGTCATCATAATCCACTAGACTTAGTGGTCATACCGAGTCATGCATTGAGAGACAGAGAAGCAACCTACTTGATCTTTCGCCATTTGGAGAATGAACAGTTTCCATTACTTATAGAGCGTAAGCGGACTGTAAAGGATTCGAGAAAACGTCGCTTCTCTTTTAAAAGTCAGGAAGAAGAGCATGTGACGACCAAAACCATCAAAAATCGTGAAATGTTAGAGTCTGAATTGACGCTCTCTTCAAATGAGGTCATCGTCTTAAGAGGAGAGAGGGATTGGATTCTGAGCTATTACGAAGACGGATTGACGCTTCAAGGAAACCAAGTGAAACGTGTCGCGACAACTGGTATTGTCCAAATGGAAACATTTTTTGAACATGTGGTTAGAGGCGCGTTTCCCATCAAATTGGCGTTTGGTTTAGGTGGGACGTTTGCTCCAGTTGAAAACGTGTTTCGCTTTATATTGCATAACCCAGATTGGAAGGGATTGATTGAAGACGAATTATTGCCTCAGCTTCAGATTCCGAAGGCGAAGAATGTGTGGCAGTCCCTCTCATATCCGACCTACGAGCAGACGCTTGAGACGTTCACTATTGAATTTCATCCAAATATACTAGGAAATTTCATACTCGCACATGATGCTAACGATACGTACTATTTCATTGATCATGTGAATGGGGATATCAAGATTTTTTAAATTCTAAATACAGAGGGGTAGTGTAGTGAGTTACATACAGCATATGCGTCAATTAATCGGATCGAATCTATTAATCACTGTAGGATGTGGAGTCCTCATCGAACAGGACAATCAAATTTTGTTGCAACACCGAAAAGATCATCATGTTTGGGGAATCCCCGGTGGCGTTATGGAGCCTGGGGAATCATTTGAAGAGACAGCCATCCGTGAAACTCTCGAAGAGACGGGGCTCTCCGTGGATAATTTGAAACTGTTCGGAATCTATTCCGGTGATGAGGGATATGCCAATTATGAAAACGGTGATCGCGTCTATAGTGTTCAAGTCATCTTTTACACCCATTCATTCTCAGGAGAAATTGCTCAATTGACAGACGAAAGTCACGAACATCGATTTTTCTCAAGAGAAGACCTACCACGATTACATCAACATCAACGTCGGTTCATTGACGATTGGGTCGAACAGGTTAATCTCCCGGTCGTGAAGTGATATTCATCTCTCGACAAACAACCCCTCATGCGCGCATGAGGGGTTGTCTTTACATATAGGGCCCGTTCGCCTGAATGACGAACTGTGAATGTGTGTAGTGATAGGTGATGCGGGAATAGTCAAATGGTTTCCCATTCGTGAGATGGAAGATCGTCTCGATGCGAAGTGTCGGGTCATTCTCTTGCAACCCGAGGTGGCCTGCTTCCACTTCCGTCAATCGATCGACCTGTAGATACATGTCAGAAAACCCAATCGTGACGCCGAGCGCCGATTGCATGTAATCGAAAATCGAGTCCGCCACAATTTCGCGATTCAAATAGGGCACGACGGCTTTTACATAATAGGATTCCTCGTGACAGAGCACCTCTCCATCCACATACCTTACCCGTTCGACCCGATATACATCGTCCGACACGGCAATCCCGAGATTCTCTGCAACCGTCGAGTCTGGCTTCAAGACAGACACATCAATCACATCAGATGTCAAGATACGGCCTCCGAGATTGCTCTTGAACCCTTGGGTCGAGAAGAGGCTCATATAGCCAGGTCGATTATGTCGTCTGACGAAGATGCCGCTTCCCCGCAGTTGAAAAATGACACCCTTTCGTTCGAGCAGCTCTAAAGCTTTCGTGATGGTGCTTTTGCTCACCGCATATTGATTCATCATCTGCTCAAGGACAGGGAGCTTATCGCCTTGTTTTAAGTTTTGTTCGTGGATGTATTGTTCGATTTCATTTGCGATTTGTTGATATTTTAGCATGGTCATTCCTCACTTTTTCGTCACTGATTTCATTATATCATGAAAAAAACAAAAGTAATTCAATGTACCGACCTTGTATAATTGTACCGGTACAATTATACTTGACGTGTACGATTCATGTGAAGGAGGACTTACAATGAAGACATTACCGAACGATTTTCTATGGGGAGGCGCGCTTGCCGCTCATCAATTCGAGGGCGGTTGGGACGCTGATGGCAAAGGACCGAGTGTCGTCGATGTCTTGACGGCAGGTGCACACGGCGTCGCTCGCCGGATCACAGACAAGGTCGAACCGAATGAATTCTATCCGAACCATGAGGCGATTGACTTTTACCATCGGTATAAAGAAGATGTGGCCCTCTTTGCTGAGATGGGATTGAAATGTTTACGTACTTCCATCGGATGGAGCCGCATCTTCCCGAATGGTGATGATGCAGAACCGAACGAGGCGGGTCTCCAATTTTATGATGACTTGTTCGATGAGCTACTCAAACATGACATCGAACCGATCATCACACTGTCGCATTTTGAGATGCCGCTCCATCTTGCCCGTGAATACGGGGGATTCCGAAATCGAGAAGTCGTCGAGCATTTCGTCCGCTTCGCTGAGGTCTGCTTTGACCGTTACAAAGACAAGGTCAAATACTGGATGACGTTCAACGAAATCAACAACAAGATGGACGTCAACAATCCACTCTTCTTATGGACGAATTCGGGAGTCCTCTTAGAAGAAGGGGAGAACGCCCGCGAAGTCATGTATCAGACTGGGCACCATGAACTGATTGCGAGCGCTCTCGCCGTTGCCAAAGGGAAAGCCATCAATCCTGACTTCGAGATTGGAGCGATGGTCTCTCACGTACCGATTTATCCGTATTCATCAAACCCAGATGACGTCATGCTCGCCGAAGAGATGATGCGTCAACGCTATTTCTTCCCGGACGTACAAGTACGCGGCTTCTATCCGAGCTACGCCTTGAACGAGTTCGAGCGGGAAGGGTATAACATCCCAATCCTTGAAGGGGACGAAGAAATCCTACAGAACGGAAAGGTCGATTATCTCGGTTTCAGTTACTATATGTCGACGACCGTGAAGAGTGACGTCGTCGCGGACAACAGTGGCGATATCGTCAACGGTGGTCTGCCGAATGGGGTCGAGAACCCGTATATCCAGTCGAGTGACTGGGGATGGGCGATTGACCCGGTCGGACTCCGTTATGTACTCAACCGACTCTATGACCGGTACCAAATTCCGCTCTTCATCGTCGAGAATGGATTCGGTGCCGTCGATGAGATTGTCGACGGAAAGATTCATGACAAAGCCCGAATCGATTACTTGAAGGCCCATATCGAACAATTGAAGCAAGCCGTCCTCTATGACGGGGTCGACTTGATTGGTTACACACCTTGGGGCATCATCGACATCGTCTCGTTTACGACAGGAGAAATGAAGAAGCGGTACGGAATGATTTACGTCGACCGTGACAATGAAGGGAACGGATCGATGGAGCGGATGAAGAAAGACTCGTTTGACTGGTACAAACAGGTCATTGCGACGAATGGAGAGAATCTCTAAATAAGGGTGAGCAAAGAACTGTGAAATGTCTGCAGGTCTTTGCTCTTTTTCGATATAATGAAGAAAAGTGAAAAATTGGAGGGACGCATGATGCAAATAAAGAACTATGGACCGGTGACGGCTGTTTGTGCCAACGTAAAGAACGGTCCATTCGAGATGTCGATGTATGTGTATTATATCGACGGGATGCTCATCGATACGGGAACACGCACGATGCTACCCGAACTTCAACCGTTTTATGAGTCGGTTCCAATCGATCTTGTCAGCATCACGCACCCCCATGAAGACCATATCGGAACGGCAGCCTGGCTTGAACGGACATACGGTGTCCCAATTTACATACGAGAATCCGCCAGGGACATGTGCCGGACGGGGCTAGACATCCCAGATTATCGGGCACGCTTTTCAGGAGACCCCGAACCGTTTCACCCGATTGCCTATTATGACAATCAGATCACATCAGAACATCATACTTATCAGGTAATCCATACACCTGGTCATGAACCGAATCACGTCGTCTTATACGACGAGGAGAACGGTCGGCTGTTCTCGGGTGATTTGTTCGTCCATCCTTATCCGAAGGTGATGATTCCGGAGGAGTCGGTACCTGAACAGATTCGTTCTCTCAAACGTGTTCTGAGTCTTAATTTCGAGGAAGTTTATTGCCAACACGCCGGGCATCTCGAACAGGGAAGGGAGCAACTGACCAAAAAGCTCGATTATCTAGAACGTTTGACTGATAACGTGATAACAAAAACTGCAGCGGGCTACAACATTGACGACATCAATGCCCAGCTCTTCCCCGAACCATCGCCGCTCGTCAAAATCTCCAAGCGGGATTATGACTCGAGACACATGATTGCAAGCATTCTACGTGAAGTGTACGAACAACTTCTTTGACAGAAGGCGGATCACCTAGTATTCTTAGTACAGGATTAAACGTTTAAACTTTTAAACGGAGTGATGAATATGAAACAACCAGATGCCACACCCGAAGTCTCGTTATCTTTATTTGAAGATGCGATTCCATTGTTCCAAGTATTAGCCGATGTCAATCGTCAACGCATCATCGTCGAGATCGCCAAACATGAACGCTTAAACGTCAATCAGATTGATGAGAAGATTGAGTTGTCTCGACCGGCCATCTCGCATCATCTCAAACTACTTCGACAAGCGGGCATCGTCTCATCAGAGAAAGTCGGGACAGAGAACTTTTACTTCCTGACGCTCGAGAACGCGGTCGGACTGCTGAAGGCACTGACACGAGCGATTGAAGACGAATGCATCCTTTGACCTTTCTTTTTGGAAACAGGGAGAAAGGCTTCTTTTTCACCAATGAGTTTAAAAGTTTAAACATATAAACATTATAGGGGAATGAATATGAACCAAAAACAAACGATTGTCATCACAGGAGCATCGAGCGGAATTGGCCGAGCGACGGTCGAACTGTTCAGCAAACGAGGCTGGCATGTCGCCGCTACGATGCGAAGACCTGAAGATCATCAAGAACTGTCTCACCTAAAAGGGGTGTCTCTCTATCAACTAGATGTGACGAACGAGACGAGTATCCGAGAGACATTTAAACAAATCGTCTCGGATCACGGAACGATGGATGTGTTGTTGAACAATGCTGGATACGGAGCGGTCGGAATTTTCGAGGAAGCCTCTCCCGAACAGATTCAACGGAAATTTGATACGAACGTATTCGGGGTCATGAATGTGATCCGGACAGCACTGCCATACTTCCGTAAACAGCGGAGCGGACGGATCGTGACCGTTTCCTCCGTCGGTGGACAGATCACATTCCTAATTTACAGCTTGTATCACAGTTCAAAATGGGCGATTGAAGGATTCATCGAATCGCTCCAGTTCGAGTTGGCACCTTTCAATATCGACATGAAATTGATTGAGCCGGGACCGATTAAGACAGACTTTTACGGTCGTTCCCAAGAACTCGTCCGTGACCAACCGCTCGATGTATATGATGGCTACACAGAGGTTGCGCTCCATAACACGAATGCCGCTGGTGCGAACGCTGAAGGTCCGGACGTCGTCGCCGAGACGATTTGGCGTGCAGCGACCGTCCGGAAGAAGCGTCTCCGCTATCCATCGGGTAAACAGGCAGGACTGTTGATCGCGCTGAAGCGTTATCTGCCGAACCAAGTGTTCTTCTCTATCGTGCGACGTGTCGTAGAGAAAAATTAACATCAAATATCTCTTTTGAACTTCATCAGTGTCGGAAAGAATTTTTTATCTACTCATTCAATGATAAATATCACACAAATTTACCCGATATAACTTGTAAGAGGAGGGGTTTGATGAAAAAAGTCTCACTGGCATTATCGACGTTCATTCTTATGATTGGATTGACGGCAACACCGACAGACTCGGTCGATGCTGCGGCGAAACGCTTCAAAAACTGCACGGAGATGAACAAAGTGTATAAAGGGGGCGTTACCAAATCGAAGACGACCAAAAACAAAGGTGGAAAGACGCGTTATAAACCTTATGTCAATAAAGCCTTATATGACGCGAATCAATCAAAAGACCGCGACAAAGACGGAATCGCCTGTGAACGGTAATCATTAATCATGCATCGAATCAGCCGCCATACGAGGGCGGCTTTTTGTATGGACATAGACAACGATTCGACCACATGATATTATCATAAATAATAACATTATCAAATATGATAACATTGAGGTGGAATCAATGAATCAAGATGTCTTAAAAAGTTTATTGAACCCGATTCGCATGAAAATCTTTCAACACGTTCTGATGAATGAAGGAGTCACGACCGGAGACTTAGCAAAAGCACTTCCCGATGTTCCCCAAGCGAGCCTCTATCGCCATATCAACAAAATGGTACAAGACGAGATTTTATCTGTCGCAAGTGAGAACAAAGTACGTGGGGTGTATGAAAAAGTGTACGCGATTCAAAACAATCCATTGACCGCTGTCAATCAAGTCGTCGAAGAGGAAGATCGTGAACAACTATATAAAATATGTTACACGTTCGCGATGTCACTGCTCATGGATTTCGGAGACTATTTAAAGCGGGACAAAATCGACCTTCAAGTAGACAAGGTCGGCTTTCGGAGTATCCCACTTTATCTGTCTGATGCCGAGAGTGATCGATTCCTAAGAGGTCTCTACGATCTCTTAGAGGGAGTGCTCGAGCATGAACCATCTGAAGAACGTACGTTGCGGAAATTCTCCTACGCGTTCATGCCGGTTGAAGAAAAGGAGGAGATGGATGATGTATAAACAAGAAAATGTGTTGATTCAAGGGGAAACAACCATTGCTGCCACCATAACGACACCCGATCAGGAACGGTCGTCCTTTCCAGCCATCGTCCTCATCGGAGGGACGGGAGGATTGGACCGTGACGGAAACGGTACCGGCTTCAAGTCAAACTTGTATAAAGACTTAGCAGAATGGCTGACGATACAAGGATTCATCACATTACGCTATGACAAACGGGGGATTGGCAAGAGTGGTGGCAATCGACATAGCGTCGGTCTAACAGGACTCGTTGATGACGTGTCGGCGGTCGTCCGTTATCTGAAATCTCATGACCATGTCTCACAAGACGTTTTATTGCTCGGCCATAGCGAAGGATGTATCGTCGCGACACTCGCAGCAGAACGTGAATCCGTTTCTGGTCTCGTCCTGTTGTCTGGTGCCGGTGTCGCCTTGAAGACGAGCATGCAGGAACAGGCACATGCTTTGCTCGAAGAAGTGGGGCGTACGAAAGGGATCAAGGGTAAACTGCTTCGCTTTAGCTTGAATGAGAAGTCGGTCGTCGGGAAACAACAAAAACTGTTCGAGCGCGTCACAACAACGGATCAGGATACGATGCGGATCCAGCTGATGAAGTTCCCTGCCAAATGGTTACGGGAGCATCTTACACACACAGACGTGTCACTTCGAGAACGATTGGTTCAATTGAACATTCCGACGCTCGCACTGACAGGAGACCGGGACGTTCAAACGGACGTCGAGCATCTAGATGAGCTCGCCGCACTTCACGTAGAGCATATCGAGGTACAAAAGATTAAGGACATGGACCATATGTTGAAACATTTCGATGGTGAGATGAGTATTTTGGACGTGAAAAAACATTATCGTTCACAACTCAGTGAACCGCTCCATCCTGAGCTACAGCATCAACTTCACGACTGGCTAAAGCGCCACGACTGGGCATCATGACGAACAAGACAGCGGAAACCTCTCCGCTGTCTTGTTTTATGTATGTAAGAACCGCTCAACATTTTCCATCGAGAAATAACGGCTCCATTGAACGAAGTGTCCACCTGGTACGGCAATCAATTGTACAGAAGGATGAAGCAGTCGTTCCGCTCGTTTGACATGATGGAGCGTTCGCTTCGCCTCCTTCAAATCAATTCCCGTGAAATCCGCATAATACAGGTGCGTCGGGACTTGGACGCGTCGTAACAAGTCCTTAAAATCCAATCCATCATAACCAAACAACAAGTGTAAGCCACCGGTCGAAAGACGGGCCGATTGCTCGACAGCAGAACGAATCGATAACGTCGGCTCGACCCCGATTCGTCGACAGAACAGCTGGAACCGCTCTTCAGAAAACGTGGGGTCACTCTTATTCACTTTCGTTTCAATCCAGTTCAAGAGGCGTCGTGGTGAATGGTGATACAGTAGACGTAAAAGCGGTAAGGCGAATCCGAGGATGCCATATTCCCGATATGGTAGCATAGCGTTCGGTTTATGTCCTTGGTCGAGAAGTATCAAATGCCTGACTTGGTCTGGATAATGGACTGCATGAGCCAGGGCGATGGCACCTCCCATCGAATGCCCGATTAGTCGAACCGATTCAAGGTGTCGTGAGATTCGATACGTCTCGACCCAGTCCGCGAGTACTTTGGACGTGGCGAATGTATGTAGTCCCTCACTTTCACCAAATCCAGGTAGATCTAACAGGTGAACTTCGAAATCTTTATGTAATGCTTCGGCAAATAATTGGCCTTGTGACCCAGTGAATCCTCCACCGGGAAGGAAAAGTACAGGTTCACCTCGACCATGGACGGTTGCATGGAATTGTCTCACGTCATCTCTCCTTTATAAAATGGAGTGCTTTCCATTCAAGTATAAAGATTGCTGGGAGTCAATTGAAGAAAAATCGCCATGTTTCTCAGGAGGCTCGCAACCAAATGTGGGTATAACATAGTGACAGGCAGATTACTGTCATCACACATCGTATACGTTCTGACCTTCCAAAGGAGGAATGAGGAATGAAGCTTTCAGGAAAAACGGCAATTGTCACTGGCGCAGGTTCAGGCATGGGGCGAGCCATCGCCAAACTGTTTGCGGAAGAAGGCGCACGAGTCGTCGCCTTCGACTTGAATGAAGATGCTGTGCAGGCGGTAGTTGATGAAATCAAAGCAGCGGGTGGGGAAGTTCTTGGCATTGCTGGTAACGTGACGAATCAAACGGATATTGACAAACTCGTCGATGCGGCGAAAGACACGTTCGGCTCGGTCGACATTCTCGTCAATAACGCGGGAATCATGGACAACTTCATGACGGTGGGAGAAGTGACGGATGAATTATGGGACCGTGTCCTTGGCGTCAATTTGACCGGACCGATGAAACTTTCACGTGCCGCCATCCAAGTGATGGAGAAGCAGAACCGGGGTGGCGTCATCATCAACAATGCATCGGTCGGAGGATTATTCGGTACACGAGGTGGTGCAGCGTATGTGGCCTCAAAACATGCGTTAATCGGATTGACGAAGAACATCGCGGCGACACATGGCACGCTCGGTAAGATTCGGGCCAACGCCATCGCACCGGGTGGCATCAATACGAATATTGGGTCAACCATCACAGCACCGAGCGAACTTGGGATGCGCGCCATTCAAGGGGCGGGGGAAGCCCCGATGGGAGAACCAGAGCAAATAGCGAACGTCGCCCTCTTTTTAGCATCGGATGATTCGAGCTTCGTGAATGGTGATGTTTTGAAGGCAGATGGTGGGTGGACCGCAAGATAAAGAAAAGAGCCGAGATTACTCGGCTCTTTTCTTTTGGTATTGTTTTCGATAGGCGAGCGGGGTGATTGAATGATGTGCTTTGAATGTCTGTACGAAGTGACTGACGCTTGAGTAGCTCAGGCGATTGGCGATGTCAGCAACCGATTCAATCGAATCCATTAATAGAGTTGCGGCCCGGTCCATTCTTTTAACTTGGACATATGCAAGTGGGGAGGTGTTCCCGAACGTAGTAAACAACCGACAACATTCACTGCGACTTACATTACCCGCAGTCGCGATTCGAGCTAACGTGGGCTTATCTTCTAGATGAGACTCGATATAAGCGAGCATCAGACGAAGGCTCTCCCGTTTGTTCTCATTCTTCATCACTTCACCCTCTTGCTGAATCCAGTAGCGCCAGATGACCGTACACTGCAGTGTCGCATCCATCAATGCGAGTGGACCGTCCGCAGATAAATGTTGAACGGCCCGTTCAATCGTCTGAATAATAGATTGATGACCTCGTTCCGGTTTTATCATATGTATGGACTTTTCAGTATTTAGATATGGCGTCACATATCGCTTCGCCAACTCGGGATGGAACAAAGCAGTCGGATCAAACTCGAGTAACCTCATCGGTGACGCTTCCTCGATTTTCTCAACCATGATACTTTGTCCTCGTGTCAAGAGAACGGCTTCTCTTGGATGAAGGGTGATGCTTACTCCATTCACTCGAATCACGGACGTCCCAGACTTGCAAAAAAGAACAGTGAAGTGATCAGTCACCTTTAATGTCAATGATCCGTGACAAATCATCTCGATACTCTTCAAAAGAGCAATCCTCCTCGTTTCGGAAATTTCCCGACATTTCATTTCGATTGTTCACGGAGAAACACTTTGAAATGAGCATGAACTGGGACGAATCTGACATTTTTAATCATCGTTCATTAAAAGATACAATCGAGTTTCTTCTATATAAGAGTTTAAAAAATCAGCCAACCGGTAAACGCAGCATGCACGAGAATTGCAACAGGCACTCCGATTCGGAATTTCGGTTTTAGCGTCTTATGACGAAAGACGCGCATCGCCAAATAGGCACCGAACGCTCCACCGATCCATGCCATCGTCAACAATGTCCGCTCAGAAATACGCCAAGCCCCAATACGAGAACGTCGTTTATCGACAAAATATGACACAAACGCTAGTAAATTAGTCACAATGTAATATAGCAGTAATAGTTCCAAAGACCAAAACCTCCTTTTTTCTATCTCTAGTATATCTTAAATTGGCTCTGTGAAGCCGTTTCAATAGATTGAAACAATTTTCAGAAACCTCTCATCCTCTTGAATTGTTCTGTAAATGAACTGATAACACTCTCATATCGTCCTGTAATCGCTGTGAAATATACAGGTGTTACAGTAAGGGGGCGTTAGAAAAGGGAGGAATATTCTTATGAAAAAACCACTATTGACACTAACGGCACTCGCTGGCCTTAGTTTAGGAGTCGCTGCTCCAGCTTCGGCAGCATCAACACACACAGTTCAGTCTGGAGATACACTCTATCGTATTGCCGTGAACAACAACGTCTCTGTAAACGACATCAAACAAGCGAACGGCTTAAACTCAAATATGATTTATCCGAACCAAGTCTTGAAACTTGGAAAGGCAGAAGCAAAATCACAAGCTTCTACTGCATCTAAAACGTATACAGTTAAATCGGGTGATACACTTTATCGTATCGCATTGAACCACGGGATCTCTGTCAATCAATTGATGACTTGGAACGGTCTTGATTCAGATCTTATTTTCCCTGGACAAGAGTTCACCGTGAAAGGTGCAGCCGCTGCATCTGTAGCAAACGATGCGAAGACAACAGCACCGAAGACATCGACATCAGCACCTGTAACAAAAACTGCATCGTCTACAACGCAAACCCAAGCTCCGGCTTCAGGTCAGACAATGACAGTTGAAGCGACAGCTTATACACCATATTGTGCAGGATGTTCTGGTATCACAGCGACAGGAATCGACGTTCGTTCGAACCCGAACCAAAAAGTCATCGCGGTTGACCCTTCTGTCATTCCGCTCGGCTCTAAAGTATGGGTTGAAGGATACGGAGAAGCCATCGCAGGAGACACTGGTGGTGCCATCAAAGGAAACAAAATCGATATCTTGATGCCGACACAAGAGCAAGCACTTGCTTTCGGTCGCCAATCAATCACAATCAAAGTCTTGAACTAATTCAAGCTGATTAAAGACACTGCCATCGGGCGGTGTCTTTTTTTGTCTATATCTTCTCCCAAGGATTCTTCACTTTCGTCAGTCCGAGTCGCTTCGCGAGTGGTTTAATCGTCAATCCATGTAGGGCGACAGAGGTTACGACTAAACCGAGTGTGATTGGCAACATCCGTTCCGCATCTTCAATTCCCAGTTCGGCAATCTCTTGTGCAAAGAAACCGGTCACCGTCATCGCAACAATACCTCGAGGGGCAATCCAGCTGATGAGTGCCCGTTCTTGCGCGGATAGTGGAGAACCGAGGAGCGACGTCTGCACCGAGATCGGTCGGACAAAAAATAAGATTCCGAGAATCGACAAGAGGAGAGGCCAGTCGAAAATGGCGAGTAAACTATCACGTGTCAAACTTGCCGTCAGAATGATGAAAACTGTCGAAACCAGTAAAATCGAAATGTTCTCTTTAAACTCACGAAGCTGTTTCAGAATATGCATATGTCCATGCTTTGAATTTGCATCCCTGCAACCGTCATAATCAAGATGGCTGGGAAGTCAAAACGCCAAGCGAGTAACTACGAAAGTGCACCGATGAGGACAAGTAAGCTGCACCCAATCATCATGTCTTCCATAAGCTTCCCCCGTTTCTTCACTTCTTCATTAATGTATACCCAAATCAGGAAAAACATTTGCTAAGATAGTCTGATTTCGGGTAAGAATTGAAAAAAGGGAGGGATACGATGGAAGTGACTATCGGACTCATTATCGTCATATTGACATGGCTCATCTTACTGCTTAATCTCACGTTCGCCATCACCATCATCTTTTTCGAGAGGCGAGACATCGGAACGACATGGGCGTGGCTACTTGTCCTCTTCTTCTTACCGCTCATCGGCTTCTTCGTCTACATCTTCTTTGGTCGATTGATCAAATCACAGAACTTTTATGAAGTCGAGGAAGAGAAACGTGAGGCGTATCATCATCATGTGGCGGAGCAGCTCGACCAATTAGACCAATCCACGGCACCGTTCAATCATCCACTTCTATTGAAACACCAACGACTCGCAAGACTGAACCTCGTGTCGACGAATGCGATGATGTCTTTCCACAACGACATTCGTGTCCTTCACGATGGAAAAGAGAAGTTCGACCAGCTGTTTAAAGACATCGAGCGCGCGACGAAAGAAGTGAACATTCAATATTACATCATCCAAAATGATGCCCTGGGTCAATCGTTGATTCACTTATTAACGGAAAAGGCAAAACAAGGGTTACGTGTCCGATTCCTCTATGACGCGGTAGGATCGAGGGGGCTCAGGCACAAACACTTCAAGGACCTGCTCGCCCACGGCGGGGAAGTCAAATCGTTCTTTCCCTCTAAACTCGGCATCAACTTCCGCGTCAACAATCGAAATCACCGAAAGCTCTGCATCATTGACGGTGATCTTGGCTATATCGGCGGTTTTAACGTCGGGGATGAATATCTTGGAAAAGATGAGCACTTCGGCTATTGGCGTGACGTTCACTTACGAATCTCCGGCGACGCCGTCAAGGAATTATTGGAACGTTTCATCTTGGATTGGAATCGCTCGGTCCCGACAAAAACGAAAGCGCGGAAAGATGACTTTGTCTGGCCAACCGAGGGAATCTCACATCTCGCTGCACCCGTTCAAATCGTGACATCGGGTCCAAACTCGTCGACGGAACATTTAAAGAATATGCTCGTCAAAATGATCACGCAGTCAAAAGAAAGTATTTACATCCAGACACCGTATTTCATCCCGGATGCGAGTTTTCTCGATGCCTGTCGCATCGCCCTCATGGCCGGTACCAAGATCAAACTGATGATCCCGAACAAGCCCGACCATATGTTTGTCTACTGGGCGACCTATGCGAACGCGGCAGAGCTCGTACGCTACGGGGCGGAAGTGTTCACGTATGAGGAAGGTTTCCTTCATGCGAAGACACTTGTCATCGACGGAGAAGTCGCATCAATCGGGACGACAAATATCGACGCCCGAAGCTTCCGCCTCAACTTTGAAATCTCGGCGCTCGTCTTCGACCAAGACGTCGCAACGTCCGTCATCGATGCGTTCGAGCGAGACGAGGCACGTGCCGAGCGGCTAACCCTTGAGCGATATGAATCGAGGACACGTTGGATCCGCTTCAAGGAGAGTGTGTCCCGCCTCCTCAGTCCGATTTTATAATGAAAAACATCCGGTCAGAAGAATCTCCTCTGCCGGATGTTTTTTAGCGTTTTTTCACTTGCTCGACGAGTCGTTCGAAGGAATCGCTGATTGCTTGTGGCGCTTCCTTGTCTCCATACTCTGCGGCCTCTAACCAATCTGCATAGAGCCTGTGGTCCGTGAACTCGATTCGCTGCAACCAATCAGCTACCGTCTCCTCTCGAAGACGCGGGTGCTGCTGTTCCAACTTCCGTCCCGTATCAAGGAGGCGGATCTGGCGAGGCGAGCGGACAATCCGCTTATCTGAAAGTGTCGGATGGTGAATACTTCTCGGAATCATCCCGTCTTCCTGGATGTCTTTTCGCTTCTGCAGATAGAAGAACAATCCTACTCCAAGAAGCAAGATCATTACAAACACTCCGATATAGAACAGCGAGTTATTCGATGCGGACGCGAGCAATGTCTCTTGCGCCACTGTCTCCGCATCTAGGTTCGGGTTATCCGGTACGAGGAAGCGGTTTACGCGATCATTCGGGTCGAGTACGATTCCATCAAACCAGCTCCCAATCCACAAAAAGAATGGAGTGATCCAGGCGACGACATTACCAAACAATAGCTCTTTAATCGTACGAATGATGAGAGAGACAATCAGCCCGATGCCTAGGCCGACGGTCAACATCGTCACCATCCGCTTGTAGTCGCGACGGTAATACAGGTTTCGTTGCCAAATCAAAAAGATGAACGGGAAGAGGACCATCGCGAGCGGTTGCGATGCCGGTGGGAATAACCAGTCTGCCACCAAAAACAAAACGCTCGCCATCGCATAACGGTCCGTCCAATCCAACGTCCGAATGAACGCATGAACGTATGTGAATATCAAAAGCATGATGCTCATTTCATAAGAGAAATAGAGGGCACCGACGCTCATGATCGTCTGCACAATCAGTTGTGTGTTCCGAGGGAGACGAAGTGTCAATAAGAAGAGCAACGGAAACACATGTCCGATGTAAAAGGATGCGAATACCCACCACAACCATCTCATTGACCGTCACCTCCCAAGCGGAGAATCGATTGATTCCCACTATATTTGGCGACCTTTCGCTCAAACAAGGAGCGAGCGAGTGGAAAATCACTCTCGGACAGACAAGCGAATGTCGTCATGATCTTCCGGAAATGTACCTCGCCACTTCCCGGTTGAAGGTCATACGTGATTCCATCCTTCGTGAGCGTCGGGACAATCAGACCGTAACTCGCATTTTCTTTCTCGAAATCGCGACATAATGCGGCCGCTTGCGAGATGAGGCGCTCCATCTGATAGGTGAGGGCACGCCCATCCTTCGTCAACAAGTCGAGCACGATGACATATTCATTTGCTTGTACCGGTTGCTCGGTACGGGCCAGCAGTTCGCCCGTCTTCGCATAGGCAGACCAATATAGCTGTCGCATCGGTTGCCCATGATATGGAGTGACCGATTGGAACGTCTCCGGGTCACGATAGGCACTATGACGAACCATCTCCTCACCTGGGAGAGTAGGGGGACGTTTCGGAATCGGATAGGGCGAAAACTCAGGGAAGACATAGCCGATGCGTGGGAGTGAGTCCTCTTTATAGAGCGAGAACATGCGTAACGGATCCCGAATTTCCATCCCGATAGCCTCAAGGCGGATGGGACCACGCTTCTTCGCATGGAGCGGGATTGTGAAGTCGACAGTCGCATTCGTCTCGACAAAGTTCTCCTGACGCCAAAACGCATGTCCTTCTGATTCCACGGTCGGATGCAAATAGCCGGATAAGCGGACAACGCCAAGCGGGACTTTTGCCGTCGACACAAGTTTCAAGACATAGACGGCCTCGTCATTCGGAAAGAGTTTCATCTCCTCAGTGAGGTCGACATGGATTTGTTCTGCCAATCGAAACATAAAAGATGGCATGACCAGTGCATAGAGACTGAATCCAATCAATAGACTGGCAATCAAGACGTTCCCATAAAGTGCCGTGAAGACCCCGACGACGAACAGGAGCCACATATAGCCGGACTCGAGATAGCGTGGGCTGACTAACTGCATCTTACACCTCTGAGGGGACCGGGATGGTCTCGAGTACAGATTTGATCAACTTTGACGGCTTCGTCTTCAGCGACGCTTCAACCGTCAAGACGATTCGATGCCCTAAAATCGGAAGCGCGAGTGCCCGAATATCCTCCGGTGAGACATAGTCCCGTCCTTCCATATAGGCATGAGCCCGAGCCGCCATCGTATATGCGAGCGTCGCTCGTGGACTTGGTCCGACCTCGATGTCGCGATGGTGACGGAGCGATTCCATCAAATCCAGCAAGTAATCTTCCATCGCCTCGTGGAATCGGACATCTCGTACCTCTTGCTGCATCTTCAACAATTCGTCCTGTTGCAGAGAGAAGGATTCTGAAGCGAGATGCTCATTGCGAATCAGTCGTCGTTCGGAATCTCGTGAGAGGGGAGCAAGTGTCAATTTGAATAAGAAACGGTCCAATTGAGCCTGCGGGAGCGGGAACGTCCCTTGCCCGTCGAACGGGTTTTGTGTAGCAATCATAAAGAATGGCTCCGGTAACTTGAGCGACACTTCCCCGAGTGTCACTTGACGTTCCTGCATCGCCTCGAGCAACGCGGATTGTGTACGTGGTGTCGTCCGGTTGATCTCATCGACAAGTAGAATCGACGTGAAAATCGGACCCGTCCGGCGTTCGAACGCCCCGGTCGTCGGATTGAACAACTCCATTCCTAATATGTCACTCGGCAATGTATCCGGAGTACATTGTACACGCTGGAATGTCGCCGAGATGGAGCTTGCTAAACTACGGGCGAGTGTAGTCTTCCCCGTACCGGGACGGTCCTCGAGTAAAACGTGACCTCCTGATAGTAATGCGATCGAAGCGAGCTTGATGGCTTTCGATTGACCAATGACTTGATCATTCAAATGTGAAACCCATGGATGGTTCATTCAAAATCCCCCTATATTTTTCTGATAATTAAGAAAATCATAGCATAATCGGTTCAGGAGATGTATCAAAAATCCATTTCACTAAAAAAGACCGACCGGCATAAGCCAGTCAGTCAACGTTTCGGAGTATCTAAATATCGTTCAAAATGACGTTCGAGCCATTCTTGGAAGAAGGACATGAACGTACAGATTGCCCAGTAGATCAAAGCCACGACGATATACACTGTCATGTAGTCGAACTCCCGACCACCGACGATCTTGGCCTTGTTGAAGATCTCAGGTACCGTGATCATCGCGGCGAGCGAACTGGCTTTAATCAAATCGAGAAAAACGTTCGAGAGCGGCGGAAGGGCGATCCGTGTCGCCTGCGGTAAGACGACCCCCTTCAATGTCAGCCATTTCCCCATCCCGAGTGAACGAGCCGCCTCCACCTGTCCGTCATCGACCGCACGAATCGAGGAGCGGATGATCTCAGCGATATAGGCGGCGGAATTCAAACTGAATCCGAGAATGGCTGCCGTCAAAGCGGCGAACTCGATCCCGATGAACGGGAATCCCGAATAGAGGATGAACAGAATGATCAAGATGGGTACGCCACGCATGAACGAGATATAGAAAGTTGACGGGTATCGAAGGAGTCGTGTCGGAGACAACTTCCCGAGCGCCAACAAAAGACCGAGCAAGAGACCAAAAAACATACTGACGAACGAAATCCAAAGCGTATTCGGTAATCCACCCAATAGATAAGGAAATGATTGAATCGCCAGGTCTACGTCAAAGATGGCGTCCCATTTAATATCTGAGAACGTCATGCCGTCATTACTTCGTTTCGACGATTGTTGCGTCTACGTCTGGTTCTACCGAAACATCCGCGCCATTGTAGAATTGCTCAGATAGTTTCTTGACCGTACCATCTTCAAGCATCTCATCTAGTACACGGTCGATATTCTCCTGGAGCTCGTCATTTTCTTTGTCCATCAAGAAAGCGACTTCTTGTGGGTTATAGGCGATATCGGGGTGAATCGTGATATCAAACTCAGGGAAGAAGGCAAGGGCCAACGTCTGAAGGTAATAGTCATTCAAGATGACATCGGTCCGTCCTGTTGAAACGTCGCGCAAGTACTGATCGTTCGTCGCGTTGTCATAGATGACTTCTTCTGCACCATATTGTCGAGCCACGTCCATGAAGACAGTCGTCGCCTCACCAGCGGCTTTCTTACCTTTCAAATCCTCGAGTGATTCGATTCCAGAGAGGTCGCTCTTGCGAACGATGGCCGTCCCGTACGTGTATTTATACGGTTTTGAGAAGGCAAACTTCTCTTTACGGTCTTCTGTTACCGAGATATCATTCGCTGCCACGTCGATTTGACCGTTCTGTACACTCGTCAACATGTTGTCAAATGCCGTTTCTTTGAATTCGATCTCGAGGTCAAGACGCTTGGCGACTTCTTTCATGAGTTCGACATCAAATCCTGTCAACGTGTCACTCTCTTCTTCACGGAAAGAAGCGGGGTAGAGGGTACCGGCCGTACCGACCGTCAATGTGCCTTCTTCTTGAATCTCTTCCCAGCGTGTCGTATCTGCTTGATCCGTGCTATCATCACCACAAGCAGCAAGTGGGATTGCTAAAAATAAAGTTGCTGCCAAACCTTTAGTCGTTCGTTTCACAAGAATTCCTCCTTAGATGGTTCATCTGTCTAAAAATAGCATGACTTCAGCGGTCTAGCAACTGTGAAGCATGTATTAAACAGGTGAAATTAAAATTTGAAACGTTTATTCATAAAGCGTTATCATTCCTATGAATGCTAAATTCACACGAATGATACAGAAGTAAAAATTAAGTGAGACAGAATTGATATTGAGGAGGCAGAGCGTATGAGTTTGATTCAAATCATTGCCTTAGATGAGGCGCATATTCATATTGTAAACGATGCAAATGATCCTTTTCCGATCATCGGACGAATCATGCCAAGTTATATGGATGGAAAATGGACATATGTCGAAGAATTAGATGAAGAAGTCAGAGAGATAACATTTCCGGACGATCGATTAGACTGGAAACAATATATCGAACATGACAGTCGCATCCTGTTTTTAGCGATGGATGCAGATGAATGTGTCGGACAAATCCGACTCGTGAAGGATTGGAATCGATTTGCATACATTGAAAATATCGCGGTCCGTCAAACACATCGTAAGCGTGGAATCGGAAAACTGTTGCTTGAAACAGCCGAACAGTGGGCAAAAGAAAAACAGCTGATCGGCTTATCGCTTGAAGCGCAGAACGATAACTTGATTGCATGTCGCATTTATAGAAAAGAGGGATTTCAACTCGGAGGCGTCGACACGATCAAACAATACGCGAATCCACAAATCGAGTTGACCTTGTATTGGTACAAGATTTTTAAGGAATAGGGAGCTTTAAAATAGAGTAAAAATTGCTCTATTTTTTATTAGTTTACATAACATATATTATCAGTAAAAATAATATCTCATCTCATTATCTTAGTATACTTATGATAGTGAGATGAGATTTGAATTTAAGACGTATGCGTATACCGGATCAATGTGACGCCATGTTCTGGTTCGAATTCGGCACTCGGTTCAAATCCAAGTTTCGTATACAGACGCTTCGCCGGTCCGTTATGCTTGCCCGTATGCACGTAAATCAACTTTCCTTTGTGAATGCTCAATATGTGTTCGAGTAACGTCGTCGCCAGTCTCGCCCGAAAGTATGTCGGGTCGATACATAGTTTCGTGATTTCAACAGTTTTCTCAGATGCTTCCACCGTGACAAACCCAATCAACCGCTCCTCGATATATAAGCCATAACTCGTGCCTGGTAAGTTTTGAATGACATCAATCGTCTCATAGCGCGCTGGGATTTCGTCAAACCCGAGCAGTTCCGCTTCGACCGCATAAGCGTTACGTTGAATCTCGAGCATCTGTTGGGCTTGCTCAAATTGATGAATGGCAACTTCTTTCAGCTGCATGGTGCAACCCTCCCGTTAACGGATAAACTTTCTCGCCTGCTTCCGTTTCGCCCGTTTCAACGCCAAATAGAGCCGGTGTGTCCCTTTGAGTGGCGGACCGTGCCCTACGAAAGTAAGGAGTGGTGACAAGTCCACTAGCCGCTCCGCACTCTCGACGGCAACGGACCGATTCCATGTCGCGAGTCCTGGTAATGGGAATAACGGCCGAACATCTCCCGCTACCGCTGCCCCTCCCTGAGTTTGAAAAGCGTCACCTGCAAATAATACCCGATTTACCTCGTCATAGTACGCAATTGACCCTGGTGTATGACCCGCTGCATCGAGGACACGTAAACCGAATAACCGCTCACCAATATCTAGTACCGCATCCGGTGTAGAACGAATCGTCGGCAAAGAACCACGAATCTTGTTCTGCTCTTCTTCCTCTAGCGACCGATCTCCCGATAAGAGGCGGGCATCACGTCGGGAGATGAAGAGTTCAGCGAGCGGATGCTCTGCTTTGATGGTGTCCACCCCACCGACATGATCCCCATGAGCATGCGTTAACAATATCGCGAGGAGTGGCTTGTCTAGCTCGGCGATATACGATAGGATATCGGTCGCGTTCCGCTCCAGCGCCGTGTCGATCAAGACGAGTCCGAGCTCATGCTCAAACAGTTGAACGTTGATTGGCAGTACGGGAGCGTAAAAGGTCAGTTGATGGATATGTCCATATCGTCTTACTTGCATCATTGAGCCTCCTAGTCGAATAAAGTGGTCCAGTCTTCTTCTTGCCAATGCGCGTCAAAGCACATATGAATCTGTTCGATCGTATTTCGGGCAAGGGAGAGCTCAGGTAAATCGTCTCGTTCAAAGAAACCGACGTCACTCGTCTCCACGCCGGCGCTCCCCTCCTCGTCACCAATCAGTGCACACTCGATGAAAAGTTTGTAATAATGCTCCGAGAGAGGTGGGTGTGGATGTTCATGCATATCGAACAAGGCGAGCAACCGTACTGGAATCACATCCAGGCCAGCCTCTTCCTCTACTTCTTTGATGATATTCGAGGCAGGAGAGCGATTCACTTCACAGAAACCGCCGGGTAAGGTCCACAAACCATCTGATCGCTCCTTCACGAGCAGGATTCGGTCATCTTTGAAGATGACGCCTCGCACATCAAGTTTCGGAGTCGGATAACCGTCCACATGAACGAGTTGTAAGATGGCCTCGTTCGATAAGTCCGAGTGCCGTTCATACATCTCTCTTACGATTTCTTGTAACTCTTCGTACCGTTCTCGGTCATATTGATCACGCGTGAACGTCAGACCGGCCTGAGAAAGCGCCTGAATCCGTTTCGCCCACGTCAGCCATTGAGACATATAGATCCCCCTATCTTTTGTCCTACATATCTTTTTCGGCAAATTGATGCATTCTTCCTTTTCATAACTCACATTCTCTGACATCAGTTTTCAATCACGTATACTAAAAGAAAATGGAGGTGAGATGTTGAGGATACGCTATGAATTAATCAGATTCAGAAAAGATCTCGCACGTTATACCATGTCCGACTTGCGATACAAGCATGCCCCGAGCATCTGGTCCATTGGACAAATGTTTGACCATCTCATTTTGGTCGCAGAGGAGTATTTAGAAGAGGCCGACCGCTGCCTACGTGGTGAGGGTGAACTCGGTGGAGAGAAGACGTCTTTTGGAGAAAAGTTCTTCGAACGGGGAGACTTTCCACCGATAAAAATCGAGCTCCCACCTGAGATGAATCAACCACCGAACAATACTGACTCGAAAGATCGATTGCGAGAACGCATGACCATCTTAATCTCAAAGATGGATACGTTGGAATCCCGTTTGAACGATGCAGATGACAATCGAAAGACGCTTCACGGTGGGTTCGGCTGGCTGAATGCGAGAGAATGGTTCAACCTCATCGAGATGCACACGCGGCACCATCGACGACAACAACACGATCTAGAGACATGGCTACGACAAAAAGACCTGTGAACGGCGAGTCAGCCAAATCACAGGTCTTTTGATTAATCGAGATACACGTCCTCGATTTCACCGAACGAGTCTTCGTCAAAGACGAACGAGCCGTTGGCATAGCGATCGAGTAGCGTAAGGGTTTTTGTCTTTACTTGTTTTGCTTTTTCTTTTCCGACGATATGAAGCGTCTCATCCCCATGCACCGGAAGCACACGACGGATTTGGTGCGGTTTTGATTTGACCTCACGAATGAGCATCGTCCCCCGAAGGTTGCGGTTCGTACAGTCGAACTGGTCCTCGAGCTTCATCTTCTTGACCGCTCCCCGTTGCGTCACGAGAACGAATAACGGTGGCATGAAGAAGGAGAAGGCATCGGCGACGAGGTCACCGTCTTTCAGGTTCATCGCCTTCACACCGGCTGCCCGCTGTCCGACGACAGGGACATCATCCTCTTTGAACCAGAGACCGTATCCACGCTCTGAGACGAGGAACAACTGCCCTGGACCGTCACTGATTCCGGCGAAAACGACCTCGTCGTCACCTTTCAGCTTCAAGGCCATGAGTGGTTTCGATTTCCGCTGCGCGTCGTAGTCACGTAACGGTGTACGTTTGACCATCCCGTCTTTCGTCACGAAGAGGCAATGGGCGTCCGTATCGAACGTCGAGACGACGTCTGCCGAGATGACCTGTTCCCCTTCAATCGGGACGAGGTTGGCGACGTGTTGTCCGGCATCCTTCCACTTCGATTCTGGAATCTGATGGATCGGGATGAGGAGGTAGCTGCCCTTGTTCGTCCAAACGAGCAAGTGGTCCGTCGTCATGGCTTGTGTCGTGAGAAGCGGACGATCCTTCTCTTTCATCTCCGGTAAAACGTCACTCGACGCGCCATACGAACGCATCGAGGCACGTTTGACGTACCCGTCACGGCTGACGAATACCATCGTCTCTTCGACAGCAATCATAACTTCCGTCTTCAGTTTCAATTCTTCGACTTCCGATTCGATCACCGAGCGACGGTCATCGCCAAACTCGTCACGCAATGCCGTAAGTTCTTTCACGATCAACTTCCGTTTTGTCGCATCCACGTCGAGGATGTTCGAGAGGCGGGCAATCTCTTTTTGGAGCGCCTTTGCTTCTTTTTGCAACTCGACGATATCCGTATTCGTGAGTCGATACAACTGGAGCATGACGACGGCTTCGGCCTGTCGTTCCGTGAATGAGAACCGCTCCATCAGTTTCTTCTTCGCGTCCGCTTTATCTTTTGCGGAACGAATCAATTCGAGCGTCTCATCGAGGACCGAGATGGCTTGTTCCAAGGCGTCGACGATTTCGGCACGTTTCTTCGCCTGTTCGAGCTCGAACATCGTCCGGCGTGTCACGACCTCTTCGACGTGTTTCAAATAGGCGTCAATGATCGGGATGATGCCCATCTGTTTCGGCGTCCGGTTCACGATGGAGACCATATTGTAGTTATAGGCGAGCTGCAGGTCCGTATGCTTCAAGAAGAAGTGAAGGACACCTTCCGCGTCCGCTTCTTTCTTCAATTCGATGACGACTCGAAGACCCGTCCGATCCGTCTCATCACGGACTTCCGCGACACCTTCGACTTTTTTATCGAGACGGAGCTCTTCCATCTTTTTGACGAGATTCGCCTTATTCACTTCATACGGAAGTTCTGTGATCGTGATCTGTTCACGGCCACCTTTTAATTGCTCAATCTCGGACTTCGCCCGGATGATGACCTTCCCTTTACCGGTCTCGAACGCCTTTAAGATACCGTCTTTGCCCATGACTGTCCCACCAGTAGGAAAATCAGGACCCGTGACGTACTCGAGTGCGTCTTTCGCCGTATCGACCTGGCCCTTCAAGCGTGCGATGGCGAGGTTGAGGACTTCTGTCAAGTTATGCGGTGGGATTTCCGTCGCATAACCGGCCGAAATCCCTGTCGTTCCGTTCATGAGAAGGTTCGGAAGGAGCGACGGCAAGACGAGCGGTTCTTCCGTAGAATCATCAAAGTTCGGTGTATAATCGACCGTATTTTTCGCAATCGACGTCAGCATGACACCGGCAATCTTCGAGAGACGGGCTTCCGTATAACGCATGGCCGCTGCTGGGTCACCGTCCATCGACCCGTTGTTCCCATGCATATCGATGAGCGGATACCGGAGTTTCCAATCTTGCGAGAGACGTACCATCGCCTCATAGACGGACGAATCACCGTGCGGGTGATAGTTCCCGATGACGTTCCCGACCGTCTTGGCGGACTTCCGATAGGGCTTATCGTTCGTATTCCCCTCGTGGTGCATCGCATATAGAATCCGGCGCTGTACAGGCTTGAGTCCGTCACGTGCGTCCGGTAAGGCGCGGTCTTGGATGATATATTTTGAGTAACGCCCGAACCGGTCTCCAACGACCTGTTCGAGAGATAGGTTTAAAATGTGTTGAATCGTCGACATTGTTACATCACTTCCTCAATCGCTTTAGTCACATGTTCATTGGCGATGATCGAATCATCTTCCTGGAGTCCGAAGGCGACGTTCTCCTCAATCCATTCACGACGGTGCGTGACATTGTCGCCCATCAGGACAGACACACGCTTATCCGCAACGGCCGCATCGTCGACTGTGACACGGATGAGTGTACGAGTGTCCGGGTTCATCGTCGTCTCCCATAACTGGTCCGCGTTCATCTCGCCAAGACCTTTGTAGCGTTGGAGGATATAGCCTTTCTTATACACTTTGACGAGCTTCTCGAGTGCCTCTTCGTCCCAGGCATAGTCGAACTGTTCGGACTTGCCTTTCCCTTTTGAGATGCGATAGAGCGGTGGCAAGGCAACGAACACGCGGCCCGCCTCGACGAGCGGTCGCATATAACGGAAGAAGAACGTGAGGAGGAGCACCTGGATGTGTGCACCGTCCGTATCGGCATCCGTCATGATGATGACCTTGTCGAAGTTACAGTCGTCCAAATCAAAATCGTGACCGACCCCGGCGCCGATCGCATGGATGATCGTGTTGATCTCTTCGTTTTTCATGATGTCCTGGAGTTTCGACTTCTCCGAGTTGATGACCTTCCCGCGTAGTGGGAGGATAGCTTGGAACGTACGGTCCCGCCCTTGTTTGGCTGAACCACCGGCCGAGTCACCCTCGACGAGAAAGAGCTCGTTCTTAGCAGCATTCTTTGACGTCGCAGGCGTCAATTTTCCGTTCAAGATGCTCGAGCGTTTCTTTTTCTTCCCGTTACGGGCCTCTTCCCGTGCCTTGCGGGCCGCCTCGCGAGCCTGTGCCGCACGAATCGCCTTCTTGATGAGCATCGTTGCCATCTGAGGGTTCTCTTCTAAGAAGATCGTCAACTGTTTCGCCATGACGCTGTCAGCGCTCGCACGTGCCTCCGGTGACCCGAGTTTCGACTTCGTCTGCCCTTCGAACTGGAGGAATTCCTCCGGGATCCGGACCGACACGATGAGCGTGAGTCCCTCACGGACGTCGCCGCCGTCGAGATTTTTATCTTTCTCTTTGAGTAAACCGTTCTTCCGTGCATATTCGTTCATGATTCGGGTCATCGCCGTCTTGGCACCGACCTCGTGCGTTCCACCATCGCGTGTCCGGACGTTGTTGACGAACGAGAGCACATTTTCGGAATAGGCGTCCGTGAACTGAAACGCGAGTTCGATCTCGATCTCATTCTCGACCCCTTCGAAATAGACGATTGGGTGGAGTGTCGCCTTATCGTCGTTCAAGTATTGGACGAACTCGGCAATCCCTTCCTCGTAATGGAACGTCTCTTGCTTCTCCGTACGCTCATCAGTGAGCGTGATCGTCAATCCTTTTAAGAGGAAAGCCGATTCACGGAGGCGTTCGGCGAGCGTGTCATAGTTATACGTCGTCGTTGAGAAGATGGTCGCATCCGGTTTGAAATAGACACTCGTGCCGGTTTGGCGTGTCTTGCCTGTCTCAATCAGTGTCGTTTGAGGCACACCGCCGTCTGCAAAGGTCTGTTCGAACACTTTTCCGTCACGATAAATCGTCACGACGACCTTGCTTGATAGGGCGTTGACGACCGAAGCACCGACGCCGTGGAGTCCACCAGACGTCTTGTATCCGCCTTGTCCGAACTTTCCTCCAGCGTGAAGGACCGTAAAAATGACTTCTGGGGTAGGCTTTCCAGAGGCGTGCATTCCTGTCGGCATCCCGCGGCCGTGGTCACGGACCGTGATGGCATCGTCCTTATGAATCGTCACATCGATTTGACCGCCGAACCCGGCGAGCGCCTCATCGATCGCGTTGTCGACGATCTCATAGACGAGATGGTGAAGTCCGCGATGGTCGGTTGACCCGATGTACATCCCCGGTCGTTTCCGCACGGCCGTGAGTCCTTCGAGCACCTGGATGGCGTCTTCATTGTAATTAAATAGATCTGTTGACATAGCAGTCACCTCAATTTCGAACACACGTTCGTTTTTCTTTCCTATTGTATAGCTGTTCATCGATTCTGGCAAGCCTCCCTTGTCAGCCATCGCTGAAAAAAAGGAGACCTACCAAGGAGGTAGGTCTTATCCGAGTAGACGAGCATGCTCCACGTACAGGCAGCGGTTCTCGATATAATCGAGCCCGGCGTCACGCACGATTTGCTCCGCCTCAGCACTTGAGAGACCGAGCTGGTTGAAGACGAGCCCGACATCCCCATGTCGTACCGCATCTTCCGCGACGCCCGCTAAAAATTCGCTGCGACGGAACACGTCGACGATATCGATTCTACCCGGGATGCTCTCGACGGACGGATACGCCTTACGGCCGTTCCACTCCTCGAGCATCGGGTTGACAGGGATGACGGTATACCCGACACGAAGCAAATACTCCGCAATCTGGTTGGCCGTCTTGTTCGGGTTGTCGGACACACCGACGACCGCGATGGTCTTCGCTTCAGACAAAAGTTGCTTCAAACGCTGATCATCCATCCAAAATCCCCCTTTGGTTTACGTTTACAGTGTAACGTTACCTTCCTTCCTGTTTCAAGTCTTATTTTCATCATAAGGTATAATGACTCAACATTACAATTTCAAAACAAACCAATATGGTTTACATAACAAATTATTGTCTACCGTTTATTTTGCTATAAAATCAATCGGTTGATTAACCACTCGATTGAGATACAATCACGCAATTCATGTACATTGCGTGAAATATCTATTTCACGCAATAATACACACGAGATAAGAGCGCTTTTGAATCCGTTTTTCGGACATTTATATAAATTTGTTCATTGTTTCGTTATACTAAAAGAAAGGAGGTGTGCGATGGGAACAACCTATGAAACTCGTCGAGGAACACTATATAATGAACGTATTACTTTTTACGGCAACGTTGTCGCCTGGTTGGTTCACGTCCTATTTTGCATCTTGTTTTATCGTCTGGATTTGACTCTCTTATTCCTATCAAATGGCTTGAGTGTGTTCTACTACACGATTTCATTCTATTTTGTACATAAAAGGTGGTACGGAATTTTCTTTGCCGGACTTTTTATCGAAGTCGTTTACAACGCCGTCATCTCGACCGTTATACTAGGCTGGGAGATCAACATGCATTATTTTATCCTCATGATGGCATACGGTGTCTTTTTCATGCCAAGCGTATCAAGAGGCCAGCGCATCTTGACCACGGCCATCACGATGCTGATTTATAGCCTTCTATTCATCTACGTATCTGACGGCATCGAGACCTTACCAATACAGATAGAACAAGCGCTCGGACTCTTTTGTATCCTATCGACCGTGATGATGATTGCAGGGCTCTCCTTTATCTTTGAGTCAGCAGTTGTCGAAGTGACAGATGAACTCGAACAATCTAATGAGCGGTTGCAAATTCTCGCCTCGACGGATGGATTGACCGGACTATTGAACCGAAAAGTCGGGCATGAACAGGTTTCCAAAGCAATCGACAACGCCGCTCATGAAGGCATTCCATACGCACTCGTCCTCGGTGACATCGATCGATTCAAATCATTTAACGAGACTTACGGACATGATTGTGGGGACCGGGTGCTACAACAAGTCGCCAGCATCCTATCCGACGTCGACGGCATTGTAGTCCGATGGGGAGGCGAGGAATTCCTGATTTTCTTTTCGAGTCCATGCGATAACTTCCTTACAATCGCCGAACAATTGAGACAGCAAATCGAGTCAATCCCTCTCTATTACGCGGGGGAAAGACTTCATGTCACAATGACATTCGGACTTGCGGTTCGTACTGGTCACGATACGGTTGAAGAGATTATAAAAGAGGCAGATGACTTCCTTCGTGAAGGGAAGCGCAACGGAAAGAATCAAGTGAGAACCACATGAAGAAAGGGGCATTCCATGAGTATTTTCGGTCAACTTGGACAGCGGCAGACACCGACGACGACGAAACGCTTCGAGTTGAACGGGTTGCACCGACTACCCGCATTCATCCAACAGTTTTTTCATCATTTAGCAGCAAAGCACTACTCCAAACAGACGGCCCAACGCTATGTGTATGATGTTTTAGATTTCTTTCGTTGGGTCGAGCGCGTGAGCGGTACCGAGTTAGAGTCTGAAACGATTGACTTGGCATCATTCACAGAGATTGACCATGCCGGTGCAGAAGCGTATGCGACTTATCTTGCCCTCGATCTCGAAAACGCTCCAAGCGTCATCAATCGGAAGCTTTCAACGTTACAGTCACTCTTCAATTACTTAATCGAGACCAATCAAGCGACGGTGAATCCCTTTCAAACCGTGGAACGTCCGAAGCGCGGCAAACGGAATCCCGTTTATTTGACGGAATCGGAATGGCTCGATTTCTCGACGCTTGTACGTAGCAACGTCGGCATGACGAATCGCGAGGCGAGTTGGTACGAACTGAATCGTGCACGTGATTTTTTAATCATACAGTTACTCGGACTAACAGGTATGCGCGTATCCGAGCTTGTCGGACTCAATTGGTCCGATATCAATCTCGAGACCGGGACGATTCGGGTCATCGGTAAAGGGAACAAGGAACGATTGATCCCAATTGCAAAGCCACTTCTTCCGCTCCTCTCTGAATATCGCCACGAGTCGAGCGAAGGTGCGGTGTTCCAAAATGAGAAGGGAAATCGAATCGCCGTACGAACGGTTCAACATATGTTGAAAGGTCATATTGACCGTTTGAAGCCTTACCTTCCGTTCTTGAGCTATAAGCAGGTGACGCCGCATAAGTTGCGTCACACCTTCGCCTCACGTCTCGCGATGGGCGGGGTCGATGTGCTCACGATTCAGCAGCTTCTCGGACATGAATCTGTAGCAACGACACAAGTCTATGCCCATATCGGAGACGAACGGAAAAAACACGCAGTATCAGGTTTACAATAATATGTTATGTAAACTATATATCCAAATATAACCACCACCTATATGATGGGTGGTGGTTATATTTATATGCTAGACATTGACAATATCAATATGGCATCATCGATGACCATAAAATAGGCATTGTCATATGCGAAACGTTCTTCAGATTTCAAATCGAAGATCACGACACCGCTCGTTAGCCCTTCCGTATATTCATGGACGAGATAGCGGTGACCGATGACGCGTTCGAACGGTTCCACATCGATATAACGCGCACCGGTTGCTAGGTCGATGACTTCTGAGTGCATATCCGTCTCATCGACTTTGATGAAAATCGTCGAACTAATATCATCGTATGTGAAATCAATCGGTTCATAGGCACCCCAATCGACGACCGATACTTCATGCAAGACATCGGGAGCCGTCAAATCATAGATGACTTCCTTATTTAACGAGTCAACAAAAGCGGAGAATCGAAGCGTCCCTTCATTTTCTCCGAGATATTGAACCGTGTCCCCTTCCCCTTGAAGACGAAGGACATCATCGAATGGCAATTCGTCCCGATGATCCCATATCGCCTCGACCGCCTCTTCAAGTGGGCAAATCAATAGTGCCTCGGAATGGTCAATCGGGTCGTCAGGAGAGATGCGCCCATCATCGAGTGCATTATAATAGTCAAACTCATCGAGTCTTGCGTTACAGACGATGTATGGAACACCAGCGAATGTGGTCGTAAACAAATATAATTCTCGGAATCGTTCCGTCTTACCGACGAGGCGCTCATCTCGAATACGCTCCCGTTGATTGGTCACCCGGTCATAAAGCCATGCATCATCCGATGATTCAAACGCCGTCAAAAAGAGGAAGTAACGATGATCCAATACCCAGAACAATGTGCTATTCCCACGCTTCTCAAACGTCGTGACAATTTCTTCGGTGTCTGACTTGTAAGAGAAGGCGATCAATTCTGTCTTGACTACCCCTTCACCGTCTGGAACCTCATTTATAAAGTAGACGATGTCTCCATCGACGAAAAGCTTGGGATAACCATAATCCGCGTACTCCCTTCGATTCAATTGTGTGATCACGCCGTCCTCTTCGTCAAAGCGATAGAGCGAGAATGTCGTTTGATTTATCTTCTCGCGATAGTAGACAGAGGAAGGGGTAACGGCGATCACATCTTCATGATCGATTGGCATGGCTCGTGCGTCAACGATTCTCATAAAACACCTCTCTCTTGTCCGGATTCAGCGGGTTCGACTGTAACAAGCCCAGGTGGTCGTTTCGGGAACGTGATACGAAGATGAGCATATTCAATCACATCCTGATGCGGATGATTCTTGTCGATCCAGCGAATCCGTTGTTGATTCGCGAGAGCATGTCCAATCTTTTCTTCCATTTGGAATTTGGAGATGTCTCGAAACGCGACTTCTTGAATGTACGTCTCTTCATCGGTCTCAAACTGTTGCCAGATCCCCATGATCAATTGACCGAGGGCTGAGACACGCCGTTCAGGGAGCGTGATCGTCCCTAGTGTTCGACTCACTTCCTTCAGACACTCATTCGGGTCGTCCGAGGCGGCAAATAGTCGTTTTGCCGTATTGTTCATGACGCGATAGCGACGTTTCCCACTTTCGAGCCTGAGCACCTGCGCGTACGGTTCAACCGGTACACCATGAAAAAAGGTTTCGGTTCCACCCCATGCGAATCCAAATGACGGATCGAACTTCCGGATTGTCTGCATGAAGGACATCATAAAGTCCTCGACTTCTCGCCTTTCGAGTCGAAGCCATTCGGCCAGGGCGAGGGTTCCTTTCTCTTTTGAAATCCGATCCACCGGGAAGAAGAGCTCACCATCCGATAGACGATGAGGTTTCAATTCGACACCGTCCGCACGATAATCGGTCGACGGCCTCCCTCCTCTCCCTGCGTAGATAACCCACTCATCCTCTGTGCTTTCGATGGCATAGGCTTGATGTGCCCATGGCGGCGTCACGTATAAGGCGGGATACTCTTCAAAGGTGTCGAGGTGAATGTACGATCGGTCATTCCAAAGGTGGGCGACGAGACGCACGACCTCCCCTGTCTCCGAATCTTTCGGAGCGATGTAATTTCCCGTATCCCCGATAAACGTCAAGATATGAAAACCGTATCCGTTATAAAGGTGACGCACAATCCGTTCAAAGACGGCGGTCACCATGCGTTCAAATAACGGATGGTCTTCATTCCGATCGAGCGTTGGCGAATCGACCGTACACATGAGCCAACCCATCCGCTCATATAAACGGACTCGGAGCGGATAAGAGATCAATGGAGAAGAACTCGCATGAATCTCAGTCAAGCGGATATTGGACATGTTTTCGACTTGCAAGGTGAATCCGCTACGCCTTAACTGTTCCTCCATCTTTTTCTTCCAGTTGATCGTCTCCATCCCATCCACTCACTTTCTTTCATCATCTCATTGTGAATTTTTCCCGATTCTCGTTTTACACAAACGCTTTTCGCTTCATTTGCGCGCTCAGCCGATGAATCGCCTCGTCCAACAGTTCACGACGAGTCCCGATATTCATCCGTTCGAACGCTTCACCTTGAGGACCGAACGGACCACCCGGTGACAAGAAGATCCGAACCTCGTGATGAAGCCATGACTTCCGCTCCTCGGCAGACATCGGTAACTCCGAGAAGTCGAGCCAAAGCAGATAACTCGCTTCCGGACGGGTCGTATGGAGCATCGGAAGGTTTGATTCGATGGAATCGATCACGTCATTCATTTGTTGCTCCAATTCTTCTCGCAACTGGTCGAGCCAACGTTCCGCGCGGTTGTCGGTATACGCGGCGATGATAGCCGTGTTCGCGAACGGTGTCGGGAGCACATGATGTTTGTTCTGTACTTTCGTGATTTGCTTCCGCCACTCATCGACCGGACAAATGATGTAGGACGCAAATAATCCGGCGATATTAAATGCTTTTGAGGGCGCACTTACCGTGATGACACGCGAGTCGAGTGTGCCGATTGCGGTATGTTTATGAGACGGGAATGTCAAATCTGCATGAATCTCGTCAGCGACGACAATCACCTCATATTGATCCGCGAGTGCTACGACCTTTTCTAGTTCCGCTCTCGTCCAGACACGCCCAACTGGATTATGTGGGGAACAGAGTAGGAAGAGTTTCGCTTGTTTCATCGCTTCCTCGAGTGCGACAAAATCCATCTCGTAGCGCTCGTCAATTTTTTTCAACGGGGCATCGAACACTTGTCGCTTGGAACCGACAACGAGTTCGTGGAATGGTGGATAGACAGGTGACTGGATGACGACGCCATCTCCGACTTCAGTCAACGCCTCGACGATATGCGTCAACGCAGGCACAACACCGCTAGAGAATAACACATGGTTCGGGTCTACAATCAAATCGTGACGTCGGCCGTACCAATCACTGACCGCCTTCTGCGCTTCAGGTGCGAACAGTGTATACCCGAATTCCCCTTGAGCGGCTTTTGCGGCGAGCGCCTCGGAGATGGACGGCGCAGTACGGATGTCGATATCCGCTACCCAAAGCGGTAACACATCCTCAGATAAACGGAACCATTGTTCCAACCCATCCCATTTCACCGAATTCGTATCTTTACGTTTCAGTTCTTGTTGTAAAATTGATTTCATGTTCATCCCTCCTCCTCTTACTGTATCAAAGTTGATTCGACTGCGTGCCAAAAAAGCATGGCAGTTTCTTGCCGACTTCGTTATACTCGATCGAGATAAGAAAGGAGGCGCGTCAATGCGTGTTACCGTCATTCGCAACAATCGCAGAAAAAAAGCCGCATTTTATGTCACGCCAAACGGAATCGAGCTACGTATTCCAGCACGTTTGTCAAAACGAGTCGTCGACCGCATTCTAGAAGAGCATGACACATGGATTCGTGAGACGTTGCAGAATCTTCCTCAACAGATGTGCGTTCTTGATCGCGGACTAGTGCTTCACGGAGAGCATTACCCGGTCAGAAGAGACAGCGGGCGGACGCTTCGGCATGACGGCACGTCTTTTTTGGTTCCGGAAGCATGGGACGACGCTACACTCTGGAAACAGTATGAGATTTGGCTTCGTGAACGTGCCTTACACTATGCGATCGAGCGGGCACCAATTTATGAAAAGATCTTAGGCGTTAAAGCGAAAAAGATTCGGATTGGTCATCAAAAGACACGGTGGGGATCATGTAGTTCGAACGGAACTATCTCCATCAATGTCCGCCTCATGCTGGCGCCGAGAGAAATGATGGATTACGTGATTGCTCATGAATGGGTGCATCTCGTCCACTTCGACCACTCACCTTCTTTTTGGAGAACGTTACAAAAGATTTATCCGAACACCGCTACAGCGAAAGATTGGTTGAAACGACACGGACATACGTTACAATTCAAAAAAACCGACTGACCCCGTGTAGGGTCAATCGGTTCACAGGTTGGATGTAAATGTGTCGGCAGTATCATGTAACTCGGCTGCTGCCTGCTCGAACGTATGGAATTGCTCCATCGTCTGTTCCATCGTTTTTGCACTTAACTGAATCTCTTGATTGGACGCAGTGACACCTTCTACAATTTTCCGAAGCTCGACGTTCATCCCTTCCGTGTTCGAGTTGACGTCGATGACCGCACGTTCAACCATACGGGAGAGGTTGCGGACCTCAGTCGCAACCACATTAAATCCAAGCCCGTGTTCACCTGCTCGTGCCGCTTCGATGGCAGCATTCAGGGACAATAGATTCGTTTGTGCCGCAATCTCTTTGATCGACGAGGCAATTTTCGCGATGTCATCGGCTTGACGACGCAAGTTCTGAAGGGCATGGAGGTTGTCCGCGGCATCTTTCGCAAGCTTTTCAATCGTTTCATTCAATACTTTCGTGTCTTGCATGCCTGTCTTCGCCCGTTCGTCGAGCACATCGGTCATCGATTTAAAGCGATACGCATAATCCTCAATCACTTGTTGCCGTGCGGTGATGTCCGATGCGATCTTGACGACACCGATGACATCATCTCCTTCAAAAATTGGCATATACGTCGCCTCGAGCCAAATGGTTTCCCCTTTTGCATTCTCACGCTCCACTTTATCCGAGAAACTGAAACCATTCCATAATTTCTCCCAAAATGCCGAATACTCTGGACTATTGACAAAGGAAGAAGGGCAGAACAAGTGATGCTGCATGCCAATCATCTCCTCGCGTCTATATTTCATTGCTTTCGCAAACGTATCGTTCACATCGACGACCCGGCGTTGACGATCGAATCGAATCATCGCCATATTCGTTTCAATGGATTGAAAAACGTCTGCAGATTGAATTCCTTTTTGGTTCAAAGTACTCATTATAGATAGCAACCTTTCTCATTCTTAGGATGTTCGTACTAAATCGTGAATTTCAGTGTAACGTATCCTATAACATACCATTACTCTCTTTTTATACAGAAGGTCAATATCTTGGATTTGAAGTATTTACCAAATAAAAAGACACCGAGGGGCGCCTTTCACTCATCTAAATCAGGGAAATAGGAGAAAAACGTTTCCGCCCCTGCACTGCTCAGTTTGAACGTTTGGTTTCGTGTTTCATCCGTCACATAGACATCTACTTTTTTAGACCGTTTCTGGAAGCTTAACTGAAACTCTTGCCCTTTCCATCCCTCGATGATGGTGAGAAGGGGATAGTCCCCCACTTCTCCAGCTCGATCCACCGGTTCTGCCTCCTCAAATGCGTTCATCAAATCAGACATGTCGGTGCCAGCTGCACGCAATGTATCCGGATAATTCAATGTAGCCTCCGCATCTAACGGTTTTTTATGGAGAAAGAAGAACGGACCTCGCGGAACGGAAGGATTTGCAATGAGTCCTGCTTCAGTAGATTCTTTAATGGACTCTTTCGTGGCAAACTCGCCCTTCGTGTACGTCAAGCTGACTTCTTCTTTCACACGCTTTCCATTTTTCATGTATGAGAATATGTAAAGCGGTGTCTTAACCCCCGGCTCTAACGTATCCGTCTGGAGGACCCGTTCGACTTGTAATCCTTCGAACTGGATGGGGACATGTGCGCTCTCTTTCTCATCCCATACAAGGAACGGTTGAATAGATGTCGTTCCGTTCGTAGTTTCGAAGTAAAAGTGAGCGGCTTCCAATTTGTCATTATATCCGAGTGCAATCTTTGCGGTTCCCATTTGCGCATTATATGGTTCAATGGTCGAGAGGGGAAAGATTCCTTCCTGTTCACCTACTGTTAACGCAATCGCGCCATTCAAAGGAGAGGTCAAATGAACCATCGTGTCTTTGAACAGGTTGATGGGCATCCCCAGGTACTCGGATGGGTCACTCTGTTCTGCGACTTCTTCTTCCTCTTTCGTACCCGCTTTCATTTTCGGGACGTTCGGAACTTCGATACCTGCTGATAAATCAAGGAAGTCCGGTAATTCATCAATCTTCCCTAATTTCATGTTGGAATAGTCTCCGTCATAGCAAATGGTGTAGTTTTCTTTTCCTTTCAAGAATGTCACTAATTTATATGAGCTCGGATCATAATCTGATATCATGACTTTCCGATTCACCGCATATGAATTGAAAACCGTTACATCCCCCTCGATCTGAGTGAGCGGTTCACCCGTACAAGCGCCGAGAATTGCAGTCGACCATGTCTCCGACTCGGCATCCATCTGATTCGAATACAAATCGCCCACGTTCCATTGCTCGGGCATATAGTCCAACTTTACGACATCCATCTGTTCGCCAACACAACCCGACAAAATCCCGACTGTGCTTAACATCAATAGCATTCGTTTCATCATGACTCTTTCACCTCCGGAAATAGATCCAAGAATCGTTCCGCTCCTTTGCTTGATAGTTTGAATGTTTGATCGCGAAGCGAGTCCGTCAGATAAACATCGATTTTTTGAGATCGTTCCTTGAAACTTAACTGAAATTCTTGAGCACCCCAACCATCGACGATCGTAAGACGCGAATAGTCAGTCACATCTCCAGCACGTTTGACAGGTATTGCGTCATCAATCTCATTCATCAGATCTGATATGTCGTTCTCTTCAGCCATCAGCACGTTTGGGTACTGAATGTCGAGCGCGCCGTTTAATGGCTTCTCATGAACATAAACGAATGGACCATTTGAATCGCTCGCGTTTTGAACAGGATCTTGTGTCGAAAATTCACCATTCAAATAAGTTAAACTGACCTCCTCATTCACACGTTTCCCATCTTCAATGAAGGAGAACGTGTAGAGAGGCATCTTGACACCCGGTTCAAGAATGTCTTCCCGAAGTACCTGTTCTACTTGTAGCCCTTCGAATTGAATCGGCTCGTGTTTATGCTCTTTTTCATTCCACACGACTAAAGGAAGCAGGGTCGTCAATCCATCATTTTTCTCATAGTGAAAATACGCTTCTTTCGATTGTTCGTCATACCCGAGCGCGATTCCCACTTCTTCCGATTGGGCACTAAATGGCTCTAAATGTGAAATGGGGAACAGTCCTTGTTGATCTCCAATCGATAAATCGATTTGGCCATATAATGAAGGTGTCACATGAATCATCGTCCCTTCGAGGAGACGGACGGGCGCAGCATAGTAATGACCTTGGTCTTTTTGTTCCATTTGTTTCAATTCTTCATGTGTACCCGTGCGAATCGTCGGCGTACTCAAGATGTCGGTCCCTTCTTCCGTATGAACGAAGTAAGGGAATTCATCTATCTTTTCCGCCTTTATTTGTTCAGAAGCACTGTCATAGCAAACGGCATATGGTCGATCTCCTTCCATATACATCACGATTTTATATGCATCATCGAATTTGCGATTCAATTCATACGAGCGATAGACGGTGACGTCCTCTTCGATTCGTGAAATTGCATTCCCGGAACACGCATCGAGTAAATCACTCGCCCACGTCTCCGACTTGGCATCCATCCGACCAGAATTCATCTCTTTCACATTCCAATGCTCCGATATGTAATCTAGCTTTACGACATCCATCTGTTCATCATCACAACCTGTCAACAAACCAATACAGCAAATAAATAAAAAGATTCGTTTCATAATGTTTCCCTTAGACGCGGAAACGTGTCTAAGAATGCCTCCGCTCCTTCGCTCGATAATTTATATGTTTGGTCGCGGAGCGAGTCCGTTAAATAGATATCAACTTTTTTCGAACGCTTTTGATAGCTGATTTCGAATACTTGACCCTTCCAACCGTCTGATAAAGTCAAATATCGATATTCTGAATCTTCTCCGCGGCGATCGACGGGGTCTGCCTGATTGATGATGTCGAACAATTCTTTCGCTTCCTCTATCGTGGCCTCACTATATTCTGCGAATTCCATCGCCCCTCCATCGTATGGTTTGCGATGGACGATGACCCTTGGCCCGGCTTCTTCAACAGGCAACCAATCCTCAAACATCGGATCTGGTTCTTCTCCTTCTTTTAACAACAAGCCAGGAGCGAATCGAATCGTCATCGTTTCGGTCACACGTTTCCCGTTTTTCAGATACGAAAAAGTATAGAACTGATACTCCTCTCCTTCGTTCAGTTGGCGAACTGTAGCGACAGTCTCGATCTCTAACTCGGAAAAGACGGTATTCTCTTTTGACTCCGGGTCCTCTAACTCATCAAACTCAATCGGTTGAGGCATGAAAAATTGACCGTCAAACGAGTAGAGAATATATGGACGAAACCTCTTTTTATCATATCCGATGGCAATCTGTTGATTCGGCATCTCAAATCCTCGCGGCTCGAACTGCGCAATCGGATAAC
Organism: Exiguobacterium sp. s131; assembly: GCF_018617345.1. Lineage (GTDB taxonomy): Bacteria > Bacillota > Bacilli > Exiguobacteriales > Exiguobacteriaceae > Exiguobacterium > Exiguobacterium profundum. The sequence goes on along the minus strand of NZ_JACSJX010000001.1, from coordinate 1,237,459 downwards.
GGATCACCTTGCCATCAAGTTTCATTTCAAGTTCGCCGTAGAGCGCCGGTTCGATTTCCAGTAACGTATGCGGGAACGGGGTGATGGAATTCCCGTCAAAATCCAATCCTTCTGCTTCCACCAACTTGTCTTGTAACGCGGAAGATGTCTGATGAATACGAGGGAGTCGGGGAAGTCGAATTCCGTCACTTGTATTCACAAAGTCTGGAAACGAGTCAATCGCTTCCGCCATCAATTGATTGGTGTAACTTTCACGACATACGACATACCGTTCGTCACCTTCTAAGTACGTCACGACTTTCATCGTATATGGGGTCATGGTTGAAATAGGCTCGGTTCTCCCTGCAATCGCCGTTTGATATACCGTGATGTCACCCTTTAATTCGGTTGCACGCTCCCCAACGCATGCAGCCAATACTTCTTTTGACTCATGAACTTTAATCATCTCTCCTTCTTTTGAATAGCTTTCCACATTCCATTGATCCTCTATGTAATCTAGTTGAATGACTTCTATATTAGATGCCCCACATGAGCTTAAAAATGAAGCACTCAGTAACATCATGATTCCTCTTTTGTACAAAATATCCCCTCCTCTAATCTCCTCATCCAATTTTACCATTATCTAACTATCCTATACGAAAAAAATCCGCTCACGTTTCATGAGCGGATGGTAGAACAATCATACACTTTGTTCGATACTCATGAAATCTGAACCCGAACGTAATCGTCCTCAATCAAAAGAAACTGTATGTGATTTGAAACATAATCACGTACTCGAACGTATAAAAGGAGATAATAGTTAGAACCAAACTGATGTAAAGGAGAAGTGGTTGTCGTGACGGTCACAGTATTCACGCATACGAGCTGCAGTTCTTCCAGAAAAACGATTGATTGGTTACGGGAACAAAAGATTCCCTTCATCGAAAAGAAATTGACAGACCAAGGTTTATCCTTCGGAGAATTCAAAGAGATGTTAAGCCTGACGGAAAATGGGACGACGGACTTGTTGTCGGTCCAAAAGAGTGTCTATAAACAAGCGGCAGAGAAACTAGATGAGATGTCGATTCGTGAGCTATATAGCTTCGTCGCCTCGAATCCTCAAATCCTGAAAAGTCCGATCGTCTTCGACCATCATCGCATCCAGGTCGGTTTCAGTGAAAAAGAGATTCGGACGTTCATCCCGAGACATGACCGCATCGCTGAACTGAAACGTCTGCTCCATAACGCATAAATCGTGTCGCTTTCACGACACGATTCTTTTTATGCCTTTTTCAATTTTGCCGCCAGTCGATTCCCGAAGGATTGGATGGACTGAACGAGGAGGATGAGGACGAAAATGGTCACGTACATGACTTCCGGTTCGAAACGAAGGTGTCCGTATTGATAGGCGATGTCCCCCAGTCCACCTGCTCCGACGAGTCCCGCCATCGCCGTCGCTCCAATCAATCCAATTGTCGCAATCGTCAATCCGAGAACGATAGAAGAACGTGCTTCACGGATTAACACATACCAGATGATTTTTCTCGTCGCGATGCCCATCGCTTCATACGCCTCGATGACCCCGCGGTCGACTTCGAGTAGTGCCGACTCCATGAGTCGCGCAATATACGGGGCGGTGAAGACGATCAAGGGGAGCAAGACGCCCTGCACGCCGATTGTCGTCCCCATGATGAACCGTGTGAACGGCAAGATGAAGAACAACAGAATGATGAACGGGATGGAACGGATGACGTTGATAACGCTCGATAAGCCACCATAGACGAATCGGTTTGCGAGTCTGCCATTCGGTCTCGTCAAAACGAGCAACGTCCCGAGCGGCAATCCGATCAAGGTCGAGATCAAAAGCGCGATGCTCGTCATCGTCAACGTTTGAACCGTTCCTGTCCAGATTAAGTCACCCCAGTCTGTCCAAAACTGTTGCATGGTTTGACACCTCCCTCACATGTACGCCGCTCGTCTTCAAATAACGGACGGCGAGTTCCGTTTGATCATGATCCCCGTCAAGATGGACAAGTAAGTTTCCGACAAGCCCCGCCTTTAACTTCTTGATTCCGCCTCCGATGATGTTCGGAAGGATGCCGAACCGCTTGGTCAATTGGGCCAGGACTGCTTGTTCTGTCTGACTGCCGATGAACGACAAGTGGACGAGCGTTCCCCGAGTCTGGAGTTCCGAGACGACTTCTTCCGGCACGTCGAGGTTTGTCTTAAGAAACTTCTGGGTCGTCTCGTGTGACGGATTGGAGAAGACGTCTAGTACGTGTCCTTGTTCAACGATTTGGCCACGATCGATGACGGCGACCCGGTCACAGATTCGTTCGATGACTTCCATCTCATGTGTGATCAAGAAAATCGTCAATCCGAGCTCGCGATTGATTTCGAGCAGTAACTCTAAAATCGACTCGGTCGTCTCAGGGTCGAGTGCACTTGTCGCCTCATCACTGAGGAGAATATCAGGCTCGTGGGCGAGCGCTCGCGCAATGGCGACACGTTGTTTCTGTCCACCTGACAATTGTTCAGGGTAATGGTTCCGATGTTCGCTCAGTCCGACGATTTGGAGATAGCGGTCGACCCGTTCACGGATGACCTGCTTCCCGAGACCTTCGAGACGAAGCGGGATGGCGACATTCTCTTCGACGGTCGCAGTCTTCAGCAGGTTGTAGTGCTGAAAGATCATACCGATTCGCTGGCGTAACGTCGACAACCCTTTCTTTTTGAGGAGCGTGATATCTTGTCCCTCAATCTCGACTACGCCTGATGTCGGGCGCTCCAAAAGATTGATCATCCGGATGAGCGTACTCTTACCGGCACCACTTCGTCCGATGATTCCGAAGATTTCGCCTCTCTCAATCGTGAGGGTGACATCATCAAGTGCCGTGATCGTGTCTCCGTTGACCTTGAACTCCTTGGTGATTTGTTTCAGTTCAATCATAAGACCCCTCCTTAGAATGCCGGCACGACCGAACCATTGAATTCTTCTTCGATGAAGGCACGTACTTCATCTGAATGATAGTAAGACTTCAGCGTCTTCACGACTTCATCTTCTTTATTGGCTGAACGGACGACGACATAGTTCGGATACGGGTTATCGACCGTATCTTCATGGAAGAGGGCATCTTCATTAATGGATAGACCCGCTCCCATCGCGAAGTTCGTGTTGATGGCTGCGAGTGCCACTTCCGGGAGTTGCGTCGGCAGTTGGGATGCTTCAAGTTCAATAAATTCGAGGTTGAGCGGATTCTCAGCAATGTCGCGCTTCGTCGCTTTATCCGTCAATCCTTCTTTTAACGTGATGAGTCCGGCCGTTTCGTATAATCGTAGCGCACGGAGCTCGTTCGCCGGGTCGTTCGGGACGGCTACTTTATCGCCCTCCTTTAAGTCCTTGATATCCGTCAACTTCTCTGAATAGAGCCCCATCGGGAAAGCGACCGTCTTGAAGACGTCGTCAATCTTATATCCCTTGTCCGCTTTTTGCAGTTCGAGGAACGAGAGCGTCTGATAGCTGTTCACGTCGAGACTTCCTTCGTCGAGAGCGGTGTTCGGGGTGTTGTAATCATTAAATACTTTGATATCGATTTCGAGCCCATCTTCTTTTGCGAGCTCCTGTACTTTCTCGGCGATTTGCTCGTGTGGTCCACCAGTCACGCCGATCGTTAGCTCTTTCGTGCTTAGCGTCTCGCTCGCCTCGGATTGTCCGCACGCCGAGAGTGCGATGGCCGCAAGGATAGATGTACCTGCCAAAATGGTTTTTTGTTTAATGTTCATGAATGATTCCTCCTCCAAATGAAAAGCCCGCTACTCAAAAAGAGCGGCGGGCACGACACGTGAAAGTCGGACACGCTCATCTCCCAGACGTCTCGTCTGTTGGAATTAGCACCATGATCATTTCTGATCTGGTTGCCGGGTTTCATCGGGCCAGTCCCTCCACCACTCTTGATAAGCAATCGGTTCTATTATTTTGTTATTATATTACTGATAAAAGAATTATTTGTAAACTATTTCTTGAAGATTTCTTAAAATTTCTTTTAATCGTTCTGCATCTTCAACCTTGTGAATGCCTTGAATCGTCATTTCTTCGACGACATAATCGACCAACTCATCGATTTGGTCAAATCGAATCCCAAGTTGGTCAAGTGACGTCGGAGCGGCAATCGCTTGTAGCCAATTTTCGAGGAATGAGGCGTCTTCGGATGAGGTCAATCGTTCTTGAACGATCAGCCCGAAGCCTACCTTGTCCCCGTGCAACCAATGATGCGTCGAATCAAAACGACTGAGTGCGTTATGCACCGCATGGGCGACGGCGACTCGGGTGCCGGCGTCACCGAATCCACCAACGGCACCACCGATGGCGAGGACATGATCGACGATAGATCGGATGTCCCTGCCATAATGGCGAAAATCATCTTCACGAATGGACAAATCCATCAACGCTCCGCATTGCGCCGCAAGTGAGAGCCCCGATTGAATCCCTGCGTCCCTTGATGTTGTTCCGCTAATATATCGAGCCTCGAACCACTTTGCGACCGTATCGATGACACCAGCCTTAAAATAGTCGTAAGGTGAATCACGTAACAGTCGTTCATCCGCGATGACGCGCTCGATGACGACGGGGAACGTATCATATCGTAAATATGTACCGTCTTCTCCATAGATCACGCTGAGCGGGGTGAAGGCGGCACAGTTTGACACAAGTGTCGGAATGACGATGAGCGGGACCGACTGGGTAAATGCAATCCGCTTCGCCGTATCAATCAATTTACCGCCACCGACGGCAATCCAGACGTCAGGTCGATGCGCTTTTAGTCGTTCGACTTCTTCGTCTGAACATTCCCCCTTGAATCGTACGCTCGGAATTTCTGCTAGACGAGGAGACACGCGAATCGCTTCACCGTATCCGTTAAATCCTTTCAAAACGAGTGCATCCCGATTCCCAATCAGTGAGTAAAGTTGATCGAGCGCATCGTTCGAATGGTCGTATTCCAGCACCGCTTGTCGAATCATTGATGGACCTCCTCATAGGCTGCAAACAGTCTCTCAATCCGTTCTACCGCTTCATCAATCTTCTGTTCAGACGACACGAGACCAAAGCGGATGTGGTGTTCCCCCTCCGTTCCAAAAAAGTAGCCCGGTGTGACGGCGACGCCCGCCTCATGTAGTAACTTCGTCGAAAATGATTTTGCATCGCCTTCAGGCACTCTCGCCCATACGAAGAAAGAACCTTTTGGTGCCTCAATCTCCCACCCTGCCCGGCGTAACCTATCAATCAATCGGTTTCGTCTTGTTTCGTAAAGCGAGGCTAGGTCGTCACGTATGTCACGCGGGGATTCTAACGCCACGATGGCTGCCTCTTGAATGGCAGAGAACACAGAGACGTGGACATGATCTTGGTACGTATTGATCGCCTCGATGATATCTGCATTTCCGACTGCGAACGCGACACGCCATCCCGACATGTTGAACGCCTTCGACATCGTATACACCTCAATCCCGATTTCTTTTGCCCCGTCTGCTTGGAGAAAACTTGGCGGGACATGCCCATCAAAGCCAATACTTCCATAGGCGAAATCGTGTACGACCATCAGATCATGGTTTGTGGCGAATTTAACCGTCTCCTCAAAGAAGGCTGGCGTCGCGACAGCGCCGGTCGGATTGCTCGGGTAGTTCAAATACATGAGTCGTGCATGAAGCGGATCGAGCGTGGTGTAATCCGGGAGATAGCCGTGCTCTTCCTTCAACGTCAAATCGATGATGTCCGCTCCGGCGAGACGCGCTCCCGAGATATAATCGGGATAGCCAGGGTTCGGGAGCAAGATGCCTTCACCCGGCTCAAGAAGACACTGAGGCAACGTGATGAGACCCGATTTGCTGCCAATCAAAATCGCCACTTCTTTTGCTGGGTCGAGGTCGACTCCGTATTCACGTTGATAGAATGCGGCCACAGCTTCTTTTAATCGAGCCTGTCCCCGGAACGGTCCGTATTGATGGGTCGTCGGGTCGGTCAATGCTCGTTCCAGTGCCTCACAGATCGGAGCTGGTGTCGGTAAGTCGGGTGTGCCTTGTCCGAGTCGGATGACGGTCTTGCCACTCGCCTCGACTGCCGCGACTTCTTCTGCTAATCCGACAAAGTGTTGTGTCGGTAATGATTTTAATAACTTGGAACGTCTGTCTGCCATGATGGGTCCTCCTAATACGAAAAAACACCCCTTTCTGAGGAAAGGGGTGCTCGATACAGACGTATGTAGTCAACCACCTTTCCATCTCTCAAGGTCACCTTGCTGGAATTAGCACAGTATTTTGCAATCTGTTGCTGAAGCTTCATCGGGCCAGTCCCTCCGCTTCTCTTGATAGAAAGTGTCATTCGTTATGTAATTTTTGTATGCCCCTAAGTTAACCAGACATTCCCAACGGTGTCAAACATTTTTTTCAAAGAGAACATCTATTGAATCCTTTTCAAAAAACATTCATAGTAAAAGAGTAGAAAAATTATATTTGTATGAGGGGATAGAGCATTGGAGCTTAATCGTCAACTTATTTGGAAACTGAGTGTAATCGGACTGATTTTGCTCGTCTTATGGCGGGTCATCAGTGAACCGGATACCATCTCGCGTGTCTTACAATACACGTTTCAGTTACTGACCCCTATCATCATGGGGATCGCCATCGCCTTGTTACTCAACACCGTACTCTCTTATATTGAAGAACGGTTCCACTTGAAGCGATATCAAGGACTACTCATCGTCTATATCACGTTCATCGGCATCTTGGCGATTTCGGTCGTCACGTTGTTCCCGCGGATTTACTCGAGTCTGTCATCACTCATCAATGAGTTACCGGTTTATATCCGTCAAATCGACGTGTTTTTAGGTGAAGTGAACAATTACTTGAAAGACTATAACGCGACGATCGCCCAAGCGATTGATTTTGCGCGCTTCGAGGATCGTTACTCTGGATGGGTCGAGACGGCCGTCCTCTCTTCCGTTAGTTATGTCTCTAGTTTTACAATGACATTGATCAACTTCTTGATTGGGATTGTCATCTCCATCTATTTGTTAAAGGACAAAGAAGTCTTCGCTCGTATGTTTAAGCGTCTTCTCTATGCGCTATTACCCGTCGGCACTGCGAAGACGACAATCGATATCTTTCAAGAGATGGATTATATCTTTAAGCGATATATCATTGGGAAGTCACTCGACTGTCTGATTATTGGAGTGCTAGCAGTCATCGGACTCTTGATCATCGGGGCCCCATATGCCCTACTTCTCGGAGTCATCGTCGGCGTCCTAAACTTCATCCCATATGTCGGACCGCTACTCGGGATGATCCCGGCGTTTATCATCACCTATTTTTATGATCCGTTCACCGCCGTCTTGGTACTCTTGTTCATCTTCTTGTTACAGCAGTTTGACGGATTGTGGCTCGGACCGAAGATTCTCGGAGATAGTGTCGGCATCACACCATTTTGGGTCATCACATCGATTATCATCGGAGGAAGCCTGTTCGGCCTCATCGGGATGTTCGTGAGCGTGCCGATCACGAACATGATTCAAGTCGTCTTGTCTCGCCTCATCGATTATCGACTGAACCGAAAAAATCTAAACGAATTACTTTGATTCACCTCATAAATTTGTTGACACATTGAGGAAATGTGTCATACAGTTGAGGAGAAGAACACAATTAACAGAAAGGAGAGGTTCCCATGTCAGTAGTATCTTCGAAACCATTCACTCAAGTTCATACTGATTGGCAGGCACCTCTTCGATTGATTCATATCTAAGACGCCTGCCTATCGAGGCATGCATAAACAACGTGGGACGTCGTATGCCTTTATGCATATGACGTCCCTTTTGTGTCTAAAATTAAATAAAGCAGGTGACCTGTATGTTTCAATCACTCAAGCGGCTCGACCGCAACATTTGGATTCGTTTTTTAGGGGAGACGATTACGGGAATTATGATGTTCATGATTGCCCCATTCCTTGTTCTCTACTATAGTGACCAGTTAGATAGCTACCTTCAAGTCGGAATCATCATGGCGACTGGCCCAATCATGGCGCTCCTCGGTTCGATGATCGGAGGACGTCTAGCAGACCTGTATGGTCGAAAACCAATCATGATGATCGCCATCATTGGGGACGCACTTGCCCTCATCGGATTTGCGTTCGCCGACTCGTTCTGGCCGCTTCTTTTATTGAACGCGATGCTCGGACTGACGAACTCGCTCTTCCACCCTGCCGCAAGCGCGATGGTCGCCGATGTCACGGAGCCAGAGCATATGAACGAAGCGTTCGGACTTTTACGGATGGGACATAACATCGGCGCTGCATTCGGTCCACTTCTTGGTAGTGCGGTGCTGTTCATCGACCGCGAGCTCATATTCTTTGCGGCGGCATTCGTCTTTGGACTATATGCGATTGCGCTCGGCACGTTCATACATGAGTCGTTGCCCGAGTTTACGGAAGATGAGACTCCAAGCAACCGAGAAGTGTTGCGCGTCTTTTATAACGATCGCGTGTTTCTCGTCTTCATCTTTGCGGGTATATTCATATCAATGGGATTCTCCGTCGTCGAGAGCATGCTACCACTCTTTTTAAAAGAATCGCTCCCGACGTATACCGCACAACAGAACCCATTCCCGTATCTGTTAGCACTGAATGGAATCATGGTAGTTCTTTTCCAGTTCCCGATTGCTTCAAAACTCGGGAACAAGCCGTTCGGTAAGGTCATGTTAGCAGGAGCGACCGTATTTGGTATCGGTATGATCTTGCTTGCGATTGTGCCTAGAGCCTTGTTCGCACTCGATACCCCATACGTGCCACTCGTCGGGATCTTACTCGCCGTATATGCGTTTTATACGTTAGGTGAGATGATCATGTCCCCTGTTCAGCAGACATTCATCGCCTTGATCGCACCGGAGAATATGCGTGGTGCCTATAACGGTGCAGCGAGTATCCAATGGTTGATCGGTGGTGTCACGGCACCGATCATCGCAAGTGTCTTTTTTGACAATCGTGCCGGACACATCGCTTTGATTCTCATCGGTGGAGCGAGTTGTTTATCAGGCATCATCTATTGGCAGCTCGGACGTCATGTCCAAGCGACGGAAGCAAAGCAAAAGACGGCATAATCACTCATTTACCACACTCTCTGATTTCGGAAGTGTGGTCTTTTCATTCTTGACATCTTTATTAAAATTTGAAATTATCATTCAATTCACTTTACAATCATAATAATCCTTTTTATGATAAAACGGTTAAGGAGGGATCTTTCATGGAAAGGATCGATAAACAAACAATCGTGGATAGTGTTCCACAAAAAGGCTTCTTCGGACAACCGAAGGGGTTGTTCACTTTATTCTTCACTGAGTTTTGGGAACGTTTCTCGTACTATGGCATGCGGGCCATCCTCGTATTCTATATGTACTATGAAGTCTCTGAGGGAGGACTCGGTCTCGACCGAAACGTCGCACTCTCAATCATGTCCGTATACGGCGCGCTCGTCTATATGTCCGGGGTCATTGGGGGATGGCTTGCAGACCGGATTTTCGGGACGTCTCGCGCGGTATTCTACGGTGGTGTGTTCATCATGCTCGGACACATCGTCCTCTCGATTCCAGGTAGCGTCGTCTTCCTGTTTATCTCCATGGCGCTGATCGTCATTGGTACCGGATTATTGAAACCAAACGTATCAAGTATCGTCGGAGACATGTACAGCGAGACGGATCGCCGTCGTGACGCTGGATTCAGTATCTTCTACATGGGAATCAACTTGGGTGCGTTCATTTCACCACTCATCGTCGGTCAAGTGCAAAAAGACTATGGATTCCACTGGGGCTTTGCGCTCGCGGCAATCGGGATGTTCGTTGGACTCGTCGTCTTCGTATTGACACGAAAAACGAACCTCGGCTTAGCTGGTTCGTATGTACCGAATCCGTTGACGCCTGATGAGAAAAAGAAAACAATAAAAATCGTCAGCATTGTCACCATCGGAATTGCCATTTTGCTTGCAATTTTGATTCCACTCGGATGGTTCACGATCAATACGTTCATTTCACTCGTCGGGGTGTTCGGTATTGCGATCCCGACGATTTACTTCATCATCATGTATCGCAGTCCGAAAACGACAGAGGTCGAGCGCTCGCGAATCATCGCCTACATTCCGCTCTTCATCGCCTCCGTCATGTTCTGGGCGATCCAAGAGCAGGGTGCAACGATTTTGGCGAGCTATGCTGATACACGGACTGACTTAGAGTTCTTTGGATTCACGTTGTCACCAGCATGGTTCCAATCACTGAACCCACTGTTCATCATCTTACTGGCACCTGTCTTCGCTTGGTTATGGGTCCGACTTGGTGACCGCGAACCGAGCATTCCAACGAAGTTTGCTTTCGGGATCTTATTTGCCGGAATCAGTTTCTTGGTCATCCTGCTCCCAGCATACTTCAGTGGTCCGGATGCCCTCGTCAGCCCATTATGGCTCGTCTTGAGCTATTTCATCGTCGTGTTGGGAGAACTCAGTTTGTCACCGGTCGGTTTGTCGGCCACGACAAAACTCGCACCAGCTGCCTTCTCGGCTCAAACGATGTCGCTCTGGTTCTTATCGAACGCTGCTGCGCAAGGGATCAACGCACAGCTGGTCAAGTTCTACACGCCTGAGAATGAGATGCTCTATTTCGGCGTGATCGGTGGCGTCGCCATCATCTTAAGCTTGATTCTGTTCGCACTTGCACCGAAAATCAAAGTGTATATGCGTGGGATCCATTAATCATCAAAAACGCCAGCCGATTCAATCGGCTGGCGTCATTTTTATTTTCGCACTTGAATGAGTGACAAGTAGCGATCGATCATATTGTGGTTAAAGTAGTCATGGAAGTTGTCTTGTTTCAGTGACTGAATCGATTCATGGAATGTCGCAGGCAGTGATGCGATTCCTTGGCTCTCGATTTGCTTCGCAGAATACTCGAACAAGTCATCCTCGTTCGGAGAAGACGGAACGAGCTGTTGCTCGATTCCTTCAAGTCCCGCATAAATGAGCGCGGCAAGTGCCAAATATGGGTTCGCACTCGGGTCAGGATTTCGGACCTCTACACGAGTCGCACTTCCACGGGAAGCGGGGATTCGAATCATCGAACTGCGGTTCGATGGGCTCCAGCATATATTGACAGGTGCCTCGAATCCAGGAACGAGACGCTCGTATGATTCCGGTAGTGGATTCGTGAAGATTGCTGTGGCACGGGCATGCTTCAAGATTCCCTCGATGAAATGACGCGCCGTTTTCGACAATCCGTAATCCGCATCGACTTCGTCGAACGCGTTGGTCGTCGGATTTCCAGACCCATCATTCTTCCAGACAGAGATGTTCAAGTGCATTCCAGAACCATTCACATCACGCAACGGTTTTGGCAAGAATGAGACGGATGCCCCTTTCTCCTTCGCCGCAATCTTGACGATTTCTTTAAAGAACTGAATGTTATCCGCCGTATGGAGTGCGTCATCATACTTGATGCCAATCTCATGTTGCGCAGGAGCGACTTCATGGTGAACAGCCTCAATGTTGAACCCGACACCGCTTAGACGGTTCGCGATGTGCTGTCGCACTTCATATCCTTTATCCTCTGAACGTGTCGAGAAATATCCCGCCTCGTCATAAAATTCTCCGTTCTCGTCAAAGATGAAGAATTCCGGCTCTGCCCCGACGAATACCGAGTAGCCATCACGTGCTGCACGTTCAAGTGCATCCTTCAATACATTACGTGGGTCGTATTCATATCGCTCTCCCTCCGGAGTGCATACGTCACAGAAGAATGCCAAAATATTTTCCTCGCCGTCTTGCTCATACCGTGGACGATCTAAATCCGGTCTCAAGAATAAGTCTGAGTTTTTGATGGAAGAGAACCCGTTGATTGAAGAACCGTCAAACATCGTTTTTCCCTCAAAGACTTCAGGCAACAATTTTGCCGAAAGCGTCAAGAGTTTTAAATCACCGAGAACATCTGAGAAATAGAGATGGATTTGGGTGATGTTTTTCTCTTGTACCGTTTTCTCAATATCTTGTTGCTTCTTTTTTGCGTCATCCTTGTCTGTTCCGAATAGATTTGCCATGATTCGTTAAAACCTCACTTCAATAGATTTGACAGGCAAGCTGTCTTTACGCACCGTTCGTACGCTTCTCTATAGTTCATAACCGAGTTCGATTTTTTCTAAACATGGAATTTCAGCAAAGGCAAAGTGGCTACATGCGACAAGAGTTGATATGATGGGTAAAGAATGTCACAGAGAGGGAGAACGCGATTGCATATTTTTATGACTGGTGGAACCGGATTTTTAGGAGGGCGACTCGCCAAAGAATTGATTCAGCGGGGGCATCGCGTCTGCATGTTGGCGCGAACACCGGAGAAGGTACAGGCACAATTCACCGCTGAAGAACAAAAGTCGATTGATGTGTTACCAGGCGATTTGACGTCACATGCGCTCGGTGCTAATGAAGCGTTCATCGAGACATATAGAGGGAAGATTGATTTATTCCTACACATGGCTGCACTCGTCAAATTCGATGAAGAATTGCGCGATGAATTGTTCGAGACCAATTTGACCGGGACGAAAGAGGCCCTTCGCTTGACCAAGCTGATTGACTGCCGTCGCTTTTTCCACGTGAGTACGGCCTACACACTTGGCGCTAAAGAAGTTGGCGGGGAAACACTGTACGACGTGTCGCAATCTTTTTTGAATCCGTATGAAGAAAGCAAGGCACACGCCGAGCAGGCGGTCTGGGAGTCACGGGATGAGCTTGATGTGTCAATCTTCCGACCGGCCATCATCGTCGGAGACTCGAAAACAGGAGAGGCTGACTCAAAATTTACGATGTACGGATATATGCGTGCTCTCGAACTGTTCAAACGGAAATTGGAACGACGTGGGCATGACGTCGATTCGATTCGATTGATTGGCTCAGCGACAGGTACATCAAACCTTGTCCCTGTCGATTATGTCGCGGATGTACTCCTCGCTGCCATCGAGCATGCGAAGGCGGGTACAATCTATAACGTGACAAACGACGCACCACCAAAAAATGAAACGATGCTCGACTATATGAAAGAGTCGTTAGCATTCCCGCATTTAACAATCACGGAGACACCGACATCGACACTCAGCTCAGTCGAACAGTCGTTCAACGATATGGTGAAAGTGTTCAATCCGTATTTGAACCGGAATATCACGTTCCGTGACGACAACACGAAACAATTGCTACAGGATGCTGGATTCGCTCCGCTCCGTCTCGATCAAAAATCGTTACGTCGCATCGTGAATGCCTATTACAAAGCAAAATAAAAAATGGACCGGAAAAATCGGTCCATTTTTTATTTATCGCAAACTAACACGATTTTACCATCTTTGATTTCACGTTCGAGTGAATCTACCATCTCTTTTGTGAGTCCAAGACTCTCCATCTGTTCCATGCGATCTTCTGAATTGCTCGTGAATTTCGAGAGCAACGACTCGAACATTCCTTTTTCCGGAATTCGATATGGTTGTACTCCGGACTCTGCTGCCAATCGAACGGTCAATTCCTCATCTTTGGCGAACAAATAGATATGCTCATTCACACATCCGCCTGACACCATCTCATTCACTTCATGGTCCACCGTCGTCATATCATTCACTACTCTTGTCTCTAACATGCCCCATCCTCCTCAACGTTCACAGTCATGTAATTCACTGTTTTTGTTATTCCCGAAAAATGAGGTGATAAACATACAATCAATCCCTTTCTTCGTTCGTGATCCATTCTTCGATGTCGAAATGATGCACGATTCCCTCGATTCGATCGTACTCCCCTTCTCTTTGAGTCCTACCCTCTAATCGAGCGGTCACTACGAACTGGGAATCGACAGTGCGGATACGAGATATGCGATATCCAGCTTGTAGTAATAATCCAGCGATAATTTCGACTTTCTCTCTCTCACCTGAACGGAATGTATGCATCCATCCCACCTCTTTCTATTTCACTCCTTATACATGCTATCATATCGTTTCAGACATGTGATGCTATACTATGGATAGAGAAAAGGAGTGAGTTCTGTGCCAAAACAAGACTTAAATACAATCATGCTTGAATATTTGAATGAGAAAGAAGACTATGAAGCGTTTGCCACAAAGCTGAAAGCGCTCCTCAGTGAATTGTTGACAGAAGCCGGCATCCAGTTCCATTCAATCGTCGCCCGTGCCAAAGAGGCGGACAGTCTATATGCCAAACTCTCACGCAAGCCTTATCAATATCGTTCCTTACGTGACGTACAAGACTTGGCCGGGATACGGATCGTGACATACTTTCATGACGACGTACGCGCCGTTGCGCAAATTTTAGAAGATGAATTCACCATCGACCGTGAACAGTCCATCGATAAGTCGACGTTGCTCGACTCCAATGAGTTCGGATATCTGTCTGTCCATTATGTCGTAGAATTAAGTGAAAAGCGACTTGCTCTAGGTGAATATCGCCGTTTTGCAGAAAAAGAGGCGGAAATTCAAGTCCGCTCGATCCTACAACACGCCTGGGCCGAGATTGAACACGACCTCGGTTACAAAAATCCGAATGCCGTTCCTCCTGAAATCAAAAGAAGTTTCAGCCGGGTCGCTGGTCTATTGGAGATTGCCGACTCCGAGTTCGTGAACATTCGAAAACAGTTGCGAACATTCGAACAAGAAACGGTCGAACAGATTCTTGACTCTCCTGAAAAAGTGGCCATTACCCGAGATAATCTCAACTATTATATTGCAAATGATCAAACGGTCGAGAAACTAGACAACGCGATCTTCCAGAGCGAATGGCTACTCGAGACGGACCTCTCTGCCATCGTCGAGTTGACCAGAATGTTCCATTACGCCGATATCCGTACGTTCAAAGATTTGAATGACACACTTTCGACTTACTATACTCAAGCCGTCCAATGCGCAACCTTGTTGCCATCTTCTCTGTTACCGAGACAAGGCATGGGTGTCGTCTATGCCGTTCTCGCTAAATTGTTAGCGGAAGGCGACGATCCGCAGATTGAATTTTTCTTTAGACGGTTCTATCCGGACTTGAAACATTATGAAGACATCATTCAGCAAATTCGGGCAAAAGACGAGCCCCTATAACTTTACAGACAACATGTTTTTAATGTAGAATGTTTTTATGTACTGAAGTATATATGAATAATATTATCGCCAGGAGGTAGTTTCGAGGATGACAACACCCGTACAGACCGCTTCACGTCGACAGCTCGTTGCAGACGCTGAACGTGGTATCCGGATGAACTATCGTGGAGTGAAAAAAAATCTCCGTTCGATGTTCTCACAGTATTTAACCCGCAATGAATTCTTCATTCTACGTTCTCTTTGTCAACAGAGTCCTCAAATCGCCTCTGCTCTGTCAAATGAGTTTCAATTTTCAGCTTCGATGATCACTGCGCTTGCCGATGAGTTGACGAAAAAAGGGTTGATCTCTCGCGAACGCAGCGAGCGTGACCGCCGTGTCGTTGAACTTCAGGCAACGGATGAAGGTCGTGAGTTGTTTGAGACGTTAGAGAGCATGAAGATTGAATATTTGCTGGATGTCTTCACTGATTTTTCAGATGACGAACTCATTTTACTCTCAAAATTATTAGATCGTATGGATGCTTAATCCGACTATAGCCCTTCATCTTAACGGTGAAGGGCTGTTTTTTGCGAAAAAAAGAGATGCGACCCATCGGTCAGCATCTCTTCATCTTCACGTTTCAATCAGGTTGGCCGTGACCACGATCCGGTCCCGATACCCAAGATTCTCGTCATACGGTCCTGCACAAGTGATCAATTGAATCCGCTTTGACTGAGTCGCCGCAAAAATGGAAGCGAGCGGCACTTGGTCGAGGCGATACTGTTTCACACTGACCACTTCATACGTTGCGACTTGGTCTTTCCGTTGGAGCGTCACCAGTTCTCCGATCGGAAGTTGATACAGATTCGCAAAGATAGCTGGACCATTCAGATCATCTAGATGACCCGATAGGACGACATTCCCCGTTGCGCCTGCTTTGGCTCCGTATTGATACCAACCGACTTGATTCACGTCAGACGGTGTGTCCATTCTTCCGGCCTCATCCTTCCCGACCGCTTCAATCGATGTATCAACATCGATTGATGGAATGATCAGCCGGGCAGGGACGAAACTGTTCGAATGAAACGTTTGTCGATCTACCTGCTTCGAGGTCAAGACCTGGGGTTCGGCAAATTCAGCCGTTGGCATCACGAACGGTTTGTCAGGAGCTTCCGCTTGAGCGCTCCATACGAGAAATGTGATTGTTCCTAAGAAAATCAGTTTAAGCGTCTTGCTTCTGACGACGAAAGACGTAGAATCCAGCTGCTGCCGCTCCAACCACTGCTGCTGCGAGCAACCAGTTCATTGAAGCTGTTTGAGCAAGACCACCTTGTCCTGTTTCAGGAGCCATTGCCATTTCCCCACCATCAGCGGCGAGAAGGACTTCAAACGCTGGTTCTCCTTCAAGGAGTCCGATTGCGAATGCTGTATAGTTTTTGCCACCTTCAAGTGCAACACCGTCAAGTGCTTTGACGACGTCAGTCGCTCCAGCCGGTCGTACTTCAAGGTCATACGTTCCAGCATCGAGTGTGCCGTAATCACTTACTGCTTTGAACTCGAGGTTTGAGAAGAGTGGGTCGCCACCTTTAGGTGCGACATCAACCGCTGGTGCATCTGGTGCGAAGTGAGCGACACGTACTTTCGATTTACCATCTTCGAAGTTTGCATCGTCTTCCATTGCGGCGATTTCGATGTTTTCAAGTTGACCGATCGCAGCGGCCGTATAGAACTTGCCTGCCTCGATTGAGAGATCTGCTGCGACGACGACTGTTTCAGCGTCACCTGCCGGCTTGATTTCAACGTTGTAATCCCCTGCTGGAAGTGTCAAGTAGTCTGTGAGATCCTTGAATTCTGCTCCCTCGACCGCGACTTCCCCATCCACGTACACGTCAACTGCCGGAGCATCAGGTGAAGCATGTAGCACACGGACCATCGCATTTTCATGTCCATCAGCGCTAACCGGTAAGACGAAAGCGAAAGCCAGTGCTAGAGTACCCAGTAAAGACATCAACTTCTTCATGTGAAATTTCCTCCTTTTGATCTTTGGTAACCCACGACTTGCATACAACAAATGTGATGCAGTGCTACATGGTGTGCTACATCTGATTGCTATGTAGCTCGGTGACATCTTAAACTTAAGACAATCCGACTATGACGTAAAGGGGACACTATGCCCTGAATGTGCTCCGATATGCTAACGGACGAAAGCGCTATCTTTACATAAAATGTAGTTCCCTTCCAACCAAATATAAAACCACTCAGTCGGCGACTAAGTGGTTTCGTTTGCCCATTCGATATCATTGACAAAGATGGCATCGACTTGAAGCGCCATACAACGTTCAAGTTGATGTTGTGTTTTAATCGTATACGGTCTGATCGGAATCCCTCGACCTTGCAACGAGCGTACTTCTTCGTCTGTGATGCGATCGATGTGTGGGTGGACCGAATCCGCTCCGACGAATCGAAGATATCCGGAAATGTCATAAAGCGGCTGTGCAAGCAGAATGGCCGCTTCGATATCCGGTCTCATCTGTTTCAATCGGTGAATGGTTTCATGATTGAATGAGGAAAAGAGAATGCGGGTCGCATCAATTCCAGCGGATTCAATAGATTCGATGATGCGAGATTCGATTCCTTCATATCGATGGACATCCGTCTTCACCTCTAAGTTCAAAATGACCGATTCCTCTTTCACCAGGGCGAACAGCTCCTCGAGCGTAGGGATGTGTTCTTCTAGACTATGACGTACCCCGGCATTGAACTGTTTGAGCTCATTATAGGTATAGAGTGAAACTTGCCCTCTTCCGTCGGTCGTCCGTTCGAGCGTCTCGTCATGGATGAGGACGAGGACGCCGTCCTTTGTCATATGGACATCCGTTTCAATCCCATCTGCTCCGGTTTCGAGTGCGAGCCTGAATGCCGACATCGTATTCTCCGGACGATGTGCCATCACGCCACGATGTGCAAATCGTTTCATTTGGCAACTGTTTGATATTTCTTCGTCAAATATCGAACGAGCGGTTGTACCGAAATCGATTGACCCGTCACTTGTTGAATGAGTTCGTTCGGGGTGAGACGTTTTCCATATTGATGAACGTTCTCCTGTAGCCACGCTTTGACCGGTTCAATTTCACCTTCTGCAATCAATGTCTCAAATTCGGGAAGATCTGATTTCAACGTTTCTGTCAATTGGGCCGCATAAATCAATCCGAGGGCATAGCTCGGGAAGTATCCAAACGAACCGCCTGCCCAATGGACGTCTTGGAGGACTCCTTTGGCATTCGACGGGACATCGAGTCCGAGATACTCTTTATACTTTTCATTCCATGCCGCAGGAAGCTCATCGACAGACAACGTCCCTTGGATGAGTGCCTTCTCGAGCTCATAGCGGATGATGATGTGTAGACTGTATGTCAATTCGTCAGCCTCGATCCGAATCAGAGATGGTTTCGCTTCATTCACACCTCGATAGAAAGTGTCGAAGTCGATTGCATCGTATACCGGATGAAGCGATTGTAGTTTCGGATAGACGCGACGCAAGAACGCTTCGCTTCGTCCGATGAAGTTCTCAAAGAAGAGCGACTGGGACTCATGAATCCCCATCGATGCACCGCCGCCTAGTCCGAGTTCATCGAGCATCGGGTCGATTTGTTGTTCATACGTCGCGTGCCCCGCTTCATGCATCGTACCGAACAGCGCATTTCTGAAATCTGCTTCATCATACTTCGTCGTAATCCGAACGTCGCGGCGGTTAATGGTGATTTCGAACGGATGTACTGTCGCATCCAATCGTCCACGTGATAAATCGTAAGCGACGACATTCATCCAGTCATGACAAATGGTTTCTTGGACATCCGCCGGCATCGACCAGTCCATAGAGAGCGATTCTTTTGGGAGCTGCTGGATGAGAGGAACAAGTTCGTCCCGGAGCGAGGCGAATAATTCGTCTAAAAGTTCGACCGTCATGCCCGGTTCGAAATCATAGAGCAATGCGTCGTACGGATGTTTCTCATAGCCGAAATATTCCGCAAATTTTTTCTGGAATTCGATAATCTGTTTAAGGTATGGAGCGAACATGTCCCAGTCATCCTGTTCTTTCGCCTTTTCCCACGCCGTCTCGGCTTCCGATACGAGTGTTACATAAGCTTGATATTCATTGTGTGGAATCTTGGCATTCCGTTCGTATTGCGTCTTCGCGATTTCAAGTGACCGCGCCTCGACGTCAGATAAATCCTTTTCATCTGCCATCCGTTCTAGTAATGAAGCGAACGACTCACTCGTCTGTCGTTTGAATGCCTCAGTCGATAAATAACCGATCGTTTCTGCCCGAAGCGGTGCCGACTGTTCCGGCATTTGTGTTCGCATGTCCCAATACAAGAGCGAGATCGCCTCGTCGAAGGCACGCAGTTGCTTAAAATGTTCACGCCATTCTTTTGTAACTTCCATCTGTCTTTCACCCCTATGTGTTATTCTGTTCCCTTTCTACTTTATTATAGATGTCAACCTTTGCCTACACCAGTTTACAAATCTTCTCGCTTACTGTAGGAAAGTGGTTTTGTGGCAGGACCCTCTAATACAGCCCCTTTTGCATCGAAACGAGAGCCGTGGCATGGACAATCCCATGACCGCTCGGCATTGTTCCATTTCACTGTACAACCGAGGTGCGTACACGTCAGGGTGACGACATGGCACTGGTTATCCAAATCTCGATAAACGCCCTTGGTCTTCCCATCAATTTGTACGACCCCTCCCTCATCTAGCTGCAGGTCTTGTACATCTTTTCGTTCAAGCATCCGATTTACTGTCCCTTTCGTGAATTGAGCGGCAGTATCTAAGTTTGTTTTGAGAAATGCACTGATATCACTAGGTTTAACCGTTTGACGGAGCGGTGAGACCAGCTCAACGAATCGGTTCGCATGACCTGTGAGTTGGTCCGCGAGCAAGGTGCCGGCAGCGATTCCGTTCGTCATCCCCCATTTCGAAAAGCCAGTCGCCACAAAGAGATCTGGTTCTCGCTTGAACATTTGGCCGACATAAGGAAGCCCGTCTAAGGTGACAAGATCTTGAGATGACCACCGATAGGATGCCCGATTCGTTTCGAAATGTGCCTGGGCATCATGCTCTAATCGATCATATCGGTTACGCGTGTCAGTGACTTGCCCCGCCGTATGCCCTTCACCGCCAACTAGTAAATAGGTCTTTCCGTTTTCCTCATAGGACCGAAACGAGCGTTTGCTCTGTCCTACCTCTAAGTACATCCCTTTAAGTGGTCGACTCCGCGATTCACAGGCGACAATATACGATCGCTCAACAGAAAATTTCGACACATATAACCCGCGCAGGTCATTGAATGGATAATGGGTCGCAATCACGACTTGATTTCCCTGTACCCTTCTACCGTTAGATGTAGTGACTACTGGACGTGGTCCCTGACTCACTTCCGTCGCTCTAGAATTTTCATAAATCTTTCCTCCGAGACGAACAAAACGTTCCGCTAATTCACGTAAGTATTTCACGGGATGGAATTGAGCCTGGTCATGGATCACCAACGCCTGCTCGATCGAGAACGGGAGAGCCTTTCTCACTTCTTCCGTCGCTTCTCCTCCGTCAATCTTCAAACGACGATACGCATCCAGTTCTTTAGTAAGTTCTTCGTTCGGTTCCCTAGAGTAAAGAAACGATTGTTCATTCGCGTAATCGCAGTCAAACCCTTCTTCAATTTGATTTTTTAGATAGATGAGCGCTTCTGAGTTGAACTCGTAATATAAACGTGCGATGGACTCATCAAAATGACGAATCAGCTTATGATAAATCGTGCCATGTTGAACGGAACATTTTGCCGTCGTATGTCCCGTCGTCCCATGTCCAATCTCTAATGCTTCTAGAAGCGTCACTTGTTTCCCTCGCTTTTGGAGTTCATAGGCGCAGACGAGTCCCGCAATCCCTGCCCCGATGACGACGACTTCGGTCGATTCCGAAACGGAAAGGGATGGGTACGGCGTCCCAGTATCATGTTGACGCCAAATGGAGTTCGTGAACGGATAACGATGCATGATGCATCCTCCTCTCTAAAAGTGACATCTTTACCCTTATACCCGAAAAACAGTTCTTTCATCGCCGATCAATCATTGACCTAGTTCTTTATTTTATTAGCGAAAAAAAAGAGCGTTTTCTATTATGTTTATAGAGTAACCAAAAAAGGAGGGACTTTTGTTGACCCGTAGAAGGAGACACCGAAGAAGAACGTACATCATGCGAAGAATGATTGCCGCGGTCGTTTTACTCGGAATCATCGCACTGATCCCGACGTTGGTCGGATTTAAACAAGATAAAGAAGCACCGACATTAGCAGAAGCGTCCACACCAAAAGCTGAACCGATGAAGATAGGTCCGCTTTTCCCGGATATCGACATGGGTTCATGGAGTCCGAGTGAGACGAAGATGATTTCGGATGAGGAAATCTCTGTTGGTGCACTAACTTTCGTCAATGTGACCAAACAAGAGATATTAATCGATAAAAACGCCAATGATCGTGTGTTTCCAGCCAGTACGACCAAATTGATGACGGCACTGCTTGCTTATGAGAAGGCATCTGCAGCGAATGAACTCGACCAACCAATCATTACGATTCAACAGTCGACACTCGATATTCCATGGGACAGCCATATCGCGCATCTTGCCATCGGGGATACATTGACAGTTCGTCAAGCACTTTACGCCACGCTACTTGAATCCGGAAACGATGCTGCGAACAGCCTTGCGGAATACACGAGCGGGTCGACCGAGGCCTTCGTTCAATTGATGAATGATCGAGCAAAGGTTTTAGGATTGACTGGAACGCATTTCGTAAATGCGCATGGCTACTCGGATCCGAATCATTATACGACGGCGAACGACATGGCTAAAATCGCCTTCGCATTCAGTACATACCCGGAGTTGATTGAAATTGCCGGGACTTATGAATTTAAAGCCGAATTTAAAGATAAAGACGGTAGCGGCAAACGTCGTTGGTGGTATCACCTCGGTTCATCGGTTAATGAACGAAGTGTCAACTACTCCAAGTTTGTGACCGCCACGAAGACGGGTTATACGGACGAATCCGGATATACCATGGTATTCATCATGAAACATAATAGCGAAACATATATCTTGGTTACGATGCAGGCGAAGTCTGGACAAACATTCCCGACGATGCGACTCGTTGAAGAAAAAGCATTCAAATAAAGAAGTAAAGAGCATTCAAAGATGCTCTTTTTCTTATGATTAAAATTATGTTTTCTGAAAATTTTCCCATAAATATTACATTCATGTTACACAGGAAAGTCCTCAGCATTTCAAATATTCATAATATTTAAACTTTTTATTTGAAAATTTTAGCCTTCATCCGTTGGTATGATGGGCTTTAGAGCCGATTTTATGAAAAAGTGTCAGTTTGCAATCATTTCAAAGGTTCTGTAAGGTAAAGCACAAGTTCGCATTTTCAACTTTTGTTTTTAACTGTGTGATGTCTTCACACAATCGCGAACGAGTTGATTAAATAGATCTTTTAACTTAATAGGAGGTAATTCAATGTTATGGCAAGAATGGGTATCAATCGCGCTTTATCTCGTGATGATGCTTCTTATCGGATACGTTGCTTATAAACGAACGACCGATTCATCAGATTATATGTTAGGTGGCCGTAAAATGGGGCCAGGTGTTACAGCCATGTCAGCCGGAGCTTCGGATATGAGTGGTTGGATGTTAATGGGACTACCGGGTGCAATGTATGCAACTGGACTATCAGCAATTTGGTTAGCCGTTGGATTGGTCATCGGAGCTTACTTGAACTACTTGTTAGTTGCTCCACGACTTCGCGTCTTCACAGAGATGGCGAACGATTCGATTACGATTCCAGATTTCTTAGAGAATCGGTTCCGAGATCACTCGAACTGGCTACGGATCCTTTCTGCATCCGTCATCATCATCTTCTTCACGTTCTACACGTCAGCTGGGCTTGTATCCGGCGGGAAGTTGTTTGAAAGCTCATTCGGATTAAATTATCAGACAGGTGTCATTGTCACAATTAGTGTCGTCATCTTATACACCCTCTTCGGTGGATTCACGGCAGTTAGTTGGACGGACTTCGCACAAGGTGTCATCATGTTCTTGGCGCTCGTGCTCGTACCATTCGTCGCTTTAACAGATATCGGTGGAGTAGACACTGCTGTCAACTCTGCAACGACAATCAATGCCGATTTGTTCGACCTCTTTAAAGGGACGACGACACTCGGGATTATCGGTCTCCTCGCTTGGGGACTTGGTTACTTCGGTCAGCCACACATCATTGTTCGCTTTATGGCAATCCGTGATGTGAAATCATTGAAAACGGCTCGTCGTATCGGGATGAGCTGGATGACAGTATCTATCATCGGTGCCGTCATGACAGGGTTCGTCGGAATCGCTTATTTCCGTGGACAAGGAAATCCACTCGGGGACCCGGAAACAGTCTTCATTCAATTCTCTGAAGTCTTGTTCCACCCGTTCATCACTGGTTTCTTATTGGCAGCCATCCTTGCTGCGGTCATGTCGACGGTATCGTCGCAATTGCTCGTCACATCATCTGCATTGACAGAAGACTTCTATCGTAAATTCTTCAACAAAGATGCAAGTGAGAAGACGATGGTCCTTGCCGGACGTGTTGGTGTCTTGCTAGTAGGAGTTGTAGCGACGCTCATGTCACTCAACCCATCAAGTACAATCCTCACACTCGTCGGATATGCATGGGCTGGATTCGGTTCTGCATTTGGACCAGCAATCCTCTTGTCACTTTACTGGAGCAAGATGACGCGTCAAGGTGCCCTCGCTGGTATCCTCGTCGGTGCCATTACCGTCATTCTCTGGATCGTCACTGGACTTTCGACAGTCCTTTATGAAATGGTACCTGGCTTCTTCTTGAGTATGTTGGCAATCGTGCTTGTCAGTAACTTTACTAGCCAGAAAGAACAAAAACGTATCAACCGTGAATTCGGTGAAATGGAAGCTGAATTGGCAGCTGCGAAGAAAGAGTAACGATTCACACAAAAACTCGGTTCCCTATAAAGGGACCGAGTTTTTTGTTTTACATCGATGCTGCGATTAACCAGACACGAATCACAAACGGTACGAGAACCAACACGAACATTGCGTTTCGCATCCACCGATTTCGGTTCCAATAGTACGCCATTAGTACGAACGGATGCAATGCGACCAATTCGTATGGATTGAACCAAAACCATGTGAGAATCAGTACGATTAAGAAGTACAATACTGATTTTTCTTTCGACGTTCGGTATTCACGCCACATATCATAGGCGCCTTTAAAGAAAGCGATGAATGTTGCAATCCAGAATACGATGACAATCACATTATCAAATCCACTAAACAACTGAGTAACCACCTTTTAGGAAGGATTTTCTACATAAAAACCGCCCCAGTAAATATGACGGTACGTAAACTCTTTTCCACTTTCTACAGTAATCACAATTTCATCTTCCGTCAACACGAGGACATGAACCGGTACCTCACCCTGGCGAAGCATTGGGCTAAATAATTGAAACTGTTTGTTTAACCATTTGCGCTCTGAAAAGTTTTGATAGTGATGTAGAGAAAGCATCGGATGGCTCAAGTATGCAGCTCCAACTATCGCGACAGCGATCGGTGGCGCGCCGATTTCCATCATGAACGAGAAGACAAGAACAAGTGATAGCACCCCATACCCGAACTCTACTAATTCCATGAGAGAAGCTCGGCTAGCTATCACATATTGAATCACACGAAACATGAGATACAAGATGATACTGACTATCAAGTACTCAGAAAATGGCGAATGTCGGAACGATACGTCCAAGTAGAACAAGACAGGTAACAGTAGGATCCATTTCCATAGATGTAAGGCGAGGTAAAACAATGATTGATCGATGAAACGACGATTGTGTACGAGCCGTTGCATATCCATGTCTCCCACCTCCGCTTTGATGATGTGACCTTACGATACCATTCCCTATTCTTTCGAATGATAACTAGCAATTACACGTCTAACGAAGTTTTTCTTTCCTCTCGATTAACGTCGCATTCAACAGCCCACCAAGCAAGATGACAGAGGCAGCGAGATAAAACCAAATCAATAAGACGATGAACGCACCGAGTTGACCATAAAACTGCTCGTAGTTTGCGAATTGTGAATAGTAACTAAACACGTTCGAGACAAGCAGAATCCCTACTGTTGCAAAAGCGGCTCCGGCCCAACTATTTTTAAATGTTCCGGACACACTTGGCAACCACTTATATACAAATACGAATACAGTGAATAGAAGACCTGTTCCGATGATCCATCTGAAGTAAAACCAAATCTGCGCATATGTCGTGACAATCTCATCGATGAACAACACGTATGAAGAGATTTCTCGAAGTGCCGTCTCAATCACAGGGACAAGCAATGAAAATGGCAACACAAACATGAGCGCCAAGGTGATGGCGATATCCTGTAAGACGCCCCTCCAAAAGGCTTTATTACGAACAGCCCGGTAGGCATCGTTCAATGCTCGCACGAGAGATTGTACGGCCATAGATGAGATCCAGAGTGCTGGTAAGATACTGAAAGATGCCAATTTCAATTTGGAGTTGTCGAATACGGCTTCAATGTTCCCTTCTAATAGCTTGTAACTGGCTTCAGGCATGATGAGTGATAACGCTTGAATCACATCGCCACTCGTAAACGGTAAAAATCCAACAATCCCTAATACGAATAATAAGAACGGGAACGTGGATAAAATGAAATAATAGGCTAACATGGCCGCTTGATCAAAAAAACGTTCAGTAAAAAATCGCTTGACGATTGTCAAAAATACTTGTTTCATCGTTACTCTCTACTTTCTTTTAAAAAATAAGTGCGGTATTTGAAATAAACGATTTAAAATGAAGAGGAAACCCCTGATGCCAGGGGCGTCCCATTGATTGATAATCCTTTAACTGATTTCTTCTTTTTTCGTTTCCCACGCTTCAATATGTTCTTTACCAGGAAGTTCGACATCATCTTTAAAGAATTCTGGGTCTCTTCCTTCTTTCTTTTGAACCATATAGTCGTCGAGGAGCGTCTTGGCAACTTTACCCAATCGGAAAATCGCATACATGTTGACGAGCGCCATCAAGCCCATAAAGATGTCGGCAATCGACCAGACCAGTCCCGCAGATCGTACCGAACCGAACATGACCATCCCGACAACGGCAATCCGATAGATTATCAAATATCGCTTCTTCTCAGATATGAACTCGATGTTCGTCTCTCCATAATAATAATTGGCCAAAATCGAACTGAAAGCAAAAAGTAAGATGGCGACAGTCATGAGAGTCGTCGCAATCGGTCCGATTTCAACGAGAAGCGCCTCTTGGGCAAGCTCAATCCCTTGGAAGGCTTCAGAGCCTTCAACTCCTGAAATGAGGACAATCATCGCTGTTGCGGTACAGATGAACAAGGTGTCAACGAATACGCTAAGCGATTGAATCAATCCTTGCTTGACCGGGTGACTCACCTCAGCGGTAGCTGCGGCGTTAGGGGCAGACCCCATCCCTGCCTCGTTCGAGAAGAGACCACGTCGAATTCCTTGGAGGACGGCTGCACCGACCGCACCACCGAACAACTGTTGGAAACCGAGGACACCTTCAGAGAAGATGGCGGAGAACACCTGTGGCACGACATCAAGATTCGTAAGGACGACCCAAATAGCGAGTAAGATATAACCGCCCGCCATGATTGGTACAATGATTCCCGATAAGGTCGAGATGGAACGAATCCCACCGAAGATGACGATAGCGGTGACAACGGACAAGATGATGCCGACCCAGACCGTATCGATCTCAAATACGTTATTCACGGAGAGTGCGATTGTATTTGCCTGGACGGAGTTGAACGCAAAACCGAACGCGAACGTAATCAAAATGGCAAATACGATGCCTAACCAGCGTGCACCAAGTGCACGTTCGATATAGTACGCCGGACCACCGCGCCACGCCTTGCCGTCATGCACTTTATACACCTGGGCGAGCGTACTTTCAACAAACGCCGACGCTGCTCCAATCAAGGCGATGAGCCACATCCAAAATACGGCGCCAGGTCCGCCTAAGGCGATTGCTGTCGATACACCGGCGATGTTCCCCGTACCGACCCTGGCCGCCGTTCCGATGGCGAATGCTTGGAAAGATGAGACCTGTCCTTTCTCATGCTTGTTTCCTTTCACGAATAAAAGTTTAAACATTTCCGGTAACAATCGAAATTGAACGAACCCCATCCGAATCGTAAAATAAAGACCTCCTGCAATCAATACGAAGATGAGAAGGTACGACCATAAATAGTCATTGATTTGCATAATCAGTTCACGAATATCCAACGAAATCGCCTCCTTTTATCGGGTTTTTACCCGGTCTGAATATGACGGAAACAGTGTGTTCATCGCACTTCCTTTAGAATCTCTTCACAGAGACGATGTGTCTCGAGACTGTCTTCCGCGACAACGGAGGCGTTCGGTTCCCCACGAAGTAAACGTAAGAAGTCTTCCACAAGGTCGATAAACCCTCGACGTTTCAAATTCGACTCCCATGGGTCGAGTGACCATTCCTTCACACCGTCTCGTCCATAGTCTGTAATCCGCTCCACATCACGCGTGACTCGCTTTACGGTCGGTGACATGACTTCCATCACTTCTTCGGTGCAACTGTTGTCTCGGTTCATCCAACCGATTGCCTCGATTCCCCCTGCCTTGAAATGAATCATCACTTGTTTCAGCACATCCCCTTCAAATCGAGGTGTGACACGTAAACGTTCGACAGGCTGAAGGTCGGTCAAATAACGGAGCGTATCGACGACATGCACGAAATCCTCGATCACAAATTCACGAAGCGATGCCGGTTTATACGTTCTGCTCTTTTGAATGAAGACCATATTTTTTTCTTCGACTTGTTTGAGCGCCTGTGTGGCCGTTGCAAATCGGCGATTGAAGCCTGTGACGAGATGGACGCCTTTCTCTTTAGCAAGTGCGACGAGTCGTTCCGTCTCTCCAAGAGTGAACGTGATCGGTTTGTCGATGAAGACATGCTTCCCTTGCCGTAGACAATACTCGGCTTGCTCATAATGAACAGCTGTCGTCGAATGAATCATGACCGCATCGATTTCTGTCATCGGCACGGCGTGTAGGTCTGAGTACCCTCCTTTGAAACGAAAGGTCGAGATGATATCGTGTAACTTCTGTTCATCCCTTGAGACGAGATACACATCAACGTCCTTTAATCCGGCATATACAGGTAGATATGCTTTTTTGGCGACATCCCCGATGCCCACTACTAAAATATTCATTTGCTCACTCCTCCAATATTATGTAGAAAGCCCGAAGCGATTGCCTCGGGCTCACGTAATAGATATAATCTCAAAACTTGTGATCGGTTCACGAATCGCGTCAGATACAATTTGGTAAGCCGCATGTAATTCTTCTTGATTATTTAAGTCCGGCACACGGTCCATTTCAACCTCGACCGTCCGAGTGTTCTGTTCTTTCACATGTAACTGATATTCGACTGTATACTTTTCCATCATCTGTCCCCCTCTAATTATACATATGTTATGTATATCCTGTTACACGGATGATGAAACAAGTGAGTTTGTTCTAAGAAATCAGAAAAATGACCGCTCAGGTGAACGGTCATGGATTCATCATTCTGATTTCGGTTTTGCGTCACGGTCCGGACGTGGGCGACGCTTTCCGAAGTATTGATAATATTGCGTCTCGATATTTCCGTTGTACAGCTTCCGACGCTTCGTCGCCGGGCGCCCGTATGCCTTCTCGAAGTCTTCATAACTCGTCAACATATAGACACTATAACCAGGGTATTTCGCATATTGTTCCCCGATCCGTTCGTACAAGTCGATGATTTCTTCTTCTGACTGAAGTCGTTCCCCATAAGGTGGGTTTCCGATGATGACCCCGTACTCTTCTTTCGGCTTCAATGCGGCTGCGTCACTATGGACGAACGTGATTGCATCACGGACGTCAGCGAGTTCCGCATTGTCTTTTGCAAGTTTCACCATCCGCGGATCCAAGTCGATTCCATAGATTTTTAACGGTTTATCCCACTCCGCCTTCTCATTCGCTTCATTGATTGCCGCATACCAGGCTTTTTTCGGGATGCATGTCCAATCCTGTGCGAAGTATTCACGGTTGATACCCGGCGCGATATTTCGTCCAATCATCGCCGCTTCGATGGCGAGCGTCCCTGAACCTGTAAATACGTCATAAAACGGCATGTCCGGACGCCAGTTTGTCAATTGAATCATCGCCGCTGCCATCGTCTCTTTGAGTGGAGCTTGCGAATGAAGCTCACGGTAGCCTCGACGGTGAAGTGGACCGGACGTATCGATTGTGATGGTCGCCACATCTTTCAAAAGAGCGACTTCGATTGGGAATTTCGCGCCTGACTTCGGCAACCATTCTCCCTCTTTACGATAGCCGCGTTGCATCGCTTCAACGATCGCCTTCTCCGTGATTTTCTGACAGTCACGAATCGAGAACAGCTTTGATTTGACCGAGCGTCCGTCGACCGTGAACGCCGCGTCCCACGGCATGAGGTCGGTCCATGGTAACGCTACGACCCCGTCAAACAATTCTGTAAACGTTGTCGCCTTGAACTCGGCAACGACGAGTTTGACCCGGTCTGCTGTCCGCAACCACATGTTCAGACGTGGGATGTCTTCCATTTCCGCGTCGATATAAATCCGTCCGTTCTCGACTTCGCACGTGTATCCTAAATCCCTTACTTCTTTTGCCACAAGTGCCTCGATTCCCATCGCTGCCGTCGCAATCAGTTTACGTTTTGCCATTTAAATCGCCTTCCTTCTACATAAATATCTTTCAGTCATTTTGTAAGTTGTAAAAAAATCATGAAAAAAGGAGCTCAAGTATATGTGCTTGAACTCCTTGTCGTTGTCAGTTGAGACTATGTTGTCCTGTAAGCCATGTTCTGTACTCCGGTGCTCATAGCGGTCTCCCTGGCACGATGGAGTGACAATCATCTATCTGCGCACATCAGCGCCCTCCGTCCCGTTCGATTCCGGTCTGGAAGTTCCCCTACCATAGTTTGGGTTTCTCGCTCGTGGGGTTTACCTCGTTCCACTCTGAACGTTTCCGATCAGACTCCGTCACTGTGGCACTTTCAAGAAGCGGACACCATATCCGAGGACTTAGGTGTTTCTTCTGCCGTCAACTTGCGTTGCCTACACTTATCGTTTCGTGTAGCACGATCACTACAGCCATCACAGGCTGTGCGAGCATGGACTTTCCTCAAGACTTGCGTCCCGCGATTGTCCAGACTTCATAGTCACTTCAACCATTGTAGCTGAAATTTGAACGGTTGACAACTTAAATTCGAAACTTGATTTTACGTTCAGTCAGCGCTAAAATAAGGCGTGTTCATTGAATAAGGAGGGATTTTGATGCATCAGGATGCAAAAAACGGTTGGATTCAACGTCTGACTTATGTAATAGAAATCGATGACATTAAAGTGCTCCACCCGAACAACGGCGTGTTCGCCTTCTACCGAAATAATCGTCTCGTCCGAGGGTTTGAACCGTTCGACATCAAGGCACCGAACGAACTCTCGAAACGACCTTATCATTTTGACCATCACAATTTAGCACATCTCGAGGAGCGTTTCCCGGACGCCATTCCAGTGTTCGATGAAACGCATGAGACGCGTCGCGCTTGGAGCGACCGTGTCCGAGTCGGTCTTTGCGAAATCATCCGAGATGGGAAACTCAGTTTCGAGCATATTGATGACCAAGGGAACGTATTAGAAGCGAGTATCCGTTGGTGTGGAGAAGCCATCATCATCGATTAAATAGAAAAAGCCGTCTCTCCGTTAGGAGCAGGCGGCTTTTTATCTTACAAGGTCTCTGTGACCGGAGGCTCGTCTTCGATGATTGGTGGCTCAAAAGATGTCGTCACCACTTTTTCGCGAAGGTCCGTCGGTTTAAGGATGACCGTCAGCTTCTGTGTCGTATTCCCTCTTACCGGGAATGTCCCGGCGATGTGGAGCGCTTCGTACAAGACCTTCCCATTTGAATCAAGTATCGTGACCGTGCCTTTTCGTGTCGTATGAATCGAGAACGTCCCTTCTTCCGACACCTTCACAGACACTGCCGTCTTCAACGTGTTGACATAATCAATCGTTCGGCTCGTGTATCGCTTATGTTTTCCATCCGTGACTTGACCGACGATGCGATATTGTCCGCTCGGTAACCAATCCCCGCTCGAATACATCGTGAACGACCGATTTGGTGTGAGCGTCTTGACTTTCTTGTTCCCTTGATACAGTGTGAACGAGGACTTTAAGTTCGAATGGTTCATGACACTCAACTTGACATCATTCACGTATCGACTCTTCCACACCGAAGGGGCAGAGATGTGAATAGGGCGAGCCGTTGCCTCTAGCAGTTTCATCGCATTCAATTCCGTATAAGACTTTCCGGAGGCTTTTGGCATCTTCGCAATCAATTGGTCGATCTCACCAGGTGTCAAATAAGGATTGATCGATTTGACGAGCGCGAGGCTCGCCGTGACCATCGGTGCCGCCATCGAGGTCCCGTCCATAAAGATAAAGCGGTTGTTGATTCCTAGAGAGAGGATGTTCACACCTGGCGCCACGATTTTGACGCGATCGTCCATATTGCTAAAGCTCGCGAGACGATGTCTAGAATCAATTGCACCGACCGCGATTACCTCTTTCATGTTTGCAGGAAAATTGATCGTCTGTTTTCGATCATTTCCAGATGATGCGACGATAATGACCCCTTTCGCCCTTGCCCGTTTAATCGATGTGGCCAAACGACTATCATAATCATCCCCTCCAAGCGAGAGGTTGATGATGTTCGCCCCTTTCGCTACAGCCGTATCCACTGCATTGGCGACCGTCCAAGAGTCTGTTTTATCTGAATTCACCCCATAAAACACATTATAAAAGTGATAGCGGACGTTCGGCGCGAGTCCGGCGATCCCAAAACGGTTATGTTTGCCGGCCATGATCCCAGCGGTATGTGTGCCATGAATATCCGCAGTGTATGGACCTTTCATGGAATTGACGACACGAGGAACGTTCTTCAAGTCCGTATGGTTCCGGTCAGCTGACGAGTCAATCAGCGCCACAACGATATCAGTTGCGCCTCTCGTCTTATTCCAGGCCAAATCCATGCCGATTTGCTTCACATAATATTGACTCGTGACTTGTGGTTCTGATACGACATAACCATGTAAATTTAAGACAACAGGCTTTGCCGCATCTACTCCGACCGGCAGTAAAAGGGCAATCGCTGTCAAAAGGGCAATCTTTTTCATTCCTTCCGCTCCATTCCAAACTGATAAAGTGACTCCATTATCTCAAACTTTGGATTAGATTTCCCTTTTTTTGAATAAAAAGTTGTTGCTAAGTTTACCAATAGCTCGGCTCATCCGGGTGCAGCATATCAAACTCGACAATCCGTCCAATCGTCAAGTACGTATAGTAGCGCGCCAGTTCCACCCGGCTTGGGTCGGGACGGAATCCCTCGAGGTCCTCTCCAAGTGGAGACCCGTCAATGGTCTCAAACTGCTGGCAAAAAAAAGACTCCGTTTCCGCGTCCCAGACGATGCGATCTCCGATATATCCGCTTCCGAAGCGAATGTAATCGATGATCGACGGAACGATGACTTCTGCTGGCAAGCGTTCGCTCATCCGACCAACGAGTTCATATCGCAGACGATCTGCCTGATCGGCTTCCTCAAGGGATGCACATTTGAGTACTTCTTTATTGATTTCAATCAATACGACATAATCCCCAGATTCGATGGAGAGCTTCATTGCCTCACCTCACTTTTTCATTCCTACATCCGATTTTCTACAAGTCATTATTCGAGATAAATGGTGGGAATCCTGTCCATTCCTCATTTTTTTCCAAATCGCAGTTGAGTTCACAACATTCTAACTGTTTTTGTTATACTAATCATATGAATTGAGAGAGAGGAAG
Organism: Exiguobacterium sp. s131; assembly: GCF_018617345.1. Taxonomy (GTDB): domain Bacteria; phylum Bacillota; class Bacilli; order Exiguobacteriales; family Exiguobacteriaceae; genus Exiguobacterium; species Exiguobacterium profundum. The sequence goes on along the minus strand of NZ_JACSJX010000001.1, from coordinate 1,204,287 downwards.
TGCACCATGGCCAAACGACCGCTGACCCCTCGAGAAAGTGAGTTGATTGCGACCGCGTTATTTGTTGTCGGAAGCGTCCCCTATTCAGGACATATCGACCGTCTCGAATCCCTCACCTTACGTGACATCGCTGATGACTATTTGAATGGAACTTCCACTTCGGCAGACGCAATCGACGCACTTGATCAATACATCTACGTTCGGCGTCATCGTTTTAAAAACGTGACCCCTCATAACCTCTGGACATTGGATGACCGGACTGAACAGGAAGCACTGCGTCATATCTCCAAGCGACCTGAATTGAAAAAGGGTCAGACGTTGAATAAACGGAATCAACCGTTTCAAGCGGGACAAGAGATTGAGTTCAAAGTGGACAAGCATGTCGACCGTGGACAATTCCGCATCTACATCGGAAAACTTCAAGGCTACACGTGTAAAGCCCAGTCAAAAGAACGTGAAAAGATGAAGTCAGTGTCAGGATGGATCACACATATCGACCCGAAAGACCGACTGGTTTTCGTCAACGTGACAGACTTCGGACGGATGCCGATCGAACCTGCGATGAAACAAGAACTTGAATCGATGAGCGCCTCGATGCTCGGTTGGTTCGCCACGGCAACTATCCCTTCTGAAGAAGAAGCACTCCTTGCCAAACAGATGATTGCCACGTTACAGCGACGCGATCAACCGTATTGGTTCACGTTGACGACCGCGTTGAACCACCCTCGCCCAGAACATGTGAAACGCTGGGGAACAGTCGTGAATCTCCTCGTCAAAGCGAGTAACGGTGACCAAAAGGCCATCCAAACATTAGAGACTCAAGAAGACAAATACTTTAAGGATGCGTTCATCCGCGCCCTCCGTGCCCTTCATCAAGAGATGACGAAGCAATAAAGCTGATACGATTCGAGGTGACTCCGCATGGGTCACCTCGTTTCGTGTCGAACCTATTTAGGAAAGGAACGACCGCTATGCGTATACTCATCGTAGAAGACGACCCCTCCATTTTACGCCTTGTGAAAGAAACGTTCGAGGATGCGGGTCATGAGGTGTTGACAGCGACCGACGGGAACACAGGCGAAGAACGTTTCACGATGCAACCAATCGATGCCGCGATTGTCGACATCATGCTCCCAGGGCTTGACGGTCGTGAATTGTGTCTACGACTCAAGGCGACTCTCGATATTCCCGTCATTTTACTAACCGCTCTCGATGAATGGGAAGATAAGCGTGAAGGATTCGTTCATGGGGCAGACGACTATGTGACCAAACCGTTCATCCCTGAGGAGTTACTCTTTCGTTTGCAAGCCGTCTCGCGACGTTATCAACGTTCGGCCGCTTCACAAATTCAAGCCGGTCCTCTTCGACTCGATTTAAGAGAGTACGAGGTGACGCTTGAAGGGCAGCTGTTCTATCTTCCTAAAAAAGAGTTCGAGCTATTATTTCAACTCGCCTCTTTTCCGGGAAGAGTGTATCGTCGTGAGGAGTTGATCGAGTTGGTGTGGGGATTTGATTTCGAGGGGGATGAGCGAACGGTTGATGTGCATATCAAGCGACTTCGTAATCGGTTCGATCACCCTGCTCTGACAATTCGAACGGTACGAGGTGTCGGATACGCACTCGAGGTGAACGGATGAAGACACTCTACACGCGAATCATCGTCACGATGTTCCTGATTTTACTTCTATCCGGAGCCATCTCTCTGTTGATCAGCAATGTGGCTTATTATACGTGGTGGCAACCTTCCTATAGCGAGAAGACGGAACGGGTCGCCAAAATGGCGGAGTCGTATGTCGAGAACCATACCGATTTAGACTATGATGCCTTCTATACTTTCTTAGCTGCGACTGGATATCAACTGGTCGTCGTGGATGCGACTGACGAACGTCGACGTTTTGGCGGTGCCTTTCGGGATGAGACTATCTCTGACACAGTGATTCAATCCGTTCGGAACGGGTCTCCATATCAGGGAATGCGTGACTTTCCGTTTCATCTCTTCTTGCTCGGATTGTTCGATAATGAATTGACGAACACATATGGATTTACACTTGAAAACGGAGACGTCATTTTTATCCGTCCGGACTTGAGTGCCCAAATCCGTGAGTTACATCTGTTCGTCGGTCTATTTTTCGCACTCGTGACCCTCTTGGCATTTGGCTTGATCGCCATTTCGACAAGGTCCTTGGTCCGCCCATTGCAGACGCTCACGAATGCGACCACATCCGTCGCCATGCGTAAAGCTCCGGAACATCTTCCGGTTGAGCGTCAAGATGAAATCGGAACGTTGGCACGACAATTTCAAAACATGTCAAATGAGATCGATCGTACCGAAGCGAGCCAGCGACGATTCGTTTCGAATGTCTCCCATGAATTTCAATCTCCTTTGACCTCCCTAGGTGGCTATGCAGAAAAATTAGCTGACGGGACGAAGGGTGAATCAAGAGAATATGCGCGTGTCATCGAACAGGAGACGAAACGACTGTCCCAATTAACGAAGCAACTCCTGCTTTTATCACGATTGGATGAAAATCCCCCGATTCTCGAGACGAACGTGAATGTGCTTCAATCGGTATCCGAAGTCATTCAAATGAACGCCTTCATCCTTGATCAAAAAGGGATTGCCGTCGTTACCGACTTCCCACAAGACGTAGTCTTGAAGAGTGACCCGGTTCTACTCGCACAAGTTTGGAACAATGTATTGATGAACGCCGTTCATGCTTCACATGATGGAGGCACAATCCACATCACCTGTACCGTCGACCCAGGTATCGTCATCTCGGTTACGGATCAGGGGGTTGGGATGGACGACGAGACAAAAGAGCACCTGTTCGACCGCTTCTATCGCGGGGACACGGCTCGAACGACTCAAGGGACAGGTCTCGGTCTTGCCATCACCTCAGATATCATCGACCTACATGGCGGAAACATCACAGTCGAGTCAAACCTCGGAACCGGCACCACGGTTCATCTACATTTTTGATGTCGTTCATATTCTGTTCATATTGATTACGTACACTTCCTTCATCAGCACTTGAAGGAGGTTTTTTTATGCAGTTAGGTTGGAAAGAGATGTGGAGACAGAAAAGAAAGTTTTCCATGTTGTTCGTGATCACATTATTGATTGTCATGTTGACGACACTCATCACAGGGCTAGCAGACGGTCTCGCATATGATAACGGTTCTGCCTTGCACGAATTGAATGCTAAGACGTATCAACTTGATCCGGACTCAGAAGGTCAATTGACACGATCGTTTATAGACGTCACAGCGGATACTTCAAACGAAACGATGAGCGTCCGACAGCTCACGGTCACGATTGATGGAAAAAAAGAAGAGGTCACGCTATTCGCCCTTCCAAGTGGAAGTAATATTGGCCCAGGTACTTATCTAGAAACAGGTGAAGTCTTGTTTGACCCAAGTCTCTCAGAACAGCTTGGAACAGGTGACACGTTGACAGACTTTGCGTCCGAATATCGTTTTACGATCGCCGGTGAGGCGCCTGGGCGCTACAGTCATGGACCGGTGATTTACACGACGAATGAGACGTGGTTCGATTATTTGGATCACTCCGAACAACGTCCATATGTATCGGCTGAGATTGGAACGGAATCCACGATGTCCAATCCGCTCGTCATGAGTCAACAAGATTTGATTGAGTCGGTTCCTGGATATAGTGCCGAGCAAAGCACATTCACGATGATGCGTGCTTTTCTACTCGTGATCGGAACGTTTATTTTGACCGCATTCTTTTATTTGTTCACGCTTCAAAAGTTACCTGAACTCGGAATTCTGAAGGCAATCGGTCTCTCTCCTCGCATCATCGGACGGGCACTGCTCTTTCAGGTCATCGTCATCGTATCTGCCGCAGTTGCCACATCGATCGGGTTCATGTACGTCGTCGATGCGTTGATTCCATCATCGTTACCGTTTCTCGTCGACTTCGGTCATGTCGCGCTATTCGGGTCCATGTTCATTTTCTTATCTGTTCTTGGCGCGTTGTTACCGTTATGGAAACTACGTCAAGTCGACGCAATTGAAATCATAGGAGGAAAAGCATCATGAGGTTAAGCCATGTATCACATCAGTTTGACGGTCAGCTCGTATTGAATGACATCGAGTTACATGTATCGCCAGGGGAATGCGTTGCCATCGTCGGTCCGAGTGGTAGCGGGAAGAGTACATTGTTATACATCCTCGGTCTATTGCGAAAACCAGATCAAGGAGCATTTATGATGAACGAACGCGATGTATTCGAATTAGATGAGGAACAACGTCGTCTGTTACGCCTACATGAAGTCGGGTTCGTGTTTCAGCAGGCCCACCTGATTCCCTACTTGACGGTGCTCGAGCAACTTGAGCTGATTCAGGAGAAGAGACAGATGGATGCGAAACAACTATTGACCGACCTCGGCTTAGGACACCGCCTGCATCATCTCCCGTCGACATTGTCGGGAGGTGAAAAGCAACGTGTCGCCGTCGCACGTGCCTTGATCAACTCCCCGCAACTCATTTTGGCAGATGAACCGACGGCGAGTCTTGATTATGAGAATGGACGCCGTGTGATGGAGTTATTGGCCAAACAAGCGCATGAAGAAGGGAGACGTGTCGTCGTCATCACACATGATGAACGCATGCTCGATGTGTGTGATCGCGTCCTTCGTGTGATTGACGGTACCTTGACCGAGCTCAACAAGGAAGAAGGGCATCACGACCAATTTGATGCAATTGATGAGTGAGCCATCCTCCAAGGCGAATGGCAACAAGGATTGATCCGTTCTCTGAAATGGTCGCCTCTTCGATACTCATCAATCGTTCGATGATATGATTCGATTCGAGTCGAATCCCCGAAAGACAGGAGAGTGCGCGAACGATTTCCTCTGGTCGACATTCGACTAGACGCGCAATCTCTTGTACCTCGGTGAGGAGGCTTGTTTGGTTATATAGAAAATAACGGTCGAGAATAACATCAAATACGAGTCCGATGATTCGTTCATCTCCTTCAATCGTCCACGAGAACGTTACTCCCCGTTCAAGCATCCCCTTTCTGTCGCTCAACACCATTTGTATCATCCGATAGATCTCTGACCTCTCCATGTAGATGCCCCCCACCCTCCTGCTGTTGTCACTCCATCGTATCGTTCAAAATCATGTCTTTCCATGTGCCTTGATTCCTGATATTCACACGATTATGTTCTGTATGCCCTCTCCTTATGTAAGAAAACAGGACCGTATCGATTCGTTTCGGGTACAATAACGTTGAAAGGAGTCGGTATTAATGCAACGAAAATGGAAAATTGGATTGGCATCACTTTTCACAGGCTACTACGCGGTCAGCTACTATGCCTTCAAACGAATGACGCGGGGCAAACGAAAGACTCCGGAGATGTTACTCGCTCCATATACGGACGAAGATCGCAACTTTTATCATGACGTACCGTTCGAGCATGTCTCGATTCAATCTCGTGATGAGTACCGCCTCTACGGGCGTATCTATCGGAATGAGGGGTCAACAAAATGGATTGTGTTCGTACATGGATATACCGCATCACATAGTTTTATGGCCCCTCACCTCGCCATGTTCCATCGTCTCGGCTTTAACCTGCTTGCCGTCGATTTACGTTCACATGGGGAGTCCGAAGGAATTTATGCCTCATATGGTTTCCATGAAAAAGTCGATATGATCGACTGGGTGGACTGGTTGAAGACAGAGGAAACAGTCGATCAAGTCGGGCTTCACGGCGTCTCGATGGGAGCGGCCACCGTCTTGCAGACGACTCCGCTCACGAACGTCGACTTCGTCATCGCAGAATGTCCGTTTGACGATATGAAACAATTGATGCGTTATCAATTGAAAGAGTTACACCATATCCCAGCTGAGCTCATTTTACCGGGAATCGACTATTTCCTTTGGTCTCGTGCCGGGTTCACGATGAGACAAGTCCAACCGAAAAAGGCCGTCACGGAAACGACGACCCCAATCCTATTCGTACATGGTTCAAAAGATGATTTCGTCCCGACGTGGATGTCGGTCGAAATGAATGCATTGAACCGGAAGAACGACTTGGTATTGATTGATGGCGCAGAACATACCGATTGCATGATCAAGGACGCTCCTGGGTATGAGGAGGCGGTCACTCGCTTTTTGCATCGACATGGATTGGACCGGCAATTAAATCAAGTAGCACATGTAACACCATGACCGGCCAAAGGACACCCATCCCTAAATATAGGATACCTAGTCCGAATCCAACGATCCCTGTCGTGAAGACTCCCTTTATCCCTTGATAGGCATGGGCCACACCGAAAAGGGCGCCCCCGATTAAGGCGAGAGTCAAATCCGGGACCTCTATATAGAGGGAGATCGTGTATAGCAGGACTCCTCTGAAAATGAATTCCTCGGTCACGCCTGCAGTGACCGAGACGGCACCCCACGCTTGTTCCTCAGGTTTTGTCCGAGGGAGGAGCAGCTTCTCTAAATCGAGCTCATAGTAAGGGCGTAACACATTTCGGAGACGTGCTGAAGTTTTTACCAACAGATAAAAGACGAGCGCCACGGTGACCAGGATGCATGACAAGTAAAAGACTTGCCATGCCTGTTCGTTCCCCGCTTCTGGTTCGAACCTCAATCCGACTTCTGATGGCGGTACTTGAAATAAAAAGATGAGGGCAACAATCAACAAGGTCAGCCCCCATGCCGATTTCACGGTTTGTTCGTATACCCATGCCCGTCCTCTCGTTTCAATCAAGGGACGAATCAATTTGGCATTGAAGATTTGAACGATCAGCATGTAGCCGATAATGGCTGTAAAAATCAAACGTTCAAGCATCCATATCCACTCCTGTCCTTCCTCTTAGCTATATGCTACACTATTCGGGTATTGTCTAAAAGCTAGGAGGCGGTATCTTGAAACGTATGATGCTGCGACTGACCGGTTTCATTATTGTGCTCGTGCTTTTGCTCGGGGCAGTCGGCTGGCTCGGTCAACATGATAAAGTGAACAATGGATTGTATCGAACCTATTATGGAGAGAACGGTGTTCCGAACACGCATCTGGCCGTCTATCAAGACGCTGCTGAAACATATGACGTGGACTGGCGCCTACTGGCAGCCGTTCACCGTGTAGAGACCATCTTCTCACACAGTTCGTCGATGCGTTCGTCTGTCGGCGCGATTGGACCTTTTCAATTCATGCCCCGTACTTGGCTCGGTTGGGAATATGATACCGATGACCAAAAAGGCGATGTCCCAGAAGACGAAGTGGATTTGACGGACCTTGCCTTGATTGAACAGTATGGCGGACTCGGTCGCGACGGGAACGGCGATGGAAAAGCTGACCCACACAGTCTAGTTGATTCTGCGCACACGGCGGCGTATTATTTAAGTGAACACGGTGGAAAAAAGACAGATTCAGTCACATCCGTCCGAAACGCTATCTTCGAATACAATCGAAGTGAGCAATATGTCAATGATGTCATGACGTACTTCGAGAACTATGAATCAAGCGTGACGTTAATGCCTGATGAGCGCAATACGCTTAGTCAACGAGTTGCTTATTACACGATTCGATATGTCGAGTGGTTTAAATCGCTCGGCTGATGCTTACATGAAAAAGTGAGGAATGGAAATGAACACGCATGTAGAAGAAGTAACCATCCGCGTCAAATCAATCTTCAATGAAGATAAAACGAAACGCTATATGCGAACGTATGAGTTCACCGATGTAGAGGATGGCGTCATCTGCGCCGTCATTATTTACTCGCCGCGGATGAGCGATGCCTTTTTGTCTGGCACGACGACACAGCGTGCTTATATGTTGATGCAAAATCATTTGTCACAACCGATTCGAGAAATGCGGGTCATCAGTCTCGTCCCGACACTCGCCATCAATGACAACCTTCCATACGTGGAGTCTCAACTCGATGAGACGAACTACCATTACGTCGAAGAGACGTTACAAGAGGTAGAAGCAAGCGGCGGGATGATTATCGTCGGTTGGGGGTCTCCAGGTCGCTTGATGCACCACGCGACATCTTACAAATCGCTCTTTGCGGATTATGAAGCGAACATGTATTGCATCGGTACGACAGCAAAAGGCGAGCCACAACAGATTCGAATGGCAAACGAGAATACCGTTCTCGAGGCGTTCAACAACGAATCGGTCAAACCGAAGTTTCGCATCGTGAAAGAAACGAAAAAAGACGACTCTCCGTGAGTCGTCTTTTCATATGCCAATCCAAATGGAAAGACCGAACAGTATGAAGAATATACCGGACCATATGTAATCCGACGGTTTGATGTCAATCCGCTCATAGACGGTCCGTTTTCCACTTGTGAAACCTCTCGCCTCCATGGAGAAGGCGACCCGTTCCGCCCGTCGGATCGAACCTGCCAACAGTGGAAGAAGGAGTTTCGGTACATGTCGAATCCGTTCCCATTTCGTATCGAGCGGAACGCCGCGAAGACGATGCGCGTATTGAAGCTGATACATCTCCCGTTGCATTAACGGAAGGAAGCGGAATCCAACGAGCGCGCTATAGGCAATCGTCGGTGAAAGCCTCGCCTGTTGCATCAAACTCATGACGAAACGTTTCGAATCGGTCGTCAACATGAAGAGGAGCGACAGTACGGTGAACGCCAATACACGGAGGCTAAGAGACGTAGCGACGCGCGCCTCTTCTTTTGAGATATCTTGACCGAGAAGCGTCACCCACGTCTCTCCCCCGAGCTCCTTCCCAAACACGAGCGTCGTCCAAAACGTCCCGAGCGCCGTGACGAGAAATGGGGTCAAGAACAGGCTCCACTTCTTCCAGGACACGTCCGTCGCCAGCAATTGAATCGTCAACGTACCGACGATGATGACGAGCGGGGTCCACGGGTTATAAAACAAGGCAAGACCGAACATGATGATCGTCATCGTCACAAACTTGATCGTCGGATTCATATCATGGAGTGACATCGCTTTCGACCTCCCGTGAGTCGATAATGACGAAGTCTCTCCGTGTCCTGCCAGAGCTCATCTCCGAATGGTCCTGAGAGTTCCCCGTCCTTCATCAAATAGAACGTATGGGCGATATTGGCGAACGATAAGTCATGGGTCACGAACAAGATCGTCTGTCCCTTTTCCGCATGCCGCTTCATCAAAATCTCTAGTGCATGGAGTGACGGTTCATCTTGGCCAGCCGTCGGTTCATCGAAGGCAAGCAACTGTTTGTTTGAGAGTAACTGAATCCCGACGGCGAGTCGTCGCTTCTGTCCATGACTGAGTGACAATGGATGGAGGACTCGTTTGTCCTCGAGGGTTAGCTCATCCAATACGACATCAATCGATTCCTCATGACCAAACTGTAGCTCTTGCTCGACCGAGTTCATGAAAAATAAGTGTTCCGGAGATTGGGGGACGAGTCCGACCCGGCGGTCACACTCCGTCAAACTTCGTAAAAACGTCGACTTTCCACTCCCATTTGGTCCCAATATGGCAATCACTTCTCCGATCCGAGCTTTTAGGGTCACCCCTTGTAATCGAAATGAGTCACGCACCACCTCGTCTACCACGTAATGCTCGATTGCTTGTCGTGGCTCAGTCGACGGTTTGAATGAAAAATCATCGACCGGCTGAAACGGTTCGTTCCGTACAATCCGTCCTTGGTCGAGTTCGATGTGCCAATCAAAAAAGTCTCCCCACAAGTGTGCGCGATGTTCGACAACGATGACGTTCACGTTGTCTAAGTGATCGAGCCAGTCGACAAATCGATTCGCGGTCACTGGATCAAGGTGTGTCAACGGCTCATCGAGAAGCAACCATTCCGGTTGTCCGACCATGGCGCAAGCGACGGCGATCCGCTGTTTCTCCCCTCCTGACAAGGAATCGATGTGACGATTTCGGTAATCGGTCAGTTGGAGTGACTCGAGAATCTCCGTCACGCGCTGATCGATGACCTCGACCGGCGTCCGCAAATTTTCGAGTGTGAAGACGAGTTCCTCTTCCACCCGTTCCATCACGAACTGCGTGTCTGGGTCTTGGAATACCGTCCCGACCCGCTGATTGATCTCGCCTGGTGCGTAGTCGTCGTGTGAGCGTCCCAGTAGTTCGAGTCTGCCTACCAGGATTCCATCACAATTCTCTGGATAGAGACGATTTAACAGCGCGAGCAGGGTCGACTTCCCGCTTCCGCTCGCTCCTGTCAAAATCGTGCGTCCAGGTTTTATGGATAGTGACACATCTTTTAAGATGGTGTCTTGACTTTCTGGGAATCGGAATGAAAGCGATTCTGTCTCAACCATGAACGTTCCCACTCCGAGCGATCGCATAGCCACGAAGCGACCCCGTCTTGAGCAACAGGTCACTGAGCAACTTCCCACCGATTCCTGCGATGACCATGCCACTGACCGCCCGCAGCCCGAACATCGTCGCTACATATCCTGGTTCAAGCATCGCAAATCCGCTCATGAAGTAAGTGTACACGAAACTCGTGACGGCCGAGCCAAATCCAGCAAGCATGAGAACCCAAAGCTCGTATCGACGATAGCCTGTCATCGCAAAGACAGCTTCCGCCCCAAGACCTTGGACGATGCCGACCAAGATGATACGCGGTCCGATCGCATTTCCAATCAACATTTCAATCGTCGCTGCCATCACTTCCGAGATGAAGGCCGCACCTGGCTTCCGAATGATATACGCCGAGATGATTGACACGATGAACCAGATACCGAAGATCCATTCATAGGCGATCGGTCCAATCAACCCTGCCCATAAGTTCCCGATATGAACAAACAATAAGTAGACGACGGCAAAGACGACAGACAATACGGAGACGAGGACGACCTCTTTCAATTTCCACGATTTAAGCATGTTGTCCTCCATGTGACGGACTGTTCACACTGAACGTCACCGTCATGACGACGTGTCGATTCTTCTCGCGTGTCCGGTTGAACGCCGACTCGTAATACGAGAACACATCATCCAAGTTCCCATGAATGCCTGACGCGTAGTGCATGGAGTCATTATAGACACCCGCCTGTTTCGCTTGCTCGATTTCATCATAGATGAGATCCATATAGTTCTCCGCCCCCATCGGATAAAGCGCGAACTGTGACGAGACATACTGTTCTCTTGAAATTCCATTCAGTGGTTGTGGTGGTGCCTCGAGCACCTCATCCCCTGCCGAATCTCCCGGACATCCGACAGAGAAGGTTCCGCTCATCGAGACATGGCGTCCTTCCTCCGAAGCCAGGCTTAAGACGGTCCGTGCGACGTCGAACACGTGCTCGGCGCGACCTCGGATCACGGTCGACACGTCATCAGTATGTCGCCACACACCCGTCATATTCGTTCCTTTCAATGCCCCTTTGATCGTCCCGACAAAGTCATCTGTCATCGGGCTAAGCGTGAAGCGAAATCCGACAATCGGACTCGTGCCACATGATTCATTCATCTTGTCTCCCCCTCTATATGTGTTTGCATAAAAAAAGCCGCATTCATGAGAATGCAGCAACAAAATCTATACAAACTTGCATAGAGAAAGTGCCGCACTTCCTCACGCCAGTATTACCTGGATCGAGTTATAAGGGATCGGAGCCATGCTCACATCTCAGCCGAAGCACCCCTAGTGCAGTCATTGATATGCGGTTACTTATGCAGTCACAGTATAGCGATGTTTCGTCAGTTTGTAAACGGTCAATCTGAATAGGTGACGAGTTGGCCAGTACCAGGAAGTGGGTCATGGAACGAATCCCACTCCGCTACCATCTCCTCATCCGTCAACAAGCAGGCGTCAAGTGATTGCTCGACCGCCTCCCGGTCCATCCGTTGACCGATAAGAACCAATTCGTTCTGTCGGTCTCCGTACGGCTCGATGTAATCTTCACGCAGTTCAGGTTCTGAGGCGAACATGGCCTCTCGTTCACTCTCCGGAAGGGTCGCTAACCAACGACCGGCATGTTCGAGCGTCGATGCGTATCCGGCCTGGGAAAAGAGACAGGCAAGGTCGTTCCGTGACGCGATCCACAAGAAGCCTTTGGCACGGACGATTTCTTCAGGATAGTGCTCCATCCAATTCATCAAGCGCTCAGGGTGGAACGGTCGACGACGACGGTAGACGAACGAGCTGATGCCATACTCCTCCGTTTCCGGCGTATGTTCTTCTGCCTCAAGTTCTTGAATCCATCCCGCCGCACGCATCGCCTGATCGAAATCGAACAACTGGACGTCGAGTAGATCGTCTAACGCTACGTCGGAGTATGTTGAAGTCAATAATCGCGCGCTCGGGTTGAGTGTCTTAAGTAGCCCCTTCATCTCCTGCAGTTCCGCTTCAGACACCCGGTCTGCCTTATTCAACACGATGATATCCGCAAATTCGACTTGGTCGACGAGTAGGTCGACGACTTCACGGACATCTCCTGTATCGACGGCTTGTTGACGTTCCATGAGCGATTCACCAGAATTGAAATCTTCGAAGAAGCGGTACGCATCGACGACAGTGACCATCGCATCGATATAGACACGGCTCGTCAAATCGATTCCGAGCGCATCATCGGCATACGTGAACGTCTGCGCAACGGGAATCGGCTCTGAAATCCCAGAAGACTCGATGATGATGCCATCGAGGTCACGATCCTTTGTCAACTCATATACCGCTGTCAGCAAATCCTCACGTAGGGTACAACAGATGCACCCGTTCGAGAGTTCGACTAATTTTTCATCGGTACGGGAGAAACCACCCTGTTCAATCAATTTCTCATCAATGTTTAACTCGCTCATATCGTTCACGATGACCGCATATTTTTTATCTTCCCGGTTATGTAAGATGTGGTTGAGCAGTGTCGTCTTTCCGCTACCAAGATAACCCGAGAGTACTGTAATTGGAATTCGTTTCATATTGATGAACCTCCCATTAAATCGTAATCATTACTCTTTATATATTCAAACGACTGATTCGATTTGTCAACAAAAAAAACACGCCACACGGACGTGTTTTGAAAAACATGCTTTTATTCTTCCAACGCTTTTCGTTCTGCTTCCGAGCGGGGATAGGCGTTCGCTTGCCACTCTGCCCGATAGATGGAGTCGAGTTGTGTCAACCCGACCTCATCCTCGTCCTTGTCAGAATCGACACTCGGCACCTCGTCCCATTTTGGGTCGAGATAAGAATGATCTTCTTCCCGCGCTCGATTTTCTTGCAACTTTTGAATTCCCATCTTGACCGCTGCCGCAACTGCCAACCCAATACCCGCTCGAACTAACAGTCGTTTCACCATTGCATGTCCTCCTCAACGCCCAAAACGATAAAGCGGCATCCCTTTCACCTCTGTATCGATGATAAATACCGATCCAGCATCCGGATATTCGGCTAACGCTTCCTCATCCATCCCCTCACGAGCCGTCGTGATGGCCAATCGATTGAGCCCATCCCCGATGAAGGCGCAGGATGTGACATTCGGTGCAGGAACGTGAACTTCTAACAGCTTTTCACCGGTTGATGGATTCCAGCGAGATACTTTGCTTCCGGCGTAATGCGCAATCCATAAACATCCTTCCGTATCTGATGTCATACCGTCTGGGAAGCCATCCTCGTCCGCGAAATCGATGACGACCTTTCCATTTGATAACGTACCCGCCTTCAAATCGAAATCATATTGGCGAATCGTTTCAGTCGGTGTATCGATATGATTAAAAACGGAATGGTCAGGAGACCACGTCAACCCGTTCGAAAGTGTGAGCTCATCCATGAGTGTCGTCGTCGTACCATCCCGATCGACACGATACAATGTCGCTTGATTCTCTTTGTCTTCGAGATGAAGTGTTCCGGCGAAGATTCGACCGTATGGATCGGCTTTTCCGTCATTGAACCGCAATTGACCGTCCGGATCATCCAACTCGACAATCTTCTTCAAGTCCCGATTGATCTCATCCCACTCATAAATGCCGTCCTTCAAACCAAGGACAACGCCATCCGTTACTTTCGGAATGACGAAACCGACTTGTTTCCCGACTTCAAACGACGAGATTTCATCCTCACGTTCGTCATACCACCACAATGTATGGCCTTCGATATCTACCCAATAAAACCGCTTCAGCTCGGCATCCCAACACGGACCTTCACCAAGCGTATTTCGTACACGAATCCACAACGACGCATCTACTTTCTCCATCACTTAGCCTCCACTCTATCCATTAGTTCAGAAATCTATTCCCCTCTCGCATTGGGTCTATGCATGAATCCAGAAAATCGTGTTGGATTTTCACCGTCGTCCGTTCGTTTTGCTATGGTGAAAGAAACGTAGCGAGGGAGTGAATGGCTTGTCGAAATGGGATGAACGATTTAGTTCGGAAGAGTATGTGTATGGTACAGAGCCAAACGAATTTTTACACGAATGGGTCACGTCTCATCAACCTTAAAGAAAACGTGTATTGGCCATCGCGGTGGGCGAAGGTCGAAACGCGGTATGGCTCGCCACGCTCGGCTTTAAAGTCGAGATGTGGGACGCTTCTATAGTAGGGCTCGACAAAGCGAAGCGCTTGTCGACGTCACGAAACGTGTCCATTCAGACGAAACAGATCGACTTGAATGAAGCCGATTGGCCAAACGAGGCGTATGACATGGTCATCTGTATCTTTGGCCACTTTCCTCCACACGTCAGAGAAAAGGTGTTTTCGGATATCCAACAAACGCTTCGACCTGGTGGTTTGTTCCTGAGTGAAGTCTACGCTACACATCAACTCGCTTACGGGACAGGTGGACCAAACGACGCCTCACTTCTTTACACCGAAGAGATGTTCCACCAACTAGAGGACGATTTCGTACCGCTCGTCTTACATGAGACGGTCGTCTGGCGAGAAGAAGGCACGCTCCATCACGGCGAATCCGCTGTGATTCAATATGTCGGGCAAAAACGGTAAACGAATGGCCTCTTCGTTTAAACGAGCCCAGTTTTATGGACTGAGTAACTCGAATTCTATACGGCAATCAGATGGCTCCGGTATTGTTCCGGGGTCATCTTTTCTTGTATTCCGTTGTTTATGTTCGTTACTGAAAACAATGCTGTATAGGAGTGTCACAAAGCAAAGAAGTCTAGTCTTTTATCACGTATCCTTCTCAGTCATATAGATGTGATGTTATACGACAATGGCGAATTTTCGGCGCTCTGAACCGCTCACAATACCAATTGAAAATTATCTACTTATCAAGAAAATATCTAGTTTCTCATTTTATAAATTGAATAGGAATGAATGTTATCTTTCTTAACCACAATACAGAGATAAACACTTATTCTTCATAAATTACTGATTGTCTAATGAAAGTGCCATTGAGATGAATTAGATCATCATTATGGAAAATTGTTAGTGATTATACAAAAGGTTTTTCATAATATTTGGCATTGGTAAAATTACAACTATGGTGTAAAATTACACTAAAGCGGTACATATTGAAATGAGAAGGGGTATTTCCATGAAAATGATTAAAACATTTAGTTTTTGGATTGTGTTAGTCTCTATATTTGTTTGTTATTTGAATTTTACCGACCAGGATGATAAAGGCCTATTATTCTTTTTCTTCGGATTAGATCCAATCCTATATCATATGGTTTACAGTGAAACATTTCGAAGTTTTATATTTGATGAATCAGCTGACGAAATTTTGTGGGGAGGCTATCTTCTTCGAGTGATAATCGGCTTGTTTTACGGTCTAACTCTAGATTTCATACTGTATCGGGTAAAAAATAGGAAGAAACATAAAGGAGGAAAGTGAATGAAGAATCCTTACTTTTTATTGGTTATCAGCCTTTTAACAGCAACAATATTGTGTGTTTTTGGTCAAGGGATCGCCTACTTTTTAAGTGATCACGTTGTTGAGACCTATCCGATTTACTATCTTACAGGGTTGACCATCTTAGGATGGATATTATATTTGTTAAGTTTCATCATGTTCTTGATGTTTCGTATAGTTTTTAAGATAAAAGACTCTAACTATATACAGTATCAGGGATTTATCATGATTGGATTTATTTCGGCACCGTTTGCTGTTAGTTGGTCATTCTTTGTCGTTGCCATGTGGTGGGGTTAGGTTTTACTTATGATGAATTATATAATTATGATGAATTATATAATTAAGTGCAACACTCAAAAGTGAACACAAAAAACCTTGACGCTTTCCTTGTGTCGAATGAAGTTATCACACAAATATTCAGACGTAGGAAATCTCATGAGCCACACCACCTTACCACAATAAAACTTGTGAAGTAGAGACCTATCTGGAGCTCGGAATGTCCATCCGGTCCATCTCAAGACGGGGCCGCTACGAGAAGTTGAAGGCCAATTGTGACGCAACGACGAAGCTCGACGACAAGACGCTCCGGGCGATTATCGGGAAGCTGAGGGCGAGCTAGTCGCCGGAACAAATTGTCTTCTCCACCATCTATCATTAGATTTATTCGAAACGAATCGACTTGCCACGACCGTGCTCCACCAAAAAGGGAAACGTCAAAAACCCTGAATGAGCACTTTTTATCAAGTGTCTATCATTCAGGGTTCAGGTCAATCTCCCGGAGAGGCCATTTTTTACTTCGCGCCTTCTACGTTCATATGCTTACTGCGGAGTTGTCCGCATGCCGCATCAATGTCTGTCCCGTGCTCAAGACGGACACCAGTGTTGACGCCACGCTTTTTCAAGATGTCGTAGAACGCCATGATGTCTTCAGGCGTGCTTCGTTCATATTGGATGTGCTCGTTGACCGGGTTATATGGAATCAAGTTGACGTACGACTTGTCTTTGATGTCTTCAATCAAGTCAGCGAGTTCTTCCGCATGTTCCGGCAAATCGTTCACTTTCGAGAGCAGGATATACTCGAAGGTGATTCGTTTGTTCGTCTTCTCGACGTAATAGCGAATCGACGGCATGAGTTTATCAAGCGGGAACGCCCGGTTGATTTTCATGATGCGTGTACGTAATTCATCGTTTGGCGCATGTAGAGAGAGCGCCAAGTTGATGCGTAAGTCGAGGTCCGCAAACTTGTAGATCTTATCCGCGAGACCACTTGTCGACACGTTGATTTTACGCGGAGCGATCGCAAGTCCACGCTCATCTTTGACGACACGCAAGAAGTCGACCAAGTTGTCGAAGTTATCGAACGGTTCACCGATTCCCATGACGACGATATGGCTGACGCGGTCCCCTTCACCCTCTTCATCGAGGAAGTGTTGGACGGTCATGATCTGCTCGACGACCTCACCCGCCGTCAAGTCACGCGTCTTTTTCAACAAGCCGCTCGCACAGAAGCTACAGCCGATGTTACAACCGACCTGAGTCGTCACACAGACCGAACGTCCGTATTTGTGACGCATGAGCACCGTCTCGATGTAGTGCCCGTCATGTAATTTAAGTAAGAATTTGACCGTCCCGTCGCCAGCTTCTTGTTTGACGAACAGTTCTTGTGTTGAGATGACATATTTCTCTGTTAAGTAATCACGCACCTCATCACGTACGTTGAGGTCGTCCATCGATTTGACCCGGTCGATGTAGAGCGAGTCCCAAACTTGACGTGCGTGGAAGGCACCGTATCCCGCTTCCGTACACTCGTTTGTGAGTTGATCGAACGTCAACCCGTATATAGATGATTTCATTGTAATCTGTCCTTTCTCTAATCCGCATACGTACCATTGTAGCGGACGTGAGAGACGGGTGCAACTTACGAATAATCTGGAGGCGTCGGTCGTGTGACGAACTGTTCGAACGCATAAGCGACTCGGATTAAATCACGCTCCGCATAGCTCGTCCCCGTGAACGAGAGTCCGAATGGGGCACCACTCTTTTTCAAATGATATGGGATTGTAATCGTCGGATGACCTGCTTTTGCAGCCATGTCGTAGTTCATGTCATGCGGCAGGACGAGTGCGTCCAGTTTATGTGACGCAAGCAATGTGTCAATCCCTTCCGTTTTCGCGAGACGGACGTCCTCGATGCGTCGGTTGAGATAGTTCGCTTCAGTCAGTTTTCCAGATTTGGCGTTCGCTTCTTCAAAGATGGTCTGGCCGTGCGGAATCGATTCAGGATGTTCCGCGTTCCACTCGATCAAATCAGAAAGCGTTTTAAACGGCACGGTCGTATTGGCAAGATACGCCTCGACCCCGAGCTTGAATTCGTCGAACAGGATGTCCGCCTGTTCTAGTGCCGCATGCTTCGGAAGCGTGACCTCGACGAGTTCGACCTCGGCTTGCCGTAGCAATCGAAGCGCCCCCTCATACAATCCGACTTCTTCTTCCGAAATGTCCGGTTTGACGAACCCGACACGCATCCCGACCGCTTGCCTCACATCGAGACATGTCACGTAGGGGGGACCGACCGGTGTCTCGAGAGTCGCGGGATCCGATTCATCCTCACCGCACATCGATTGTAGGGCGATGACTGCATCACGAAGCGTGCGCGCCATCGGTCCCGCCGTATCTTGAGAACGTGAGATCGGGATGATTCCGGAGCGGCTAATCAATCCGACCGTCGGCTTAATCCCGACGATGCTGTTATGGACACTCGGATGGACGATTGAACCGCTCGTCTCAGATCCGACTGCGAGAAGTGTAAGGTTTGCCGCGACCGCCGAAGCCGACCCTGAGCTTGACCCACCGACATCCAACCCGTCGCCGTATGGGTTCATCGTCTGTCCACCGACGGCACTCCAGCCGTTCGGCATATTTTCTGTTAAAAAGTTCGCCCACTCAGACAAGTTCGCCTTCCCGAGGATGATGGCGCCATCAGCCCGTAACCGTTTGACGAGTTCGGCATCTCGACCGGCGAAATGATGTCGCATCGCGGTAGCACCTGCAGTCGTTCGCATCAGACCGGTAGTCTCGATATTGTCCTTGATCAAGACGGGGATGCCGAGTAGCGGTTTGCGTACCCCTTTTCTGTAGGCCCGGTCTGCTGCCTCTGCCTCGAACAGCGCGTCCGGATTGACTTGAATGACGGCGTGAAGTCGTTCATTATACGTCGCAATCCGTCCTAAATAGTAGGCGGTCACGTCTCTCGCCGTGAATTGTCCTTCTTTATACCCACGATGCGCACGTTCAATCGTCAGTTCATGTAATTGGATTTGTTCCATCAAGCATTCCTCCTTTACCTCTCCCCCTTTATTCGTGCTCTACGTCTGATTTCCTTTTCGTATCGCCAAGTCGATGTGTTCTTGATACACTTAAGAAAAAACAGGAGGTCCCAATGACTCACTCCTATGTCTTTGTGTTGCTTGCCGTATTCGGTCTATTTTTCTTACAGCTATATGGGGAGAATGTGCCGTATGGTACGCTCATTTCCATCGGGTTGATTGGATTCATCATCGTCTTGACGGTTTTTCAGTTGAAACGAAAACCGAATCATTGACGAATGTATTTTGAGGGTGGTATGATGCTCTCACCAACTACATATCGATATCAAGAGTGAACGAGAGATCTGGCTCCGCGACTTCACAGCAACCTGCCTTAGGCAAGGTGCTACGACCAGCAAGGGAAACCTTGGACGATATGACGAAAGCGCTCATGTCATCCGACGTGAGCGCTTTTTTGTTGAATGACGATTTGGAGGGAACGACAGTATGGAAAAAGCAACATTCGCAGGCGGCTGTTTTTGGTGCATGGTGACACCATTTGAAGAATTACCAGGGATTGAAGGCATCGTATCCGGCTATATGGGCGGACAGGTCGACAATCCGACGTATGAACAAGTGAAAACCGGGACAACGGGGCACCTCGAGGTCGTTCAAATCACATATGATCCAGCATTATTCTCGTATGAACGTCTTCTTGAGCTGTATTGGATTCAGACAGACCCGACGGACGATGGTGGTCAATTCCAAGACCGGGGACCTCAGTATGCCCCAGCCATCTTCTATCACACGGAAGAACAACATATCGCGGCTGAGGCGAGTCGCGATGTGTTGGCAGCAAGTGGTCGCTTCTCGGCTCCGATCGTCACGAAAATCATTCCGGCGACGACGTTCTTCGCTGCAGAAGACTACCATCAGGATTATCATAAAAAGAATCCGAAGCATTATAAGGAAGACCGGGCCATCTCGGGACGCGACGAGTTCATCGAGGAAAACTGGACGGAAACCGTATAACGGTCATCAGACGCGAATGTTAGCATTCGCGTCTTTTAATTAGCACATTAATCGGGAAACGGGAAATAACGGTTCATACAACCGAAAAGGAGGACACATATATGAAAACAAGTACGAAACTCATCATCGGTGTGATTGGCGTAGCCGTAATCGCTGTTGCCTGATGGCTCATCTCCCCACTATTCTTAACCGGGACGGTCGATGAAGGATTGCAGTCGACAGCAGTCGAATCACCAGCTCCAGAGGAAGAGGAATCAGATCAAGAGACGTCCGAGACACCGGAAGCACAACCGAGTCCAACCGAAGTAGCGGGTGTGTTCATGGACGGGGAGAAAAACTATAAGACGACCGGCACAATCCGCTCGGTCGAGGCAGAAGACGGGACGTACCTTCGATTTGAAGAATTTGAGACGACAAACGGTCCTGATTTATTCGTCTATTTGACGAAACCAGGACAGGAGACGACCGAAGGCGTCAGTCTAGGGGCCTTAAAAGGAAACATCGGGAATCAAAACTATTTGATCCCTAAGGATGTGAATCTAGAAGAGTACAACACCGTCGTCATCTGGTGCCGTGCGTTCAGCGCGACGTTCGGGACGGGAGAACTGACTGGATCAAGTGAATGAACAGACTGAAGGGTGGCTGAATGAATCGACCACCCTCTTTGCATTTGCAATCGGCTGAAAAAAGAATGATTCTTCATCCAACCTCAAATGAGAACATGCTATCATATATGTAAATAAGTGTAATTCAATTGAGGAGATACGAATATGGAGCAGACATTGACACAACCGTACAAACACTACTTTCGGAAACGTTTCTTTCTATTCTTCATTCCATTGATGGTGGTCGGCATGTTATCCGAACCGATGATCATTCGGAATCCATTCGAAGAGCTCGAAGACTATGGGGCATTCGTATTATTCTTAGGAATTTATATCCTAGTACTCGGTGGATGGACAGCGTTTATGACGTCGATGATGTGGCGGATCAGACAATCCAAGTTGAAACAGTGATGACATATCCACCGTCTTTCCCATTGGAGGCTTTGAAAGAGCTATTTACATCCGTTCTAAAAGTAACCCTATTCGAGTACTCCTAAAGTGAGGTATGCAGAAGATATTATCAGGGCTGAATCATCACTTGTCTTTATGAAAGTGGAATGATGGTTTTTAAGGGGGAGCGTTGCGATGAGCCACTTCGCCAAGAAGCGTTAGACGCTCACGCATGAGCCCGGATCACCATTCCTTCTCCCATGCCCCGTCTTCAGAGACTCCCCAATCCTCGAAACGATACTTGATGAGCCAATGGACATGCATCACTTCTACACCCTTGGATAGCTCTGAGACGACGAAACTGACGTCCCCATCCGCCACCACCCATGTCCCGTATAGATACATTATCTTGACCGGACGCTCTTCTGCATCCAGATAAATCACCACGCGGAAGTAAGGCGAGTTCCGCCCTTCATCGAACCGGACGACCTTCTCAACGCAATGTGCCCTGTCGACGACACGCATCCACTCAGGATGTTCCATCAGTTCTGAGAACACGGTCCGGACGAACGGATCCAATCTCCCGAACGCATAGTCATCAAGCAGCCCCTCGTCCATTACGTCTCCCCCCTTCCGGTTCTCTATAGAACGATTCCCTGTCCAGAGCCAATTCAGTCTTTGTTCATGAAGCTACAGAAATGAAGACTTTTAAAAATTGTATACACAGATACATGTATACAATCATCCCTTTTTCTTATGTACGACGATTCCGTCGAATCATATTGGTATTGAAAAAGACGGTGAGGTGGGTCAAGCTTTCTCCTTCCTTCACATTACATAGGATATCCATACTCACAAGTTTAAATTCCCCGTTCTTAACGTTTAACCGATCCGGTAGGCGGCGTAGCAATACCTCCGTCATCTCGTCCATCGTCTGTTGGTCTAGTTGGAATTTATCCATCTGAATCATCCTCTCCATTTGATAGCCTAATGATATCTCGCATTTACGCAAGCAACATCTCACCTAATTTCACGTAAGCCCTAGGGCTTGTTTAGAAAACATGGTCATTTTCAATAAACAAACTGTGTTTTCACTTATGACATTTCATCAAACAATCTTCTAACGGGACACGTCCAATCTTCACACACGAATCCTCTCGTTTTCGTCATACGAAAACGGACCTTTTCCGGATCCCGCTCTATGGATCCAGGCGAGACCAACGTGAGTCGCCCTTCTCGTCAAAGAAAAACGCGCGTTTTTCGTCCTTTTATTTTGAAAACACTGTGCAAAAAATAAAACTAAAAAAGCATGGTTAAAAATTGAAATATAAAGATATGTTCTATTCAAGAAAATAAAAAGGGTTTAATTACCAATTAATGGTTTCCAAAAAAATAATTGATTATTTTTTTACTTTTTTTATAAAAAATCATCATTAATTTAACGGTAAATACTTTATTATTATTTGGTCTGACAAAATTCGTTACTAAAGGAGACAGAGAAATTGGATTTCAAGAAAAGAATTTTTCCGGCCTTTTTGGTAGGTACATTAATCGTATCCTCTATAGACTTAGATGGGTTCGAAAGAGTAGCGGCTAATACTAATAAATTAGTTGAAAATATGGCTCCAGAGAAAAAAATAACTAATCTAATGGTTAATCAAGAAGAAGGATTAAGTAGTGGTAATACGATTGTGACTTCTAATGGCGATAACGAATATAGCTTGACGACTTTCGAGAGTGATGTACAAGTTGAAGAAAATAATGGATGGAAGGCAATTGATACAACCTTGATTCCTGACAATGATGGCGGGTTTGTGACTAAAGAAACTAAACTAGATATCAAATTTTCTAAAGAACTAAATCCAAAAGAATCTTTTATAGAAGTGACCAATGACGCGGATCAGAAGGTAGAGTTCTCCTTAGCCAGCATTGAAACCTCGGAAGGACTTATTCCGATTCAAAAATCTGAAGGTGAAATTTCTGAAAATGTAATCACTTACCGAGACATTCTCGATGGGATAGATTTACGGCATATCGTACTTAATACAGAAATAAAAGAAGATGTAATCTTAAATGAAAAAATTGAAGGATTGAAGAGCATCAACTACATACTGAACACGAAATTAATCCCTACATTAAGTAAAGAAGGGAAAATGGTGCTCTCAGACGCTAAAGGTGAGAAGATTTATGAGATGCCCGCACCAAATATGAGTGATAGCAAGGTCAGTGAGGGCGGCGGATTCTCTGAACCGAACTATGATGTAGAATATCAACTCATAAAAAAAGAAAACCATTACGAAGTAAAGCTTATTCCTACGTCGAAGTGGCTGGAAGAGGATCGAGTCTATCCTGTATATATCGATCCGACATTGATAAAGAACGTTAGTTTGGATACTTTCGTGACAAGTGCAGCCCCAGATCGCGGACACAATCAGTACTGGAACTCAAGTTTGGGACAGTACGTATTACGTGTGGGCAAATATGATTCTTCAACAGGCACGAATTATGCATTAGTCAAAATGTATACCCTTGACAACCTAAAAGGAGCAGATGTGACCTCTGCTACTTTGAAAACATTCGTGAACTGGAGTTATTACGCTACAGCGAAGACCGAAATGTGGGTAGATAAAGTAGCTAGCTCCTGGTCTGAAAACAACGTGACCTGGAACACGAGACCCCCTTCGACGGGAATTACTTCGACGACTGTAGCACGAAACGAATGGGCATCTTTCAATGTAACGAATGCAGTGAAAGAAGTTGTGACGGGGAAACGAGCGGATTATGGATTCAAGTTCCACTCGAACGGCAATGAGATGACACATTGGAAACAACTTTCTGCAGGGGAAAATGGCAAGAATATTACTAATCTTTCCGTTACATATAGCTACCCCCAAATGCAACCTTTAACAACCAACCCGTTTCCTTCTGGAGCAGGCGCCACAACTGGTTATGTCAATGTTTCCTGGCCATCGATAAATGGTGCCACAGGCTATCGTCTTCAGATGTTCGACGGCAAAGGGTGGCAGACAGTGTACAACGGATTAGCCACATCATTTACAACGAAAAATAAAAAAATGTGGCCGCTTTCGTCACAGTACGGTGTAAAAGATGCAAATTCTGGCGGTATCAAGTTTAGAAGTGGTGATGGGCAAGAGTTGCCTATGGACCCGACAGAGATGTATTCAATAAGTTCAGGAGTGACAACGACCTCAAAGGCGTTTCAATTTAGAGTAATTGCAGATTATCCATTAGGTTCCAGTGCCCCATCTAAGATTGCAAAACCGGTGTTGGATGGAATCATACCAAGCACACCTTCAGCGCCGACTGTGTTATCTACAGCTTTGGACCCATCGACCTCACGCGGTCATTTTGTTTTGGATTGGGATGAAGTAGAAGGTGCGACTTCTTATGATCTGCAATTTTTTAATGGTACGACATATGAGAGGATACCAGTCGGTAATACGACACAATGGTCAAGCAAAGGAAAGGGTATTTTCCCCACGGAATCTCAATTATACTCGAATAGTTCATCTGGTATCTTTAGACAAAATGGAGATGGTACTGATTTTTTAGCAGACCCACTTCAGATGTATTGGGCGACTGATTCTAAATATGCGGGCTCTGCCTCTTACTACTTTGCAAAAATCATTGCGAAATCAAGCAAAGGTGAAAGTCTTCCTTCTGCATTCACTCGTATATGGCTTCCTACCGCGACACCTATGGTCTCAAGTAAAGGATACTTTTCAGTACATGATGATGATTCAGGACATTTAGTTTCTACTTGGCCTCGTATAGATGACGCTAAAGGTTACATCGTATCGTTGCACAATGGAGAACACCAGCAAATTGTGGGTAGAATCAGGGGCAACTTAAATTATTGGAGTAGTAAGCATAGAGGAATTTGGCCGAGCAACCTCAGCGATAAATTATTTACATCAGATGGTTCTGGGGAAGAACTTTCACGTATACCTGGCATATTGTATGGGCAATATGATGAAACCAATCTAACTGATCATAATTATTATATTAATGTTCAAAGTTATCGAGGAGAAGATACAAGTAAAGCATTAACAGACCCTCAACGTTACCTTGGGCTAAGTAAAACTTCTGAGGAGAAGGGCTCTTCTGTCATTTCAATCTCAGATGTTGAAAATACGGCCGTCAAGGTAAATACAAGCTATGAGCAAATGAGTGAACCAAGCGTTACCGTCTTCTCAAGTTCAAATTTGGTAGACCAAGAATTAGAAAGTACAACAGAAAATTCCCATTTAAAAAGTGATTTTTATTTAGATTGGGAACCTATTGATAATGTCTTAAAATATCAAGTAATGATATATAATGGGCACGATTATACCTACTTTGATGTGCCTGGTGATGAAACACAGTGGTCGACGGCCGACAAAAAAATCTTCCCGACCGAAGAACAAATGGGGAGAGGAGAACTATCATTTAGAACAAATGAGGACGGGCAAGGCATAGTAAAAAATCCTAGTGAATTGTATAAACGAGTCAACCAAAAATTCGGTTTGACAACTGTTGTTAAGGATAATTATCAGATTAGAGTCACAGCAGTTCACGAAGACGGAGCACGCCCACCTTCTGCAATTCAAGAAATTGAATTGCCTCTAGAATCACCAGAAATTGGAGTCACACAAAATATTATTAAAACAAACGGTTCTCGCGAAATTCAGTTATCCTGGGAAAAAGCTGAAGGAACCACTTCTAAATTATATTTATATAATGGCAAGACTTATAACAAATATAATTTAGGAGAAAAAACAACCTGGAACTCTGATGAGGCTAAAGTATACCCTTCTGATCCTAGTGGCCAAGAGTTTGTAGACAATTTAAGCGGTAGTGTATTACCTAAACGTTTGGATGACCTTTATCGACGTAATGGACTTTCAGAGGATGAAATTCGAATAGCGCCTTTGTTAAAATTGAAAATCAGAACTTTAACTAAAGATGGAGAATTTAGTGAAAGCGAACTTGAAATTGAGTATCCAGAAAATGAAATCGAAAAAACAATTATTTCAGAATCTTCTATAGAAGAGACAATAATTGATGGATTTTATATAGAATCAAACGGAGACTCCATAGAAATTCTAGCCCCTAAACCAACAGTATCTGTGCAACGCAGGGCATTATTTAAAGCTCTTTCAAAATTTATAGAGCATGGACGTGTACAAATCCGTAAACCTAAAGATGACAAAGATACTAAAGGAGACTTAGTTGAGACAGTAAAAGTTAAATCAAAAAATAATAACAATAAAAAGCCAGGTCTAGATGCAGCAAAAGCATATATGCAAAACAAGGACCATATTGCATTCCCAAATGTATTACCCGGCGCCAAAAAACCGCTTATACTAAAGAATGAAAGATTTGGGCATATGTTATATCGACATGACCTTAGATATTGGATTGGGACGTCCGGTCCTGGAAAATCAAAGCCGCAGACATTTTTCCCACCCGATACGACAAACACACAGATATTAAACGCCCTTTCAAAAACGCTTCATGCGAGAAAATCAAAGATTGCAAATGACTTTTTGAAATATAAAGGTGAGAAATTCTTTCAATATGATGCATATGTCGATGGCAAGTTTTATCGCGTAGGTATTCAAAAGTATGCAGATGGATCAAGTAAGAATCCGCAAGTAACGCAATTCTATCCAAAAATACAGTATTGGAGGTACTGAAGTTGAAAATCTGTAGCATTAAAAACCTGGTCATCATGTATCGAGAGATGAATTCTGAACAGGAAATCTCTTTGGTAGAATTACTCAATGATAAAGAGATGGAACTATTTGATTTTTTAGAGAACGAAGAGATGTCAGGTGAACTCATATACTATATCAAATACTCAGACGGTGAAGAACAAGTCGTGACTCATGACAAGTCCGAACCTGATTTAAGCGAAGGTACATTCAGATTGTTCGATTTCGCTCAACGCTGGCTCACCGTATACGAATGGCGAGACTCCAAAGAATTTGAAACAAGACGAGAATTCCTCAAGTTCGATTCCCTCTATGAAGGTCTTAGATATTTGGCCGGTCCAGAAAAATGGGCCTATTACTCTAATCTTTCCTCTGAAGAGCTCGAAGAATATTTGGGACCAGATACACAGGGACTGGACGAGCATGAAAATTCAGATGAACGCTTAGAGATGTATTTAAGAAGTGAGAAAGATTGTTTATTTGAAGGAGAATGGAATTCAAGAGAAGGAATCAAAAGTGGCCGTTACTATGATCCATATCTAGAGAGATGGATTAACATCCCAGAATCATATATTGCATTAAGGCCCTTCATTCTAGGGGTAACTTATTAAAAAGTGTGAAACTAAAGTAAGAAAAAATGCCCTTCGCATATAAATTGGACGGGAGTACCCTAATTTTCTTGAGATAATATAAAAACACCTTCGGCGTGGTACAATTTTTAAAATGTGCTAGCATCAAAGGTGTTTTTTGCTTGAATAAAAACATTTACTAGAAAGATTATATGAAGATATACGAACTTCTTTTTGTTCTTATGTACGTCAATTATGGCGAAGCGTATTTGTACTAAAGAAAACGGTAAGGTCGGTCAAACGTTCTCCGACTCTCACATCGCAAAGAATGTCCATGCTCACGAGTTTTAAGTCATCAAAATCCACTTGAAGTCGGTCAGGAAGGCGTCGAAGCAACACCTCCGTCATCTCGTCCATCGTCTGTTGATCAAGTTGAAAATTATCCATCTGAATCATCCTCTCCTGTTGATAGCCTAACTATATCTCAAATTCGCGCAAGCAACATCTCGGCTTATTTCACGTAAGCCCTAGGGCTTGTTTAGAAAACAGGGTCATTTTCAATAAACAAACCGTGTTTTCACTTCTACTATTTCATCAAACAAGCTTCTTACGAGACAGACCAAAACAACGTCCAACCTTCACACACGAACCATCTCGTTTTCGTCATGCGAAAACGGACCTTACCTGACGTTAGACACGCCCTCGATCTCGCTTTTGACGTTGCCCTTACGCCCCGTGCCTCCCGTCAGAAAGGACCAGGAACATAGAGATGCGGCAGTGAGCCAGCAGCTCCTGTTATCGGGCCGTCAGGGGGGCAGCGGTGCGATGAGCAACTTTGCCACTGGCGCTAGACGCTCACGCATGAGCCCGACTTGGCTTTCCGAAAGGCGACGCACGGGATACGAAATGAATCCTCAGGCATGTGAGACTCTCCCGATTCTCCTCTAAGATACACATCCCCTGCCCCAAATACCTGACAGATTATTTGTAATGGGTGAACCGGACATACGTGATAGAATGAAGCAACAAGTAAATATTTAACAGTTTCTGATCTGGCGTCTTATAGGACCCAGACAGGATGGACGACAGGCACATTTAAAATCAAAGGAGGACATGACATGGCAAAGACGATCGGATTATGGGGCATCCCGTTGCTGTTACTACTCGCCACCGGATGTGGTGCGACAGAGGAGACGGTTTCGACCACGGAGGACACAACGAGTGGGTCAGAGACCGTGACAGAGACGATTGAAACAGAAGAGACAGAAAACGAAGCGGCGGAGAGCGACGTCTATTTCAAAGACGGTGAAGCAAAATTGATTGACCTCAAGATTCAGATCACCGAGACGAAAGTGATCCCACCCGGAGAGCCGGGGAACGAGTATGGCGACAAAGCGGTCCTCGCCATCTGGTATGACACGACGAACCTGACCGGGAAAGACATCGACCCGACAAGTGCCTGGATGATCGTCTTCGAGGCGATCCAAGACAATGACCCGAACGCGGTCAACACCCTCGAGGTTGGCATGCTGCCGGACGAGCAGTTCCTCGACAGTCAGCTCGAGACCATCAAACAGGACGGCACGGTCTCGAACGCTGTCGCCTATGAACTCGACGACTTGGAGACACCGGTCACTCTCGTGGCCACGCAAGGCATCACCGGCGACAAATTGGGTGAACAGACAATTGAAATCAAATAAGACGATACAACTCAGAACGATACAGAGGACCTGCGTATAGAAGACGACAGGTTCTTTTTTGATGTTTGCATCCCGTATCACCGTTTTCGTTATGCGAAAACGGACCTTTTCCGGATCCCGCTCTATGGATCCAGGCGAGAGCAACGCGAGTCGCCCATCCCGTCAAAGAAAAACGCACGTTTTTCGTCCTTGCCCTTCCCGGACGGACCGGGACCGGTCCCCGGCCCCACTCCATTCCGTTCAACCCATGTAACCTCGCTGTTTCATGCTGACATATGACTCGTCCGCACCGAGGATGAGATGGTCGAGCACCGGGATGCCCATGAGGTCTCCAGCCTCATATAAACGTTCAGAGACGAGGATATCCTCCCGGCTCGGGCTCGGGTCCCCGCTCGGATGTTGGTGACAGGCGATGAGGCACGAGGCATTGTTCAAAATCGCGCATTTGAAGATTTCTCTCGGGTGAACGACGCTCGAATTGACGCTCCCGACGTGCGCCCGATGGACGCCGATGACCCGATTTTTCGTGTTCAACATGATGACGAGGAACACCTCACGGTCATCATCCCCGATGAAGGATGCCCCGATTTGCCGAGCATTGTCAGGTGATTGGATGACGGCGTGCTCGAGGGCGACCATTTCCTCTCGAATCTCTTGCTTGATACGGATGACCTCGATAATTGACGATAGTTCCATGTTGGTTTGTCCCCTTTCGGATAAGCTGACCTCAGAACGAACACCGTTGTGCGTCCTGTTGACGGGAACGAAGCGAGCGTCGGGAGACGGTGCAAGGGCGACCGCAGGGAGAGCCTCAAAAAAATGCGTAGAGCGCACATAGGTCCAGGCTTCCGTAGCCAACGAGCGAAAAGCCTTGCTTTGAGCCTAAAGCGAAGGAAGACGGGCCGGAGGGCGCGTCATTTTTTTGACGTCCCTTGCACCGACGACCAGCGAGCTAGAGTACGGAAACAGGACGCATGGAACACCAATCAAGAAAAAGGCTGTTCAAACGAGATAAACCGGGTATAAAATAGGAACAAACGTTCTTATTATTAGGAGGATGATTTTTATGACGATGTATCGCGACCGGGGTGAGCTAAAATGGATCCCATTCCTTATGCCCGAGCACAAGGCGTTATTGACGAAGTATTATAAGGAAATCCAAAAGATTGAGATGCCAGATGTCGATGAACAGGTCTTATCGGTTTATGAAAACGTGCTGAATGACGCAATTTTCAGTGGGGATATGGTCGAGGTAAAATATGTGGAGGAGCGGGAGATGAAACGGTTCAAGGGGTTCGTGCACCGAACGAACTATTTGGAGCGGACCGTCGAACTGGCCAATCAGCGGGATGGGATCATCCATGTGCCGTTCGAGGCAATCATTCACGTGGAACAATCGATGGACTAACGCCCTGGCGGTTTTTCGAAGTCTGCGTCACGAAACGAAGTTTCGCTTCTCGACTTTTAAAAATAAAAAGAACAAGAACTCAACTACATTGAGTAAGTTCTTGTTCCGAACATTTCTATGACTTTTATTGCGTTTTTAATGAGAGTCAAAATGGCAAATCCGGTTCCAATATAATTGAATCATCTTGCATTGAAAACTGAGATTTTAATTTTTGTACCGCATCGAGATTGTCGCGTATAGTTTTTTTCAAATCCCGATAATTTTTATCGCTTATAGCATATAACCTTGGATTACCCGGTCCTGTGTATTCAGTAATACTTAGAATTTTTCGTTGTTCAAGTTTTGTTAATACAGACTCATATTTAGAGCATAGATAACTTTGCAAATTGTTCTTTTGTTCCCATTCCTCAATTTGTTTCAAAGTTTCCTCGGTTCTCCAACTCGCTCCAAAGTTCTGAAGTTCATGTTCAACAATGAATATAAAAAAGAGTCGTTCGTCATTATCAAATTCTATGTCATCGAAGATATTTTCTTTTAAAATTTTTGATTCTATATTATCAGAAATTCCGTTTTTTTCTTCGATAAAATTTCCGGTTAACTCATGTACCTGTTTACTAATAAAATGTCTTATCTTTCGCTCGTTATAAGTCTCGTACAATCCACATTCATGTTTGGCAAGGTGATCTCTATATAACAGGACAATCTTTCGTTCTTCAATTTGCGGAACAGGCACATCATTGTCTACAAAGAAAATACCTACACCTCTTGAATGGTGATCATAAAAAACATTGATTTCCTCAACTGTCCCAGACTTTCCATTTCTAGTTCTCGTACCTATACGGTTTCCAAATATCGCTATGAGAACATCACTAGACTTCAAGATTTGTTCATTAATAACTGCTTGGCCATCTTTATCTAAAGCATAAGAAGCTTACGAATTGTTCTCCCACCGAATAGGCATTAACACGATGTTTTTTGAATCAGTGTGTTCGTTGTTCCAATCCCAAATTATTTTTTCAACTTCGTCACGTTGATCACTAACATCTCCTGGCGAGGCAATAAATATTTTTATCAACCGTACAGTTTTCATGAGTTTTAAAGCTCCCTCCATATGTCATGCTCACAATGATTATAATACTTTATTTGTTAAATGGCTTTTTGAGCTATAAATGGCCTTTTATAATATAAGATAGTCTGTAGTCTCATAATAGGTTCCAAAAAAGATTGTTTTTAAAATCATACTGCAAGGATCATACTGTTTATAAAACGCAATGATTCCTGTGCTGAATTTCCTTGTCATAATACATTGTTTTTTGAATATTAAACTTTTTGAAACCCTATTTTGTAAATGCCCCTTTTTATTTCAAATTGAATAATGAAAAGAATATAACAAGAAGCTATAGCTAGGAGATGAAGCAAAGATGATTAATAAGGAATTGCTAGAACAGTTTGGCTCTGAGATGAAAAAAATGCAAGATACTTTTTTGAAAATTGCTGAGGCTCAACAACGTCAAGTAAATGAAGCACAGAAAAGTATACAATACTTCCTCAATCAAATAGACTTTGAACTTCTTGAACAGACCTTTGTTGAATCCTATGAAGTCCTTGGAAAGCAAGCTGAGACTGGGGCAAAAGAAAATCTCTTTCTTAATATGGATATGTTGGATGAAATGACACTAGCTGAAATGCCACATGTTTTAAATTCTAAATGGATGATGCGATGGATGGAAATTCATTTTGAAAAGAAAATAGCTGCATTGGCTTCTGACGATTCTTGTTTCGGAGACACAACAATCCTGTTGAGGCAGTCATACAATGCTTATACGAGAGAAGATTATGCTCTAAGCTTTATATCTTTGTACCCTGTGATTGATTCGTTCGTTTCCCACTGGTACACAAGTATAGATGGAGAAGTGAAGATTTCACCCGATAAACGTATCAAGTCATTAGAAAAAACAGATAAAGATGATATAAAGAAAAAACACAAGAAAATCAAAGAAACTCTAGATTCAGGAGAGCGTAGTGCTATAGAATTTCTCTTTATTTCATACGCTTTACATGCGTATGCGTTGATGAATAGCAATAAAGGGCATTATGGTTTCAAAAGACATCATGCTCTACACGGCAGTCTGGAGTACGGTCAGATACAGCAACAAGACTGTATTAAACTTTTCTTTTGTCTATATTCTTTATATTGTTCGCGTCATATATCGAAGAGTAAATATATGGGTTTCGATGAAAAATGATTTCATTGAGAATATTGATCTGAGGTGATATTAGACACCTTCTCTTCCTTACAATAGTCAGTTTTTAAAACGACGCTTTGTTAGATAGTTTAACAATTAAAATTCACTATAAATTAAATGACTTATCTACATCCGCAATGTGTACTTTATTTCTTAATTCACAATATAAACCTTTAATTTGTCGACTAAAAAAGCCTGTTTATTCTTTGTACCTTAAAATAAAAAAAGCGGTCTCCGATCTTAAATCAGAGACCTTATTTGTTTATTAATATTATAGTTCTTCAGCTTTATTATGATTAAGTTAGAGAATCTGAGATTCATCGCTTTCAATAACTAATACAATTTCATTTCATTTTAGCCTTATTAATTGATAACGATGGAGCATTTATAATTGGTATGTTTGTTCAAGTCTGTTAAAAATTCATCTAGTGATTTATTAGATGAAAATTTACATTCAAGAAGGTAACAACCCTCTCCACTAATTTTATAGTTATTTATTACGTGCTGATTTTGTGTTTCTACGAACAAAAGATAAGATTGATGACGATCACTTTTATTGAAGATTGTAATAAAAGCATGTATTGGATAACCTAATTTATCTTGATTTAATTTAACGGTATATCCTTCAATAATCCCTTGTTCCTCCAACTTCATTACTCTAGCTGAAGTCGCAGGACTAGATAGATGTACTTTCTCACCTAATTCTTTCATCGTAATCCGGCTATTTTGAGAGAGCTCTTTTAAAATGAGTACATCCGTTTTATCTAACATCAGTAAATTCCTTTCATTAATAAAGTCAAACACACAAATGACTTTAATCAAGCCATGTATTTATTAATTGTTCCTAGTATAGACTATAAATAGTTTAAAACAAACATAATAAAAGGAGATAGAAAAATGCAGATACACCAAATCCGTAATGCAACAATCGTCGTGAAATATGCAGGTAAGAAATTTTTAATCGATCCGATGTTAGCTGAGAAAGGTACCTTTCCCCCTTTCCCTAACTCACCTAGGCAAGATCAAAATAATCCTTTAGTGGATCTACCCATGTCCATTAATGACATTATAGATGTAGATGCTGTTATTGTTACACATTTACATCATGATCACTGGGATGATGCAGCAAAAGAGGCATTACCTAAAAAGATCAAGTTATACGTACAAAACGAAGAAGATGCAACCATTCTTCAAGCAGATGGTTTTCAGGACGTTGAGATTTTGAAAGAAGACACAATTTTTGAGGACATACAACTGATTAAAACAAATGGAGAGCATGGTCGAGGTCCTATGGTGGAACTAGCTGGTCAAGTTTGCGGTGTTGTCTTCAAACACTCAAACGAGAAGACATTATACGTGGCTGGCGACACTGTTTGGTATGAAGGAGTTCAAGAAGTCATTGACGCCCACAACCCGAGTATTATTGTGGTAAACGCTGGAGACAATCAATTCCATGAAGGCGGTTCTTTAGTAATGGGAAAAGAAGATATTTACGAGGTATATAAAGCTGCGCCGAACGCAAAAATCATTTCAGTCCACATGGAAGCTGTGAATCATTGGGCGCTATCTAGAGAAGAACTAAAAAACTTTATTGAAGAAAAAGAAATCTCATCCCATGTTTTAATCCCGGATGATGGTCAATCATACACCTTCTAAATATAGAGGAGAAGTATAAATGCCTACAACATCTAAATTATGGACAAAAGATTTCCTCATTCTTTCTTCTGTTAATTTTTTCTTGACACTAATATTTTTTCTATTAAATGCAACAATCGCTCTTTATGCTGTAAATGAATTTAATGCGTCTACAACTCAAGCAGGTCTAACAGCAGGAATTTTTATTATCGGAGCATTGATCGGTCGCTTATTCACAAGTCCAATTACGAATAAATTTGGACAAAAGCGCATACTGATAACTGGATTATCCCTTTTCATTTTAACAACCTTACTCTACTTTGTAGGGAACGGTATACCTTCTCTCCTAGTAAGCCGGTTTCTAAACGGAATTACCGTAGGTATAGCAACTACTGTGATCGGGACAATCGTCGCTCTTACTATACCGGCATCGCGGAGAGGGGAAGGTATTGGCTATTTTGCCGTAAGTACAGCGCTGGGTACCGGAATTGGTCCCTTCATTGGTCTTTACTTGAGCCAACGAACAAGCTTCGACATGATTTTTACTTTGTGTCTTTTATTAGGCATTTTAAGTTTGATCACCGCATTCTTCGTTCAAGTTCCTGTATTGGAAAAACCGGATGTTATCGAAAAAAAATCCGGTTTTACGCTCTCTAACGTGATTGAACCTAAGGCAATTCCAATTTCCATTATGATTTTAATGATGACATTTGTTTTCTCTAGTGTTCTTTCCTATATAAATTTGTATGCTTTGCAACTAAACTTAATTGAAGCGGCCAGCTTTTTCTTTATTGTCTATATTGTAGCCGTTCTGATTTCTCGTCCGTTTTCCGGGCGAATTATTGATAAAAAAGGTGCAAACTTTGTTATGTACCCGGCTTTCCTTCTATTTGGTGTTGGAATGTTACTCCTTAGTGTAGCAAGTAGCAACATTACTTTACTATTAGCAGGTGCTCTGATTGGTTTAGGATTTGGAAACATTTCATCAGTTAGTCAAACAATAGCCGTTAATATGGTTGCCCCACATAGAATGGGACTTGCGACAGCAACTTTCTTTATCTTTTTTGACTTAGGCAATGGATTCGGTCCTACTATTCTCGGAAGTCTTATATCAATAATCGGATTTAATAAATTATATGCAATATTAGGATTTTTTGTCTTTGCAGTATCCGTCCTTTACTACTTTTTACATGGAAAGAAAGTAGCCAAAAATTCTGTCCATACACCATAAAAAAGACAAATATTCTTTGGTTAGTGCCATAATGTACTAACAATCGCATGATATGGTTTAATAAATTTTCAAAGGATTAAAAACGTTCAATACACAAAATACAGATAAATGTTAAAGTAAAAACTTTTTTAAAATCTGCGCTGCATAATGGAGACATTAATAAATATCTTAAAGAGCTAAAACAAAAAGCCGCATTGACAGATTTATAGAGAATGAAGTTACTCGTAAACCTATAAGAAAAAGAATAAACGGAGAGATTGGTACTGAGTAAAATTATCAATCTCTCCTTTTTTATATTAAGTTATCAAATTAGCATGATTAGTTGAAAATAATTCAGCTACTTTAAAAATAGTTCGGAAAAGTACACTTATACAAACAAAAATGGGAGAAGATATGCTTCGAACTACCTCTTCTCTCTTCATATTAAAGAATTTTCACGTAACATAACGTAAATTAGGCGCTGCTTGAGATTATAGTAAAATGGATTCCTTAATAATTCATACTGACCCATTTAAAGTTTGTCTTTATTTTATTCTTTTGCCTAATTCATTATCTTATAGCATATACCCTAGATCGGAAGCCGCCGTTGGATAGGCATAAATCATCTGCTTAAGGTCCTTTGTCGCCAAATCAAATTGTATAGCTGTCGCAAAATGATTGATTAATTCATCTGCTTCCTGGCTGATCAAATGGGCACCCAGTATTTTGTCGGTTTGTTCATCAACAATGACTTTCACCATCGCATATTTTTCGTTAGTGCGCTTGTAAGTGTACCAGTCTGATGTATCAATTTTATTCACTTTGATTTGATGACCTTTTTCCCTCGCCTGTTCTTCGGATAATCCTACAGAAGCCAGTTTTGGCAGTGTGAAAACTACTGTCGGCATCACTTTGTAATTAGGCGACCGGTGATTTCCTTTGAGCAGATTCGATGCCACCACATGCGACTCCATCGATGCAATCGGGGTTAACGGAAGGCCCGCTGTTGCTGCTGCATCCCCGGCTGCGTATACTCTTGGGTTGCTGCTGCTTTGAAGGTATTCATTGACGGAAACGCCTCTTTTTTCGCGTTCCACATTGCCTTTTTCCAGCTGCATATCTTCTAGGTCAGGCATTCGTCCTGCGCCATGTAGAACCAGGTCGCCTTCCCAGTGAACCGGCTGGCCGTTATTCGACCCGTTTACGATGTAAGAGGAACCCTTCTTTTCAATCGAATTTACCTCCGTATTGAGATGCAGATGAATACCAATCTCTTTCGATTTCTCCATCAGCAACCCGACCAGTTCAGAATCAAATTGCTCAAGTGGGCGATCTCCCCGGTGGATGATATGCACTTCTGACCCTGCCCGGGCAGCGATATGGGCAAACTCAAATGAGATGTATCCGCCGCCGATAAACACCATTTTCGCTGGAAGCTCATCCAATTCCAGGAATTCGTCGCTATACGTGAGATGTTCCGTCCCTTCAATAGGCAATGGGGCCGGTTTGGCTCCATTCGCAATCAGAATATCCTTTCCGGTTAAGACATCTTCGCCTACTTGAATTTTCTCTTCATTCAAAAAGGAAGCTCGCCCATGAAAAGTGTGAATCCCTGCTTTTTGAAAGTTCTCCACTCGGTTATCCGGCACGGGTTCAGTAAAGGTGCGTTTAAAAGCCATCAATTCCGGCCAATTGATGCTGGAACCGGAGGTGATGCCGTTTCCTTTCATTCTGTCGATGCCGTCAATCATTTCAGCAGCTCCCACCAGCACTTTTTTCGGATCGCATCCCCTCAGTGCACAGGTGCCGCCGAAAGGCCGTGAATCAATTATTGCGACTTTCCATCCCGCGTTATTGCACTTAGAAGCTGCAGCGGACCCACCTGAACCGGTTCCAATGACAATCAAATCGAATTCTTCTTCCATTTCTCTCATCCTCTCCATGTAAAAAAAGAAATCGCTTTTCCTTTTTCCCTTCTATAGTGCTAGTCCTACTATTCCACCGCCCGTCCTGTCAAAAACCATGTACCTTGTTCATGGTTCAGTTTGTTTTCCTTTCACCTGAAAACCTTTCAGAACGGAGATGGCTTTACATGTGTCATTTTTTCTGCCCAACTGGCTAAAATAATAAGCCTCTCAAAACAAAAGGGACAAATCAAATGCGATTTGTCCTTAAGCCCCTGTTATTCCAATCTTCTTTCGATTGAATTTCAGTTATTTTCTCAGCTGATTTCTTTCTGTCTCATTTTTCATTAAGAGACCTATCCCTTATCTCTTTGCTGGCGATATTATCCTGGCCGATTCGTTAGCCGGCACAGCAAGACAGTTTGCTGACATCCTTGTCCAACGTGATGGCGGCCAGTTTCAATCCTTCAGCCATTGTCAGGTATGGGGCCATCGTATTTTTCAGATCTTCTGCGGTCAAGCCGAACTGTACGGCCAGTGTGGCTCCGTAAATTACCTCTCCCGCATTTTCAGCCACGACATGTGCCCCGAGAATTTTTCTTGTTTGCTGATCGACCACCAGTTTAAAGACACCGCTTGTTTCACGGTTCACTAGAGCTCTTGGCACGTTTTCAAGCGGCAGCACGGAAGTTATCACTTCGTACCCTTTATTCCGGGCTTGTTGTTCCGTCAGCCCGACTGTTGCAATGGCTGGGGTAGTAAACGTCACGCCCGGAACAAACCGCAAATCTACTTTCTTATTTGCCGAACCCAGTGCGTTCTCAACTACAATCCCACCTTCATAAGCAGCCACATAGACAAACTGCGGGCCTAAGGTCACATCTCCCGCTGCATAGATGTCGGCGTTGCTGGTCTGCAGATAATCATTGACCGCTACTTCCCCTCGCGGGCCAATCTCAACCCCGGCCTTCTCTAAATGGAGGGAATCCGTATTCGGCCGTCTTCCAGTGGCAACCAGCACTTGATCCGCTTCAATTACCTGTTCCTGACCGTTCACTTCAATATGAATTTTTTTCATATCACCGCTCTGTTCGACCTTCTTGTAGGTGACTCCCTTGACGAATTTTAGGCCATGCTTGGTTAAGGCTTCATCGGCGGCTTCCGAGATTTCCGGATCGTATTCTTTCAGCAGCCGTTCACTCCGCTGCATCATCGTCACATCGGACCCTAAGTTATGAAACAGCTGGCCCAGTTCCATCGCAATGTAACCTGAACCGATAACGGCCAATTTTTTCGGCACTTCTGTTACCTCCAAAGCGGTGGTACTTGTTAAATAGTCTACTTCGCTAAGTCCCGGAATATCCGGAATGGACGGGGCTGCCCCTGTCGAAATCAAAAATTTCGCTGCGGTATAGGCCTGCCCATTCACTTCGACTGTTTTTTCGTCCCTAAAAGCGGCTTCTCCGCGGATTAGCTCAAATCCGTATTCCTCAATCAGACCGATGTATTTTTGCTGTCTCATCCCGTCGACAAGCTCGTCTTTTTGCCCGGTCAACGCAGCTAGATCAACCGGTCCGGCGTTTGTCTTCAAACCGACAAATGGGTTGTTGCTGGCCAAGTGATTGATTTCCCCCGCACGAAGCATCGTTTTGGAAGGAACGCAGCCAATGTTGACGCACGTGCCGCCAACAATGTCCCGTTCGACGACCGCCACTTTTGCCCCTTTTTCAACGGCTTTGATGGCAGCTGAAAAGGCAGCTCCACCCGAACCGATAATCAGCAAGTCATAATCAAGGGACGAATTGTTTGAAACAAACTCGTTTTCTTCGGCTTCCACCGTCGCTTCCCCCGCTTGATACCCCGACTCGTCGATTGCCTGTTTCGCCTTCTCCAGTTTCCCTTCAGCGATTTCAAACGTCGCTTGTTTGCGGCGGTAATCGACTTCAATTCCTTTTGCTCCTGCATTCGCAAGAGCAGCCGCAACATGTTCTTCACAACTTGTGCAGGTCATTCCCTGAACGTTTACGTGAACTTTTTTCATGTGAAAATTCCTCCTTTTATTCGACGGGTAGCCCTATGTCTGCAACCGCCGTCTTAATGGTATTCAAACTGGTTTTCGTCTCATCAAAAGTGACTGTCACTTCCGCCGTGCTTCCGTCAACTTGAATATCCGTTTTACCGGCACCTTCTACTTCGGCAATGGCATCTTCCACGACAGATGGCGGGCAGCAATCCATAAAAGCCGTAACCATGAATACACCTGTCCCTTCGGTTGCCACTTCCGCGTTTCCACCTTTCTGTGCGGCCGCAACACCCATTTCCACTTTACTCCCCGATTCTTCCGTTGGCGGTTGTTGAACTTCTTGCCCGTTACTGCAAGCACTGATCACCAACAAAAGAGATACCACCATCATAATCCCAATTAGCTGTTTTTTCATATAAATTCCTCCTCTTTTATATTCCGCCCTCGACTATGAATAAAAACAGAAACATGCCGAAAACAAGAAACGACGTAATCCATAAACCAATGACCGAACTTTTCCTTTTCCCTTTTCTTCCATACACCTTATAAAAGGAGTAAGCAAGGAGAAAAAGCGTTAAGACGCTAAACAACAACCGGTATTTTAATGAATAGAAGGCTAATGCTCCTGCAAGACCTGTCAGTCCAAGGGGAAGAAAAATCAGCGGACCTAGGCAACAGGCAGCCATAGCAAAAGCCGAGAATACAGCAGCTAACTGCGGCACTTTTTCCTTCATGATTCTATCCTCTTCAAGCTGCAGCAATCATGTATCGGCGCGCTTTCTTTCTTTGTTTTCTGTTTTGATTCTGGATCAATTTTTCGCCAGCCCTTGAAAAGAGCAAAAATGAATAGCAAACTCATCAAGATGAAAATAACATCTTTAAATTCCATGAAGTACGACCTCAGTGCAGTTCCTGCAAACAAGGGAAGGAGTAAAACCAAGTGGCAGGGACATGTGATTAATGCGACAAAAAACCAGCCTGAACTTTTCAATGTGTTTTTCATTCCGTTTCACCTCTTATTTCTTCATCAGTGTTTCAATAATGGGGCATTCGTAGATATCCTTGTTTTCGGGACACCTTTCTTTAAGATCACTTAACATCCGTTCAATTCGCTGCAAATCTTCAATTTTCCGTTGAATGTCTTCTATCTTGAGCACAGTAAAATCATACATATCCCGACACTTTGCTTCATCGCGATCGACGACTCCAAGCAATTTATCAATCTCCTGTAGAGTAAATCCTAGTTCCTGCATCCGTTTAATGAAATTCAATCGATCAACCGTTTCCAAACCGTACATCCGGTAGCCTTTTTCAGTGCGATCAGGCTCTGGAAATAAGCCGAGACGTTCATAATATCGAATGGTCTCCTTGTTCACACCGCATTTGTCAGCCAGTTCTCCGATACGCATTTGCATGCCTCTCACCTCACTTGTCATATTCCCCTCTAGTCGAGTACAGGATCTATACTTGCTTGATTACATTCCTGTCTCTTTTGAGTTGCAACGTTATGTGCAGGATTTTCCTCGATTTATACAGAATAAACCCTGTACCACGGTACAAGGTCAAGTATATTGATTCTTTTTAATTTTAATTCTTCAACAAAGTGGACCTAAATGGTCGATGTATAAAAAAATAAAGGAAGAGAAAATGTCTCTCGGCCATCTTCTTTTTTTCTTCTAATAACCGATTGTTATGGGAAGTATATTTATTTCAAAAGAATGAGCTTCTTAATAGATGAAAGAGGCGATTAGCGAAGACCTGTAGAAAAAGGTGAATATCCGATTTCTTCCATAAGTTCAGAGATTTCTTTTTACACTCGTATAGTCTGAACGAAGTTTAATAGTAGTGGAAATAAAAGCGTTCGTAAAAGTACACTTTTACAGTCAAACGAGGAAGACGGACGCTAATCAGCATCCGTCTTCCTCTTTATATTTTGCTATTGTAATTACTACCGATAATTCCTCATATGTAAACCTTTATCTGGTGGAACCCTTAAAAGCTTATTCTGTATTTATTGTTTCCCTTTCCTACAGGTTTTAGCGTGTAAAACATAACATTTAAACATTCGTTTGAACATTTGATTGACAATCCAGCGAAATATTTATACACTTGCTTTAATCAAACATTCATTTGAATGTTTAACTAACAGTAAAGTATTCGTTAAAGCTCGGATTTACAAAGGAGTTGGTGATGTTGATATCCACTATTTTTTCCGCCATTGCAGCTTATATTGCAACAAGCATTGATTACGTCATCATATTATTGATTTTGTTTTCACAGACCAAAAAATCCGGCCAATTAAAATCCATTGTCATCGGCCAATATTTGGGGACAGCCCTATTGGTTGGTGTCAGTCTATTGGCTGCATCCGGTCTTACCTTCGTTCCGGAACATTGGGTCGGGTTGCTCGGACTCATTCCGATTTACCTAGGAATCAAAGTGTGGTTTAAAGAGGAAGAAGAAAACGACGAAGAGGATATCCTGTCCCGATTATCTTCCGGAAAATCCAATCGCTTGTTTGTAACCGTCACAGTCATTACATTGGCGGCTGGCGGCGACAACATCGGCGTCTACATACCCTATTTCTCAACTTTGAATCTGAGTGAAACCGTTGTGATGCTTATTGTCTTTGCCGTCATGGTCGCGATTTTGTGTTACCTTAGTTACCGTTTGGCATCCGTTAAGTCGGTCTCTGAAACGATTGAGAAATGGGAACGCTGGATTGTACCGATTGTCTTCATCGGACTCGGCATCTTGATCATGATGGAGAACGGAACCTTTCGATTCCTTTGGAGACTGGTGAGCTGAAATGATTTTTCACATGCTCTGTTCCTATAGAAGAAAAACTTACTGCAACCTATTTATTTGATGAAAAGAGGAAAATGAAATGAGCAAAGATACATGCGAAATTTTGTGTGTAGACGAAGAAAAAGTTGTGCGAGTCCAGCAACAGCTTGCAGAGCAAAATCCGTTGGAAGTCGCGAAAATTTTCAAGGCATTGTCCGACGATACGAGAATCATAATCGCTTATGCCTTATCGCTGGAGGACAAACTCTGTGTTTGCGACGTCGCCAATATCATCGGCTCTTCTACAGCGACGGCTTCCTACCACCTGCGCCTGTTAAAAAATATGGGGTTGGCGAAATACCGCAAAGAAGGCAAATTGGTCTATTATTCGTTGGATGATGCACATGTGAAACATCTGGTTCAAGTGGCCTTCGCTCATCAGAAGGGGGTTGTTGAAGTTGGTTGAGAAAGCAAAGATAGAAGAAGAAAAAACAGTCTACCGTGTGGAAGGATTTTCGTGCGCCAACTGTGCCGGAAAATTCGAGAAGAACGTCAAAAACCTTTCCGGTGTTGAGGATGCGAAAGTGAATTTCGGCGCTTCGAAAATTTCCGTTTACGGCGAAGCAACGGTCGAGGAACTGGAAAAAGCTGGCGCTTTCGAGAATTTGAAAGTAGCACCGGAAAAACCGAAACGTCAGACAGCTCCGGAAGCGAAAATCGCAATTGAAGACAAGAATGTCTTCCGGGTGAAAGGCTTTACGTGTGCAAACTGTGCCGGAAAGTTTGAGAACAACGTCAAGCAACTTCCCGGTGTCCAAGATGCAAAAGTGAATTTCGGTGCTTCGAAAATTTCCGTTTACGGAACGGCCTCAGTTGAAGAATTGGAAAAAGCCGGTGCTTTTGAAAATTTGAAGGTCGTTCCTGAAATCATAAGTCGGCAAGCTGGTCCGAAAACGGAAACCGATAAAACGACAGCTATAAAAGAGAAGAAAGTGCCGTTCTACCAAAAGCACAGCGTCTTGCTCTACTCCACCCTGTTGATCGTCTTCGGGTACATTTCCCAGTTCGTAAACGGGGAAGAAAACCTGATGACGTCCCTCTTGTTCGTGGCAGCCATCGTCATTGGCGGATACTCGCTCTTTAAAGTCGGTTTTCAGAATTTGATACGCCTGGATTTCGACATGAAAACCCTGATGACGGTTGCCGTCATTGGGGCAGCCATCATCGGCGAATGGGCGGAAGCTTCCATCGTGGTCATTCTCTTCGCCATCAGTGAAGCATTGGAACGCTATTCCATGGACCGGGCCCGACAATCCATCCGTTCGTTGATGGACATTGCCCCGAAAGAGGCACTTGTCCGACGAAATGGACAAGAACAGCTGATTTCGGTGGACGATATTGCCGTCGGGGATACCATGATCGTCAAACCCGGACAAAAGATTGCGATGGACGGCATGGTGGTCAACGGCTATTCGGCGGTCAATCAGGCAGCCATTACGGGTGAATCCGTTCCCGTCGGCAAAACGGTGGATGATGAAGTCTTTGCTGGCACGCTGAACGAAGAAGGCCTGCTCGAAGTCAAAGTCACCAAGTTGGTCGAAGACACGACCATTGCGAAAATCATCCATTTGGTAGAAGAAGCACAAGGCGAACGGGCTCCTTCGCAGGCGTTTGTCGATAAATTCGCCAAATATTATACACCGATCATCATGGCCGTAGCTGCGTTAGTTGCCATCGTCCCTCCCTTCCTGTTTGACGCCAGCTGGGAAACTTGGGTCTATCAAGGACTGGCCGTGCTAGTCGTGGGCTGTCCGTGTGCTTTGGTCATTTCCACACCGATTTCAATTGTTTCCGCCATCGGGAATGCAGCGAAAAAAGGCGTTTTGGTAAAAGGCGGCGTGTACCTGGAAGAAATGGGCGCCATCAAAGCGATCGCGTTTGACAAGACCGGTACCTTAACCAAAGGGGTTCCTGTCGTCACAGACTATGAGGTATTGAACAAGGGCGCCAATGAAAAAGAACTGCTTTCCATCGTCACAGCTCTCGAATATCGCTCACAGCATCCTCTTGCTTCGGCCATCATGAAAAAAGCGGACGCAGAAAACATTTCTTATTCTTCGGTCTTGGTCGAGGACTTCTCATCCATTACCG
Organism: Exiguobacterium sp. s131; assembly: GCF_018617345.1. Taxonomy (GTDB): domain Bacteria; phylum Bacillota; class Bacilli; order Exiguobacteriales; family Exiguobacteriaceae; genus Exiguobacterium; species Exiguobacterium profundum. The sequence goes on along the minus strand of NZ_JACSJX010000001.1, from coordinate 1,159,841 downwards.
GCAAAGGGATTAAAGGGACTGTCGAAGGAATCACATACTACATCGGCAGCCCGATCCTTTTCAACGAGTTGGGCACCGCAAGTGCCGATAAGGACTTGGAACAAAACGTCACAGCTCTTCAAAATCAGGGCAAGACGGCAATGATCATCGGAACGGAACAAAGTATCCTGGCAGTCATTGCCGTGGCAGATGAAGTCCGTGAATCCAGCAAGGACGTCATTCAGAAGCTGCACCAAATGGGCATCAAGAAGACGATCATGCTGACGGGCGACAACAAAGGAACCGGTCAGGCCATCGGCCAGCAGATCGGTGTCACCGAAATCCAGGCCGAACTGATGCCGGAGGATAAATTGAATTTCATCAAACGTTTACGAGCTGAATACGGCAATGTCGCGATGATTGGAGACGGTGTGAACGATGCCCCGGCACTCGCTGCCTCTACTGTCGGAATTGCCATGGGCGGTGCCGGAACCGATACCGCTATGGAGACCGCTGATGTGGTCTTGATGGGCGATGATTTGAGCAAACTGCCGTTCACCGTGAAGTTGAGTCGGAAATCATTGAACATCATCAAAGCGAACATTGCATTTGCGATTGGCATCAAAGTGATCGCGTTGCTGCTGGTCATCCCGGGTTGGCTGACGCTATGGATCGCCATTATGTCCGATATGGGCGCTACCCTTCTAGTCGCGTTAAACAGTTTACGGCTGATGCGAGTGAAAGAATAAAAAGCAAAAGGGGTTTCCGATTATCTGGAAACCCCTTTTTTTTATGATGAATTATAAAATTAAGTGCAACATCTGAACGTGAACGCAAAAAAAAGCCCACAGCGATGGCCTCGTTTAGAATGAAGTTACGACACAAACATTCAGACGGAGGAATCGCTATGAGCTACACCCATCTTACCACAACGGAGCGCGTGAAAATAGAGACCTATCTGGAGCTCGGGATGTCCATCCGGTCCATCGCGAGACGGATCGGGCGACAGCCCTCGACCGTCTCGCGGGAGATCAGACGGAACCCCGGCTACGAGTCAGGACGTGCGCAGAAACGCTACGAGAAGGCGAAAACCCATTGCGGCGTCAAGACGAAGCTCGACGACACGATGCGCCGGACGATCGTCGAGAAGCTGCGTGCGACCTGGTCACCAGAACAGATCGTCGGCCGCCTCTACGCAGGAAAAATTGCCTTCCCCACCATCTACCGCTGGATCTATGCGGGACGGATCGACGTGCCCGTGACCGTGCTCCGCCAGAAGGGGAAACGTCAAAAGCCGACCGAGACGCGCGGTCGCATCAACGTCGGTCTCCCCATCTCGAAACGACCTCCAGAGGTCAGGGGTCGCCGGACATTCGGGCATTGGGAGCTCGACACCGTCGTCTCCGGACGTGGGAAATCGAAGGCGTGCGTCGCGACGTTCATCGAGCGGAAGAGCCGGTTCTATCTCGCCCTGCCAATCGCGGACCGCACCGCGGCCTCGATGGAGGGGGCGATCCATGCGGTGCACGGTGCCTTCCCGGAAGGCACGTTCGAGACGGCGACGACGGACCGGGGCAAGGAGTTCAGCGGTCACAAGCGCATCCAGGCGTCGCTCGGCGTGCCGATGTATTTCGCCGACCCGTACTCATCGTGGCAACGGGGGAGCAACGAGAACGCCAACGGGCTCCTCCGCGAGTTCTTCCCGAAAGGAACGGACTTCGCGCAGGTCGGTGACGGTGAACTCGCGGATGCGCTGGCCAAGATCAACGGGCGACCGAGAAAGTGCCTGGACTGGAAAACCGCACACGAGGCCTTCACCGAGGAAGTGTTGCGCTTAATTTGACAAACCGTCTTATAAAAAAGAAATGTGTTTAATTTTTATCATAAAATCCGTTTGTGAAAAAACTATGCATTTTTTGATTAAATCTCTTGTCAATTTTTGAAATGAATTTGATATACTTTTTTGTAATATAGTGATGCTATACTCCTTTTAACAAATCGTTTGTCACTGTATCTTTATCTTTAAAGGAGTACAACTAATGAAAAACAAGGTAATACTTATCGCTTCTAGTGTCTTACTCACAACAACTTTTTCGATGCATAGTCCAAAAGTCGAAGCAAGTAGTGCATATAACGTAAAAGTGAAGACAGACGATCTTCGTGTTCGGACTGGTCCTTCTCTCAATCACAAAATTGTCGGCATCACTAACACTGGGCAGACCTTTTCTTATTTAGGAAAAAAAGGAGCTTGGACAAAAGTACTTTACAAAGGAAACACACGGTATATCTATAGTTCTTACCTAAAAAAATATAAGAGCCACGTTGCCAAAAAAACATCATATAATAACTCTCTTTTTGCTTCTCCTACAGAAGGTCGGCTGACCCAAGGATACGGAAACTCTAATGGTGCTTACGGTTATACATTCCATAATGGCGTTGATCTAGCTGCAGCAAAAGGCACACCCGTCTACGCTTCTGCCAGTGGAAAAGTCATTACATCTAAAAACAGCGGTGCATACGGTAAACACGTTATGATTTCACATAGTCTACAGAATCAAAAATACGTAACCGTTTATGCTCATATGAACAGCCTTTCGGTAAAAAATGGTCAGACAGTCTCTAAAGGTATGAAGATTGGAACAGTTGGGAATACAGGAAACTCGTTCGGAAATCATTTGCACTTTGAGATTCATAAAAACAGTTATAAATACAGCAGTTATTCTGCAGCGAATAGTGTCAACCCAATGAACTATTTGTAACCTAAAAAAAAGAAAAGATTAGACTGACCTAGCTATATGAGACACTAATAAAAATACCTTGATTAGGCTACCGCCACACCATATTTTATCGGTGTGAGGTAGCCTAATTTTTCTTGGATACGTTCTTCGTTGTAGTAAGTTAAGTAATTATTCACCCGCTCACGCACTTCATAGTCGCTTAACGAGTTGAACTTGACGTACTGTAACACCTCAGACTTCAAGTTCGAATGAAACGATTCGATCACCGCATTATCCCAACAGTTGCCTCTTCGAGACATGCTGCTCGTCAGATACTTCCTCTTTACGAAATCTTGAAAGGCATATGATGTATAGACACTTCCTTGATCTGAATGGATGATAACCCCTTCGGGATTGTTCCGACTCTCCAACGCCATCCTTAACGTATCGATGACGAGGGGCGTCTGTTGATGATCGTATAGCTTATAGGCAACAATCTCATTGTTGAATAGGTCGATGATCGTGGAGAGGTACTTCGTCGTGCCCCCGTATTGGATGTAGGTGATGTCCGTCACCCACTTCTTATTCGGTCTACTGGCAGTGAAGTCTCGCTTGAGAAGGTCAGGGGCGATGACGATACTCTCACCCTGAGACTTCCATTTTCGTTTGGGTTTGATCCGACACTGGAGATGGTGCTTCTTCATGATTCTCTTCATTTCGAGACTCCGCTAGGATTACAGAAATATGGCTCCTGGCTTCATCGTGATGTGGTCGACTTCTTCCTTCACTACTGCGAAACCATGTTTACTCGATATAAAGGTAAAGTCCGATATTGGATTCCTTTTAATGAAATCAATGTCATGTCGAAAAAAACCATGGATGGGGGGAGGAATCCCTTCTTCAACGAAAGAATCACAGTTTATCGGTGCATTCCATCAGATGTTGGCGAATGCCAAAGCCGTGACACTTGCCCATGAGATTGATTCAGAGAACAAAGTGGGGATGATGTATAATGGCCACTTCGCATATCCAAACTCCCCAGACCCAGATGACGTCCAACGAACTGAGGAATTCATGCATAAAATACAGTACTACTGTGAAGTACTTTGTCGTGGCAAATATCCGAACTACATTAAAAAAGAATTAGAGCGCGAGAATATCTCTTTGCCGTTTGAAGAAGGAGACGCCGATACATTGTATCGTGGTCCTGTTGATTTTATTTCATATAGCTATTACTTAACTCACGTTATCGTCAAGGAGTCGCCTCTCGAATTCTCTGGTTTGAATGGCGTGAAGACAGGCTATAAAAACCAGCATGTGGAGCAAAGCGAATGGGGATGGAGTATCAATCCGAAAGGCTTGCGCTATTCTTTAAATTATCTATATGATCGATATCAGTTGCCACTTATGATTGTTGAAAACGGTCACGGGGCCGTTGATGAACTCACCTCAGATAAGAAAGTTCATGACGACTATCGTATCGCCTATCTACGGGATCATATTGAAGAGATGAAAAAAGCAGTTTCCATCGACGGGGTGCCTTTACTCGGTTACATGGCATGGGGACCAATCGATTTAATTGCAGCAAGTACAGGAGAAATGAAGAAGCGGTATGGGTTCATCTATGTAGACTTGGACGACGAAGGGAACGGGACCCTAGAACGGATTAAAAAAGATTCGTTCTACTGGTATAAAAAAGTCATAGCTTCAAATGGAGATGATCTGACTTGAATTAAGACGGAGGTATGGAATGATTCGTATCAAAAAAGTATTAAATTCAAGTGTCGTGATTGTCGAGGACAAATCAAAGCTTGAGTACATTTTAATTGGAAAAGGAATTGGTTTCGGGCAGAAAGTCGGAAATGTTGTCGCTCCACCTGAAGCCTCCCAAATGTTCATACCCGCTGACGATGTCCGTATTAAAGAGTTCATAGGACTGGTGACTGAAATTCCTCCTGAATTCGTCGAGATCACTCGAGAAATCGTTGCATATGCTGAGGAAAGGCTGGCTACAAAGCTCAATGCCGGTATCTTTTTAACACTGACAGACCACCTTCACTTTGCGGTAAAACGTTATTATAAAGGTATTACTATCAGCAACCGTGTATTTTGGGAAATTCGAAACTATTATCCACAAGAATTCAAGATTGGAAATTATGCGGTCAAGCTCATGAATGAACGATTTAAAATCGAACTGCCTATTAAAGAGGCAGCCAATATTGCTTTTCATATTATTAACGCGCAAGGAGAAAGAGAAGAAACACGTGATGGCATGCGCTACGCCAAGATGATTGGGAGTATTGTGAACCTTATTCGATATGCTTACAATATTGAAACCGATGAAGAAGATATTCATTATTCATGATTCATCACACATGTGAAATATTTCGCTGAACGCTTTTATGCTGGAAAAATATTGAATGAAGAATCCGATCAACTATTTGAACAGATTGCGAACATCTACCCAAAGGCCATGAATGGTTCATTCAAAGTACGGGACTACCTTAAACAGTTGCACGGTGTGACAATTCCTAATGAGGAACTAGCTTATCTAGCCGTTCATATTCATCGACTGACAACTAATATGGATTTGAATAAACAATAACTTTCTTAATTACCTGGTTCTTTTTGACGAAGACCAGGTTTTTTCTATACTGAACAAAAAAATATCCATTTTTTATAATCGAGCAGCTATAGGCCGCATGACATATGTGTGTTTTTCACCACTGATTCGATTTCTTTAGATCGGCGTGACGGGCTCCTTTAATAACTTTTTCAGAAAAGATAAAAGGAAAGAACAACTTTGCTCTTTCCTACAATTTCAGTCAAGTGTTAATAATTATTTATACATCGCACGTCTTCATGCTTAGTTTTGGGATGACAGGGCTTCTGCGGTTCGGATTCCACTACAATCCAACGCCCTCGGCTGAATTGAATCCAAAGGACGATCGCCTTAAAGACGATGTCTAGACCGATGGCGATCCACACTCCTGCAATGCCCATCTGCATCTGAATCGCCAATACATATACTGCCCCAGTCCGGATCACCCACATACCGATCGTGGTCAGATACATTGGAAACTTCGTATTGTTCGCTCCTTGGAATCCACCGGTCAATACAAGGACAACTGCTAGGAAAGGCTGGAAGACCGCTGCTATTTTTAACGCGACATCGATGTCTTTGATGACTTGGGGATCGTCGGTGAAAAGTGAACCTGCCCATCCTCCGAAGAAGAATAAGACGACCCCGAATAAGGACATGAAGCCCATCGCCATGAACGTGCTCAATCTGGCATATTCTTTGGCGGTCTCGTGGTCTCCCGCTCCGATGTTGCGACCGACGAGAATGGTTGCTGCTGTCGCGAAACCATATGCCAACATATAAGAGAACACCTCTAGATTCCCTGCAATTTGATGCGCGGCGAAGGTGTTCGTCCCGAGTACCACGATGAATCCGAAATACACGATCTGTCCGGCTCTCATGACCAATCGCTCGATAGCCGCCGGGCTTCCAAGGTTCACGAGCTCCAACTGGTGTTCGAGATCCGGTCTCCAGAAATCTTTCCTGAAGGCGATCACTTCCGTCTTACGAATATAGTTCATCAATAAGAGCGTCCCGACGAGCCGGGCGATGACGGTCGCGAGTGCCGCTCCGACGAGACCAAGTTCGGGGATGATCCAAAAACCGAAAATCAACATATAGTCGAGCACAATATTGACGACATTGATGACGATGCTTACCTTCATCGGTGATTTTGTATCTCCCGCACCTCGTAAGATACTACTGAGCACAAACATCAATGCCATCACGATCGATGGGATCCCGACAATTTTGAAGTAGGTGCTACCAGCTTCTAAAACGTCATTCTCCACCCCCATCAACCGCAGGAGAGGCTCAGCGAAAAATAGCGTCACGACCCCAAAGGTCACCCCGACCACGACAGATAGGACGATGGCCTGCTGCGCGATATGTCTCGCGCGCTCGATTCGTTCTGAGCCTAAGTTATTGGCGACATAAACGTTTACTGCCACACCGATTGCCATAAAGACAGCAAAGTAGATGGCGAGGATGGCATTCGTCACTCCTACCGCTGACACTTCTGCTAGGCCGATTCTTGAGACGAACAGCGTATCGACAAATCCGAGCAACGTTTGGAAAAAATTCTCGGCAATCGCTGGTAACGCGAGTAGAAGGATGAATTTCATCTTGGTTTTTCGATCACCATGAGTGTCCAGCCGCTCACTTTCTATCATCTGAGTCCTCTCCTTCGAAAATTATGCTTACAACGATTACAGGAAAGCGACCCAACGAGGAACCATGGGTCGCTCATGGTCAATCTGAGACACGAATGACGAAAGGATAGGTGTGCACAGTCCCATGGAACTGGAATTCGGCCCAGACCTTGTATAGGCCAGGTTTATGGAAGACCGTCTCAAATTCCGTCGTATCATGAGAAGAAGGATGCACATGGATAAACTGTTCTCCGGCTTCATCCAAGATGACGACATGACCAAGTGCTCCAAGGTATGGCTCCGGGTTACTTTCTTTGGTGTCATAGCTGAAGACAGTCGGGACATGCGTTTTTAAAGAGTCAATCGACAGCTCGACGGTATGACCTTCGATCGTCTTCGTCAGACGCTCATCCACTTTAAGTGACGATTCGATAGAGGAAGAGGAATGATGATCAATCTGTAAGTGAACCGGCTTCACTTGATATGCCAGTCCCTTAGGCTGAATATCCACGAAGAGTTTATACGCCCCTGCCTCAAGTTGGACGGGGTGCTCGAATCGACCCTCACCCTTTTTAAACGGATGGAGGTGTCGGTACTCAGTTAGGTCTTCGTTCACGAGAATCAAATGGAATTCCTTTTCATGGCTGACTTCGAGTTCCGGGGCTTGCTGATGTTGATCCTTTAACTCGATACTGATTTTCCCGAATTCATATTTAGCTTCTACAGACACTTCATTTCCCGTCAAGTTCTTCATATGATGATGTCCATGGTCTTTCACGTTTAACACTCCTTTGTGTAGTCCTTGATCGCACCGTCACTCGACCTCCATTACTTGCAGCAAGAACAGCCGATTTTAACGGTCGCCTCCGTTACCTCGTAGCCAGTCTCTTGAATTGCGGTTTCAATCTCAGAAAGTGTGAGTTGGCTTTCATCGAACGTCACGTCCACCTCTCCCGCCGAAAGATTGACCTTCACTGATTCAATACCCGCTAACTTTCCAACGTATCCTTCAATCTTATTGATACAAGATCCACAAGACATACCCGCTACCTGAAATGTTGATTTTTTCATTATATGTTCCTCCTGATTATTTAATTACCATACATGGGTAGGGTGTAAAAGTATCGATTTTTTTACACCCTCGCCACCTTATGTTCGTGTCCCTCATTGCGCGACACGCTTTCAACAGGTTCTGAGAGTGAGCTATCGTTGCTTATCGTAGCAATGTTAGAATCTCTTCTTTGTTGTTCTCGAAGCCAACAAAGTACTTCACTACTCTTCTTTTTCTGAGCATCCCTTTTTTGTAGAAGACAAACAGTGGTACGATTCGATTCCCTGATATCGCTACCATTTCTTGTTCAAGGTCAAGGTTCGCACCCACATCTTTGTTCACATAAGGGACTGAGGTTGTTTTTAAATATTTTTTGGCATCCTGACAATCTGAACACGTCGGACGCGTGTAAAGTTCGAGCTGTAGATCTCTATCCATCCCAATTCCTCCTTTTATTTGATCATCGAAGGCTTGAATCGTTTCAAACGGAGTGCGTTCACCAGGACCGAGACTGAGCTTAAACTCATGGCCGCTCCAGCAAGTATCGGGTTCAATAAGGGCCCACCAAGTAGATAAACAATCCCCATCGCAAACGGGATACCCATGACATTATAGGCAAATGCCCAAAACAGGTTCTGTTTAATATTGCGGATGGTTGACTTGCTCAATTCGACAGCTGTAGGTACATCCATCAAATCGCTTCGCATCAAGACGATGTCTGCAGATTCGATCGCAACGTCAGTACCCGAACCGATCGCGATTCCGATGTCTGCTTGGGCCAAGGCTGGTGCGTCATTGATTCCATCACCGACCATTGCGACCTTCTTCCCTTCGGCCTGTAACTTCTTCACTTCGTTCGCTTTGTCTTCAGGTAACACTTCACTCAGTACCCGATCGATCCCGACCTGTCTCGCAATCGCCATGGCCGTATCTTTGTTGTCTCCGGTGATCATGGCTACTTCGATACCCATTCGTTGAAGTTTCTGAATGGCTTTACGACTGTTTTCTTTGACGGTGTCTGCGACAGCGATGATCCCTGCGATTTGTTGGTCAATCGCGATATACATCGGCGTCTTGCCTTGGTGTGCGAGTTTGTCTGAAGCGCCTTCAAGGACATCCAGTGAGATGCCGCGGTCTTTCATCAATTTTCTGTTTCCGGCAAGCAAGACTTTTCCGTCGATCAGGACTTCGATCCCGTGCCCTGGGATGGCTTCAAAACGATCGATATCCATGACACGCATCATTCTGTCCTCTGCCGCTCTTACGATTGCTTCGCCCAATGGATGTTCAGACCCTTTTTCAGCGGAAGCGGTCAAGCGTAACAACTCATCTTCTTGATGTCCATTCACTGTCACGATATCTGTCACTTTCGGTTTTCCTTCAGTGATCGTCCCTGTCTTGTCGAACACGATCGTCTGGACTTTATGGGTCGTCTCCAAGGCGCCGCCACTCTTGATCAACACACCATTCTCAGCACCTTTGCCCGTACCCACCATGATTGCTGTTGGTGTGGCCAAACCTAGTGCACAAGGGCAGGCGATGACCAGTACTGAAATCGTGATCGTCAAGGCGAAGAGGCCGGTCTGACCGCCTAAATACCATGCAATTCCTGAAAGGATCGCGACGACGATGACAATCGGTACAAAGTATCCGGAGATGATATCGGCCAGTTTTGCGATAGGAGCTCGAGAGCCCTGTGCATCCTCGACCAATTTGATGATTTGAGATAGCGCTGAATCCTTACCGACTTTCGTGGCTCGGTATTGGATGGTCCCGTTCTTGTTGATGCTGGCACCGATGACTTGAGCACCGACATTTTTTTCAACAGGGATACTTTCACCGGTCAGCATGGATTCGTCTACAGACGTATTACCTGATAGAACCACGCCATCCACCGGAATCTTCTCACCAGGCTTTACGATAATCGTGTCGCCGACGATGACTTCGTCGATTGATACTTCTAACTCTTGTCCGTTGCGGACGACCTTTGCCGTCTTAGGTGCCAGTCCCATCAATTTTTCAATCGCTTCGGATGTTTTACCCATCGACCGGACTTCAAGATATTTACCTAATGTGATCAGCGTGAGAATGACTGCGGCTGACTCATAGTAGAGGCTATTCACGTATCCCTCATAACCTGAGAGGATAGCCATGGTGGCACCGACACTATAGAAGAAGGCTGCGCTCGTCCCTAGTGCGACAAGTGAATCCATATTCGGATGCCCTCTGAACAATGTCTTAAATCCGACGGAGAAGAATTTCCATCCGAACAACATCACTGGGATCGTCATCATGAGCTGCAAGACAGCGAACAATTCTGGGTTCATCGTTGGATGCAATGCCATCGGTAGGGGTAGGCCGATCATATGCCCCATCGCCACATAAAGTAATGGAATCGTGAAAATCGCCGATCCTACAAATCGGTTCCACATCGATTGAATTTTTTTCAGTTTCTTTTCTTTTTCTGTATCTTGGCCATCCGTTGATTCTTGATCTTCTCTTGCCTCATATCCGGCGTTTGCCACCACTCGGACGACATCTGATACAGTCACCAGCTGAGGATCATATCGAATGACTAATTTTTCTGTCGCCAGGTTCACATTCGACTCAGTCACACCCACCATTTTCCTCGTGGCCTTCTCAATCGTCTGCACACACGAGGCACAGGTCATCCCTGTGATGACAAATGATCTTTGCTCGGTATCAGTTGAGGCCCTGTAGCCAGCCTTCTCGACGGTCGTCTGAATATCCTGCGGCGAGATTTTCGTCTCATCGTAATGAATGCTCAATTTCCCAGTCGCAAGATTGACGTTAGAGGTCACTACGCCAGGCAATTTTTTTGTTGCTTTTTCAACTGTCTGAACGCAGGACGCACAGGTCATCCCTTCCACGGCAAATGTCTTACTCTCCATATCGTCTTACCTCCATTTTTATTGGGCTGATTCGACTTCGTAACCGACCTCGCCCACAACTTCTTTAAATTCATTTTCATCTAGTCGTGTCTCGTCGTACTTCACTTTTGCGATGCCTTTCGTTAAGTTGACCTTCGCACTTTCAACCCCATTCAGTCCTTCAAGTGCTGACTCGACTTTGTTAACACAATGAGCGCACGACATACCTTTGATCGTTAAAATCGTTTTTTTCATCTTGAATCTCCTTCTATTCACTACGTTCATGACATCATTTCAAACTCAATGTCTGGATCCACAGGAATGGTCCTGACATCTGCATTGACCCGGGGTACAGGTGCATGGAATGTCCTCCACCGCTTCGCTTTCCTTCATCTCAAGGATTTTTTTGAGATTTTCGATATCCTGTACACTTAATGTCGCCTGTGTGATCATCGTTCCGATTGTGTTCCCGACATCCCTGTCACAGATATGATCGAGTAGATCATGTAACGTCTCTCTGATGACGTCGCCTTCAACGATGTTGGCAGAGTAGATGAATTTATTCCCCTCGGCCTCGGTTGAGAGCATCCCTTTTTTCACGAGCCTTCCGATGAATGTCTTCGTCGTCGCAGGCTTCCAGCTCATCTTCTTTTCCAATACCTCGATGATTTCTTTACTGGTCACGTGCTTTTGGGCCCAAACGACACGCATGACTTCCCATTCTGAATCCGTTATTTGTTTTTCGACATGTTCAGCCATTTGTCCAACCTCCAAATTTCAAGTTTACAATCGTAAACGTTTTGTTTGTTTTCAGTTTACAATCGTAAACGTTTTCTGTCAACCATTATGTTTTCGGGTTTGATATTCAGTCGTCATTGGCTATATTCTTGTCTAGAAAACTCTTCAATGCCTCTGCAGAGGGCTCGGGTGCTGTGGCTCAATCGAACTCTCTCCTATTTCTTAAAATCAAAAAAGTATGACGTAATAAAACGAAGTAAGTGCTGCCTTTAAGGTTTTGTTGCTGAGTTCCTACAATCAACTTGATAATTCGATTGCTATTTTCGTATGAAGGCACCCTGATTAATGAAAAAGTGTAAGAAGGGATACATTTCGACGTCGAAATGTATCCCTTCTTACACTACAAGTTCCATTCTATGTTTGAACTCCCAAAAAAGCTCTCATCCAATTAATCTGAATATAGAAACTAAATGTATTGTATACAAAAAATAATCTAATGAGACCAAGGTGACATCATTCAGTATGTTACAAGAAGTAAAAAACATATTCAGTCTCCTATGGTTCAACGCTAAGTATCAACCAATTATTCGAGAAATTGATTTCGTTAAGCGATAAACAATTACCGATCTCATGGGCAATTGAGAGGAAATATCTACTTATTTTCGAAGTGAATTTACTAAGCAACAAAATATAATCCACTAATCGATCATTGAAGTTCTATCTCTCTTTACGCTCACAAAGGAAATAGCGAACACCTCATCAATCTCTGCTTGCTCCTCTGTCACGACTTCTTCGATTTCGTACAGCATCCGGTTCTTGACCAGGTGCTTTCCTCATGTTGAGATAGGTTTCAACTAACCACTCTCCATCAATACAAAGCGATACGACGATAGTCTACTATCCATAAATATTTGGTGACTATGCACAATGTACGCATTGATTTAGGGTTAGAGTGGATTCAGCGAATAACATCAAAGAAGGGGCCTATAACGTGTGAGCATCTGTTGCTGATTAGAGCGGCTTCCCGAATTCCGGGCGCCCTTCTTCATTCCACGTGAACACTTGTGCGCGTGTATGACGGTTCGGATCGTAGAGGGGATCCCCTTCGATTTCCGTATACGTCCGAGCATGGTAAATTAGGACATCCTCTCCCTTCTCGTTCACGGTAAAGCTATTGTGACCCGGTCCGAATTGATTCACGTCGGCATTCGTCTGGAACACCGGCCGGAACGATTTCGACCACGTTGCCGGGTTCAACAAATCAGCGTCTTCCGAGGCGCACAACATACCCATACAGTAGTTCTCATCGGTCGCACTCGCCGAATACGTGATGAAGATGTGGCCGTTCCGCTTCAATACGGCCGCCCCCTCATTGACGAGGAAACCGCGAGTCTCCCAGTCATACTCAGGCTTCGTCAGCATGACTTGCGGCAATTTAATCGTCCATGGATTTTCGAGCTCGGCGATGTACAAGTTTGAGTTACCGTCGATAGACGGATCTTTTTGGGCCCACACCAAATAGTGAGTCCCTATATGTTCAAACACTGTCGCATCGAGTGCGAACGAATCCCATTCGGTCTGAACCTGCCCTTTTTCAATCCACTCCCCTTCGAGCGGATTTGCTGATTCGTTCTCTAACACGAACATGCGGTGATCGAACAGACCGTCGACGATGTCCCGCGATTTCGCGGCCGCAAAATAGAGATACCACTTGCCGTGAATGTAATGCAGTTCAGGAGCCCAAATCAAGTCGCTCATCGGGCCTGTCTCGTGTTTGACCCATGCGGTCACCGGCTCCGCCGTCCGAAGCGCTTGAAGCGACTTGGCGCGGCGTAACTCAATCAAGTCATACTCAGGCACCGACGCCGTGAAGTAGTAATAGCCATCCGTATGCAAGTAGACCCATGGGTCGGCCCGCTGTTCTAAAATCAAATGTCGATCCTCTACTTGGTTCATCTTACTACCTCCTCGTCACGTATCGGTCGGCCGAACACAGGACCGGCTTCATCCCATATGAACGGTTGGACACGCGTATGTCGATTCGGGTCCCAAAGCGGGTCCCCGACAATTTCTTTATAGTTGCGGGCGTGGTAGACGAGTATGTCTGTCCCGTCTTCTAATGTCGTAAAACTGTTGTGACCCGGTCCGAATTGACTCGCCGCTTCATCGGTTCCAAAGACCGGTTCCGGATGCTTCGTCCAACTCGCCGCGTCCAATAAATCGCTCGTCACCGTAGCGCGCAGAAGGCCCATGCAGTAGTGATGGTCCGTCGCACTCGCAGAGAACGTGATGTAGATGTGGCCTTTCCGTTTCAAGACGGCCGGGCCTTCGTTCACGAGGAACCCAATCTTCTCCCAGTCATACTCCGGCGTCGCAATCATCGTCTGTGGCCCTGTGAGCGTCCACGGATTCTCCATCTCCGAGATGTAGAGGTTCGAGTTACCATCGATGGCCGGGTCTTTTTGGGCCCACACATAATAAAGGCGCCCCTCGTGCTCGAACGTCGTCGCATCAAGCGCGAACGATTCGCACCAAGTCCGGACCTGTCCTTTTTCGACCCATTCCCCTTCGAGCGGATTCGCCGAGCTGTTCTCGAGCACATACATCCGATGATCGAAGACGTGATCTTCTCGCGCGGCCGCAAAATAGAGGTACCATTTCCCTTGGATGTGATGCAATTCCGGGGCCCAGATGTTCGCACTCATGATGCCCGTCTCACGTTTGGTCCAGACGACTCGTTCTTCCGCCTCGGTCAAAGCCGCGAGCGTCTTCGCCCGACGGAGCGGGATGCCCGTGAAGTCCGGCAACGAGGCCGTGAAGTAATAATAGCCATCTGTATGGCGCATGATCCATGGGTCCGCTCGTTGTTCCACTAGCGGATTCGTGATCGTCTCTCTCATAAAGAACGCTCCCCTATCTCAGATTCTGTTCGGTTCAAACTCAACTGTTTCAACAGTGTGTGTCGTTCTCTCAAACGGTACGCCTCTCTCTTGCTACTCGCCAACAGGAGCGAGGAGACCCCAATCTCGTCCGGCCGCAGCGGTGCCTGTAACGCGTGGAAGAAGTGTTCGAGCTCTTGCCGCGTCGGCATCTGCTCGGCCCACGCCCGTAGCGCGCCCGGCGTGTCGGACCATTCAAGCATCATTGTTTTATAGGAATCGATGAGTTCCATCGTGGCGATGGCGACTTTCGTTCCATGGAGGACCGCCGGACGATGGTTGGCGATGAAGTCCATCTCCCAATAGTGGGACAAGTGATGCTCACCACCAGAAGCTGGATGCGAATGACCGAAAATCAACATGGCGACTCCGGACAATAGTAACGACTCCATCAGTTGATCCAACCCGTCCGCGTCTCGTTTATAGATGGCAGGCAAGGCGTCCACACACGATTGTAACGCCTGTTCCGTCAGCGATGCGGCGACCGGACAAAACGGTTCACCGCCGTCAAATGCTCCGAACCGCCAGTCCAACAAGGACGTGTATTTCCCGAGCATATCGCCGACCCCGGCCGCGATCAATGCGTCGGGGGCCTCCCGAATCACTTGACTCGGGACGAACACGGCCATCGGGGACACGAGCTGGTACGTGATTTTCTTGCCTCTTACAATGAGAGGGGCCCCTTTCGACGTGAAGCCATCCACTGACGGCGCGGTCGGCACCGAGATGAATGGTACTTTCGTTTTAGCCGCACAGAACCGGGTGACGTCATGAATCGTGCCGGCCCCTAGCGCAATGAGCGCATCGACGGTTTCATCTTGTTGAAGCAATACTTGTACGATCGAGCGTTCCTCCGCCAACACGTCGCCTTGCTCGTCTGCTCGGAGCGAGACGAGCGACACATCGACTCCGATGTCCGTCAAGGCTTCTCGTAGCGGTAGAAACCCGACGTGTTCGGTATTCGTGTCGGCGACAACCAGAAGGTGATTCCACTCTTTTTCGTGGACGAACGTAGCTAATTCGACCCAAATATGTTCAGATGCGACTATCCGTTCAATCGTGATTGCGTGATGGGGATTCCCGCAATCACAAGCTTGTACGTGTTCATTAATCTGTTCGAGGTTCATCGGCTGACTCCTGTCTCGACGCGGTACGTCGCTTGCCAACGGTACGTGTCTCCCGCCTTCAAGCGAATCGACGGGAACGTTTCGTGGTGAACCGCATCAGGGAGGTGTTGCGGTTCCAGACAGACGCCGTAGTGACGTCTCGACGTCCCTTCACGCAATGAAGTCGTCTCGTTCATCTGATTGCCCGAATAGAGGACGATAGCGGGGGCCGTCGTCGAAATCGTCAACTCTCGCTGTGACTCTCGGTCATACAGTCTCGCTTCCCGTCGCTCTGTGAAGACGAACGGGTGGTCATAACCATTGACCAATTCGTTTTGTGGATGGGTTGACTCGAGACCGTCCACCAAGACACGACCAGACCGGAAATCAAACGCTGTCTGATCGACTTCAAGCAAGCGACCCGTCGGAATCAAATCATCCCGCAGCTCAGCGAACGTGTCGGCGGACAACGTAAGCTCATGGTTCAAGATATCCCGCTCGCCTCCGCTCAAGTTGAAATACGTATGGTTCGTCAAATCACACACCGTATCTTGATCAGAGGTCGCCTCGTAAGTGATGGTGACGCCGTGGTCGACCAGTTCGAACGTGGCGCGGACGTCGAATGTCCCGGGATATCCGTTCTCTCCGTCCGGGCTGACGCAATGAAGCGTCACACGGTCGGACGTTCTCTGTTCGACCGTCCAGATGCGACGATGCAACCCTTCTCCGCCATGAAGGTGATGGACACCTTCATTCGCGGGCACGTGATACGTCACGCCATCCAGGTCGAACGTACTCTGGTCGATCCGTCCGGCGACCCGTCCGATCGTCGCACCCAAATAATACGTGTCCTGCATGTACGCCTCGACTGTGTCGTACGACAAGACGATATTTTTCCAGCCGTCATCCTGAATCGAAAATTCTTGCAACGTCGCTCCGTAAGTCAATATGTTCAATCGATACACATCGTTCTCGAGCGTGATTGTCGACTCGTCAATCGCTGTTTCTAGTTGCCGCTTCATGACATCCACTCCTTTTTACCAAACGTTCACTGGGCAGTGCTTCGTCGCGAGTCGTGCCCGATACGAGACGTAACACCCACATTTCAAGCAAGTATCTTGTTGCTGGAACGGGCAAGCCGCGCAATGGGTGAGGCGTGCCTCATATTCCGTATCCGACACCTGCTCCATGACTTCCGCATCGATGGTCAACAGCCAGTCATGGTCTGTCGTTTGCGGTGGACAGGTCCGACATCGCCGCGTCTTCGCCACTGTCATCTCAGCGGACCGCGATGGTGATGACGCTCATCGCTGGCACGTCGAGGACGAGCTTGCCGTCTTCCGTGACGGTCACGTCATGGTCCCGTGGTGAGACGAGGTCAGGTTGTTCGAACGTATTGTGGGCGTTCAAATGGTCTGCCGTCAAAATCTGGGCCGACACGCCAGAGATGGCGCCGATTCCCCGTAAATCGATTTCGACCGTATCGCCTTGCTCGTGGTCGAGTTGGCAGAGGCTGATGTGGAGCACACCTTCCGCATTTCGCGAAGCGGTGGCGTTCACGGCCGGGATGGCTTCATCTTTGGCCACATAGTTACGTGTGTACGCGGCGAGTTCGACGCGTTCGGCGTCTTGGTGGACGCTGTACATCTCGAACACATGGTATGTCGGCGTGAGGATGAATCGGTCTCCTTCTGTCAAAATCATCGCCTGCAACACGTTGACCATTTGAGCGATGTTCGCCATATGAACGCGGTCGTTATGGTTATGGAAGATGTTGAAGTGGACCGCAGCTACGAGTGCATCTCGAATCGAGTTTTGTTGATACAAGAAACCTGGGTTCGTCCCCGGCTCCACATCGAACCACGTGCCCCACTCGTCGACGATCAAGCCGACACGTTTTTCTGGGTCATACTGGTCCATGATCTGGCCGTGTTTCGTGATCAACTCGTCCATATGGAGAGCGCGCTTCAACGTGATGAACCATTCGTCCTCCGTGAAATCGAGAGCCGAGCCTTTGCCCAACCAGAAGTCACCTGGGATCGTGTAGTAATGGAGGCTAAGCCCATCCATCATCGTCCCTGCTTCCCGCATCAGGACCTCTGTCCATTTATAGTCGTCGATGTTCGCCCCACCGGCGATTTTATAGAGTTTATTGCCGTCATAGTTACGGACGTATGTCTGGTAGCGGCGATACAGGTCCGCGTAATATTCAGGGCGCATGTTACCGCCGCAGCCCCAGTTCTCATTCCCGACGCCGAAGTACGTGAGTTCCCACGGCTCGGTCCGGCCGTTCTCTTGTCGCCAGTTCGACATCGGTGACTCGCCACCGAACGTCATGTATTCCACCCATTCCGACATCTCTTGCACCGTCCCGCTTCCGACGTTCCCACAGATGTACGGTTCACACTCGAGCAGCTCACAGAGGCGCATGAATTCATGCGTACCGAAGTGGTTGTTTTCGACGACCCCGCCCCAATGCGTGTTGACCATCCGTTTTCGGTTCTCGTTCGGACCGACCCCGTCCTTCCAGTGGTACTCGTCGGCAAAACAGCCGCCCGGCCAACGGAGGACCGGGATGTTCAATTTCTTCAAGGCGGCGAGCACGTCGTTGCGAATGCCATCCGTGTTTGGAATCGGCGACTCTGGACCGACCCAGAGCCCTTCATAAATACAACGACCCAAATGCTCGGCGAAGTGACCATAAATGTGCTTGCTGATCGTCCCTTTGTTTAAGTCGGCATTGACGATGAGCTGTGACGTCCCTGTCGTCACGTGCGTCGGTTTGATGAGTTGGTTGTTCATTGTATCTCCTCCATGAAGAAGGACCAACGAAGTGGCCCTTTAGATTATGGTCGATAGTAAAGTTCGTTCCAACGTAGTTCGTTGTTGAATTGGACCGTCTCCGTCTTGGCGTCGATGACCGCGATTTCAACGTCGAGCAGTTCCGCGAAGTCCCGCAGTTGGTCTGTCGTCACTTCATACGAATAACAAGTGTGGTGCGCCCCACCGGCTTGAATCCAGTTTTCGACCGCTTGCGCCATCGAAGGTTCTGTTTTCCAAAGAACGCGTGCGACCGGCAAGTTCGGCATCGCCTCTTCCGGCTGAATGCCTTCGACCGTATTGACGAGGAGACGGAAGCGATGGCCGAGATCGATAATGCTCGCGTTCAACGCCTTGCCGCTCTGTCCTTCAAAGACGATCCGAGCCGGCGCTTCCCGGTCGCCGATACCGAGCGGATGAACTTCGATTCTTGGTTGATCGACCGCAATCGTCGGACAAATCTCCAACATGTGGGCGCCAAGCACCATCTCGTTGCCCGGCTCGAAGTGGTACGTGTAATCTTCCATGAACGAGGTCCGCTCGTTGTTCGCCATGATTTTCATGAGACGGACCAACGCCGCGGTCTTCCAGTCACCTTCTCCGGCAAAGCCGTAGCCTTGCTCCATCAAGCGTTGGACGGCGAGACCCGGCAACTGCTTCATGCCGTGCAAATCTTCGAACGTCGTCGTGAAGGCGGTATAGCCGCCTGCCTCGAGGAACGCTTTCATACCGAGTTCGATGCGACCCTGGTAACGGACCGAGTCGAGGAACTCCTCTTCTGCCATCCCTTTGTTCGTCAGCTCGTAATGAGACGCGTATTCGTCCATCAGCGCATCGAGATCCGTGTCGGTCACGGCGTCCATATATGCGACGAGATCACCGACACCATATCCGTCCACCGTCCAACCGAGGCGGATCTGCGCTTCTACTTTATCGCCTTCCGTCACGGCGACGTTGCGCATGTTGTCACCGAAACGAGCCACTTTTAACACTTTGCTTTCGGCCAACGCATGAGCGACCTTCATCCAGCTCGCCATCTTGCCGCGCGTCGTCTCGTCTTCCCAGTGCCCGACGAGCACTTTGCGTTTGACGTTCATCCGGCTCGTGATAAAGCCGTGTTCCCGGTCGCCGTGCGCCGATTGGTTCAAGTTCATGAAGTCCATATCGATCGCATCCCACGGGATGTCACGGTTGAACTGTGTACCGAAATGGAGCAGCGGTTTTTGCAGGACGCGCATGCCACTGATCCACATCTTCGATGGCGAGAACGTGTGCATCCAGGTGATCACGCCTGCACATGAGTCATCCGCATTCGCTTGAAGCATCATCTGACGGATCTCTTCTGCATTTTTGACGACGCCCTTGAAGACGATCCGGTCGCTGAAGACGTCGGCCGCATCGAGTCCGGCCACCATCTCTTTTGAATGATCCTCCACTTGACGAAGCACGTCTTCGCCGTAAAGCATTTGGCTTCCTGTCACGAACCAAAATTCATATGTTTTCGCTGTCAACATCCAAAGTCCCCCTAATGTGAGGGCGAAGTCTCGGTCATTTTTGGCCGTAGTATGCGTTCGCCCCATGTTTTCGCAAATAGTGTTTATCTAAGATGCTCTGTTTAATCGGTGTCAGGCCAGGGTTCAAGTTCAAGGCGTGAAGTCCCATCTTCGCGACTTCTTCGAGGACGACCGCATTGTGGACAGCCTCATTCGCGTCTTTGCCCCAGCAGAACGGCGCGTGATTGGCCACGAGCACGCCAGGTACGGCGACAGCTTTGAGCATTAACTCATCGAGCGTCTCTAAAATGACGTGTCCGGTCTCAAGCTCGTATGCTGTTTCGATCTCTTCGTCTGTCAATTCACGGGTACACGGGATCTCGCCATAAAAGTAATCCGCGTGTGTCGTTCCAAACGCTGGGATGGCTCGTTTCGCCTGAGCCCAGCTCGTTGCCCATGGCGAATGGGTATGCACGACCCCGCCGATCTCTGGGAGAGATCGATAGAGCGCGAGATGCGTCGGTGTGTCTGATGAGGGACGAAGCTCGCCTTCGACGACGTTCCCCTCCAAATCGACGACGACCATGTCTTCCACGGTCAATCGTTCGTAAGGGACACCGCTCGGCTTGATGACGACCAATCCGGCTTTCCGGTCGATGCCGCTGACGTTGCCCCATGTGAAGGTGACCAAGCCGTGTTGCGGGAGGGCCAAGTTCGCTTCGAGCACGGCTTCCTTCAATCGACGACTTACCATACCGGCTCCTCCTTCACGCGTGACGCGTCGGCTTTGATTTTTTTCAAGCGTTTCATCACATCGTTTTCACCGCGACCGAAGTAGTCGTATAGTTTCGTGTATTCGGCGAACAGAGCATCATACGTCGCGACGTTTTCCGGGATCGGCTTGTACGTCTCTTCTTTGACACGGCCCATCTTCGCTGCCGCTTCCGTGATCGTGGCGTAACCGCCTCGCTCCGCACCGGCCGCCACCGCTCCGAACATGGCCGACCCGAGGGCTGGCGTTTGCGAGGAGGCGGAGATTTTGATTTCCATGTTCAACACGTCCGCATAGATTTGCATCATGAGGGCGTTCTTCTCGGCGATTCCGCCGGCTGCATATACTTCATGCACAGGGACACCGCTGTTCCGGAACGCTTCCACGATCGTCCGTGTCCCATACGCCGTCGCTTCAATCAATGCCCGGTAAATGTCTTCTGGTTTCGTGAGCAATGTCGCTCCGAGTAGGACACCCGTCAAATTCGTATCGACGAGCGTCGATCGGTTCCCGTTCCACCAGTCGAGGGCGACGAGACCGCTCTCGCCGACTCGTTGCCGGGCTGCTTTCTCCGTCAACAACTGATGGATGCCGATGCCTTTCAAGGCGGCCTCTTCGACATAATGTCCTGGGACACACGTCTCGGTGAACCATTCAAAATGGTCTCCGACACACGATTGGCCGGCTTCATAGCCCATCAATCCTGGGATGACGCCGTCTTCGACGACACCGCACATGCCTGGGACGACTTGTTCGTCTTTACCGAGTAGGATATGGCACGTCGATGTGCCCATGACCATCAGCATCTTGCCAGGTTCGGCGATTCCGACGGCCGGTACCGCCACGTGGGCGTCGACGTTCGCGACCGCGACGGCCGTGCCCGGGAGGAGTCCGATCCGCGCGGCGAACGCCTCCGTCAGTTCACCCGCCTTGGACCCGATTGGCGCGATGTCGCGCGTTAGTTTCTCTTCGACGACATTCTCTAGCCGCGGGTCGAGCGCTTTAAAGAACTCGTTTGACGGGTAGCCGTCTTGTTTATGCCAAATGGCTTTATATCCAGCTGTGCAACTGTTCCGAACGACGCGACCTGTCATCTGGGAGACGACCCAATCCGTCGCTTCTAGAATCTGGTCCGCCGCTTCATAGATCGCTGGTGCTTCGTTCAGGATTTGCCACACTTTCGGGATCATCCACTCCGATGAGATTTTCCCGCCGTATCGTTTCAAGAAAGCTTCGCCCCGCTCGGCCGCGATGCGGTTCAACTCGTCCGCCTCGTCTTGCGCGGCGTGATGTTTCCAAAGCTTCACATAGCTATGCGGATTTTGCTGATGTTCCTCGCGAAAACAAAGCGGGTTCAAGTGTTCGTCAATCGGTAAGATCGTGCAGGCTGTGAAATCGATACCGAGTCCCACGACTTGGTCAGCCGTGATCCCCGCCTCTTTGACGACGGCCGGGATGGTGAGTTCTAACACTTCTAAATAGTCTTGTGGATGTTGGAGCGCCCAATCATGCTCGAGACGGGTCACCCCGTCTGGTAAATATTCATCCATGACGCCATGTGTGTACGGTTTGACCGCGGTCGCCACTTCTCGACCTGTCGCTACGTCGACGAGGACCGCACGTCCTGATTGCGTCCCGTAGTCGACGCCGATTGTATAGTTGGCCATATTCATCACCCTACCTTCAAAAGAATGCGCTTACATATAGGATGAAAAAAATAAAGTGTGTGGGCACTCCTGTCTTTTCATCCGTACAACTATTCAAGTACTGTGCTTGATTCGTACAGAAAACAAAAAGATACAATCAAGTTGTACGTATAACTTACACCTTGATTGTATCAACTATTTTAAATTAATCAACTGTTTTAAGTATTTTATTCGAACATTTTTGCGTCAGTTCTGAAAAAACTGTGACACGTATCTTTAAAGCGAACACGATAAGTTGTACGGATATTTACAGTCGTTTGCCGATAAAGACGTGCCCTTGGTCAGACAATCCCGCGAACACGAGCGTCTCTCGCCAATTCTCCCAGTCCCAGCCCGGTAACACGTACCAGGTGATTTCCTCCGGCCCGAAGAGTTTGACAATCGTATCTGTCAGCTTCTCAAAATGACCTCGTTCGCCATACTCTGTCACGAACGTCCCGTCCGCTAGAAGTTGAATCTTACTTGAAGGCAGGACGTCATGTTTCGTCCGGTCCATGTAGATCCACTCCCACTCCCCGACGAGTTCCTCCATCTCGATGGGCCGTTCTTCTTCCCCGGCATATCGTTGCGGAGATACGAGCGGCCAGCCCGATTCCGTCCAGATGATTTTGCGGATGTGCAGTTCGTGCCAGTGCGGGTCCTGCTCACCTCTGACGTGATGGACGAGATAATCCTTGTCCCCGTCATGCAAGACGGAGTTATGACCGGGACCGACCCAACCTTCCCCAGCCCCGAACCGATAGCCCCCTAAAATCTTCATCCCGACTTGTTGCGGGTCGATCTCGAGGTCGGTCATGACGTTCCCATCAAAATCGACGTACGGTCCGGTGATTGAAGTCGAGCGGGCCACACGGATGTGATAGTCCTTGAATAGGGAGTCGTACGAGACGAACAAGTAATAATGGCGATCCACCTCCCGGTAGACGATATACGGTCCCTCGATTGCCCCTTCGACACGTTGATGTCGTTTCGCGATCAACGTCTCCTCACTCCCCGGACGTTTCTTCCCGGTCTCCGGATCGATCGGGAATACATACAGCCCACCGAAGAAGCTGCCGTAGACGAGCCAAGGTTCTCCATGCGCATCGAACGTAATATTCGGATCGATCGCGTTCGGTCCTGACGTCCCAGCCTCGCTCTTCACGACGAGCCCGTGATCCTGCCACGGTCCGTCTATCGTTTCCGCACTGGCGACACCGATATAGGACTGCGTCTGCCCAAATTGTGAAGCCGCGTAGTACATGACATAGCGACCACCCATGAACACGACTTCCGGCGCCCAAAGCCCCGGTGCCCCTGTCCATTCAACAGCCTCGTGCGGAAGTTCTTCAAACGCCAAGCCGACGTATTCCCAATGGATCAAATCCTTTGAGCGGCGCACTTGAATCCCCCCGTTGATTTGATGCCCGTGGGCGGCATCCGTCGAGAACACGTAATACCAGTCCCCGACTTTGATTGACGCCGGATCGTGGGCGTTGTGCGTGCCCCACATCGTTTCGTTCGTCAATCGCTCTAGCAGATAACGTTCTTCTCGTTTCGGACCGTTCAATTTTTGCATGTTTCCGTTTCTCCTTTTATCGTTTTTTGCCCCATACGGCGGTGCCGTCCTCGCTCAGACCTGTGAAGATGATCGTCGGTTGCCAATTCTCCCAGTCCCAAGCCGCTCCGACTTGCGTCTCATACATCTCTTGTCCGACTTCGACCTCGAGGACCGAGCCGTTCAATCGCCAAGACCCGTCCCCGTTTTCGAGCTTTCCGCCTCGTTCCAACGTCAACGTGCTCGAGGCTTGCTGCCCATCGTCGAATCGCGGGAACGTGATGACGTCCCAGTCCCCGACCAGATGGGCGTCGTCGACCTCGACGTCTCCTTCACCTGCATAGCGCTCGGGCGAGACGACCGGCCAACCGTCTTTCGTCCAATACACTTTTCGGACGTGCAACTGTGACCAATAGATGTCCTCACTCGGTCGCGCCTGATGCAACACGAACGTGTCAGTCCCGTCTTGTAAAAATGCCGAATGCCCGGTCCCGACGTATCCGACATCTCCTTCGAAACGATACGAACCCACGATTTTTACGCCCGTATCAAACGACTCATCCGATTCGTCCCGTAAGTCGCGACCACGCGAGTCGACGTACGGTCCCGCGATCGACTTCGAGCGACCGATTCGGACGTTGTACGTATCTTCTAACCAACCATACGACACCATCAAGTAGTAATAACCTGTCTCATCGTTATATAAGATTTCCGGTCCTTCGATGCCCATCGACATGTCTTTCCGTTTGGCGAGCAGCGTTCCTTCTGACGATCCGTCCACTCGCTTCCCGGTGCCTGGATCAATCTCCGTCAAAAAGATTCCCCCAAAGTACGACCCATACGTCATCCACCATTTGCCTGAAGCATCTTGCGTCACATGAGGGTCAATCGCGTTGGCGACACCCCCGTCCCCGTCTTTCGACGTCACGACGGCGCCCTCGTCTTCCCAAGGCCCTTCGATCGTTGACGCGGTCGCTAGCCCGATGTACGACGTGCGGCTCCCGACCCCCGATACGGAATAGTACAAGTGGAACCGATCTCCGATTTTTGTGATCGCCGGGGCCCAGAACGTATTCCCACCGGCCCAAGCGAACGCCTCTTCAGACACTTGATCGAACACACGGCCGACGAACTCCCAGTGAATGAGATCGGTCGATTTACGGATTTGAATGCCGGGCGTCGGAGGACTACCCACCATGTAATCCGTCGAGAAAACGTAGTACGTGTCACCATCTTTAAAGATTGCCCCGTCATGCGTGAAGTTCGTCGTCCACTCGCTCTCTTTGTTGAGCACGTCCGGCGTCACGTCTTCCACCTTTTGTTCAAATGGCGCTTGCGGGAGTGCCGACTCATCGATTGACGCACTCGTCGTCTGCCAGAAGAAAACACCTCCGACCGCGACGATGAGCAACGCCATCCAGACCATCATTTTTTTCATGTTAATCTCCTTTCTCCATCAAAAAGGCACCCGCCTAAAAAAGACGGGTGCCTCTGTCTTGTCACACCTCAGCCCTTCACACCAGAAATCGCAATCGACTCGATGATCTGTTTTTGGAAGATCATGAAGACGATTAACATCGGGAGTAACGCCACGACGGACGCGGCCATGATTAACGGATAATCACTTTGAATTGCATAAGATGCGTTAAAGTTCGCGATGACAAGTTGAAGCGTCTGTTTCTCCGGCGAGTTCAAATACAGAATCGGCCCGAGGTAGTCGTTCCAGATTGCCATGAACCAAAGAATCAATTGCGCGGCCACGGCCGGCTTGATCAATGGGAAGATAATCTTATAGAAGATTTGGAAGTACGAGCAGCCATCAATCTTGGCCGCTTCGATAATCGAGTTCGGGATGCTGTTCAAAAATTGGCGCAAGAAGAAAATCATGAAAATGTTCCCGAACAGCCCAGGCACGATCAACGGTAACAGCGTATCCACCCAGCCGATGCTCGAGAACATCATGAACTGGGGAATCATGAGCACCGGGTACGGGATCATGACAGAAGCGAATAAAAGGAGGAAGATTTTATTCTTGCCTCTGAAGTTCAACTTCGCGAAGGCGAATGCCGCCAAGCTCGACGTGAACGTTCCGACGATTGTGACGGATAATGCGACAATCAAACTGTTCGATATCCCCGACAACAGCGGGCCCATGCTCCAAATTTCCGTGTACTTGCTAAACGAAATATCGGTCGGGATCCATACCGGCGGGAGTGCGAACACATCCTCTTTTGATTTTAGCGACGTCGATACCATCCAGAGCAACGGCGCGATCATGACGACCGCTCCGATGGACAGGAAGATAAAGATGAAGAAATCCGTGATCCGGTCCTTCTTCTTCACCGACATCGTTTCCACGTTCTCTTTTTTCCGTGAGAGAGCTAATTGCATGGTCATTCTCCTTTCCTATACGCGAATCGCTCAATCAAGATCGAACGATGATTTTTCATTCATCCGGAATTGGAGCAACGTGACGATGAAAATGAAGAGCCCGAGGACGAGCGCCATCGCCGATGCGTAACCGAGTTGGAAGTTCCCGAACGATTTTTGCCAAATGTAGAAGACCGCAGAGGCAGACGAGTACTCCGGACCCCCGGTTGGTGTCATGACATTAATTTCCGTGAAGATTTGCGCTCCACCGATGATGTTCGTCACGATGATAAAGAACGTGACCGGTTTGACCATCGGGAGCGTGATGTGCCAAAAGCTTTGCCACGCGTTGGCTCCATCGAGTTTCGCTGCCTCATAAAATGATTTCGGGACACTTTGGAGCGCCGCCAAGTAAAGGAGCATCGTGTAGCCGAGACCTTTCCAAATCGCCATGAGGATGAGCGCGGGTTTAACGGTATCGGTGTTTTGAAGCCAGTTCGGCCCGTCAATCCCGATTAAAGCCAGGAATTGGTTCACCAATCCGTAGTCCCCGTTATACGCCCATTGCCACAAAATCGAGACGGCGGCAATCGACGAGATGACGGGAATGTAGTAAATTACCCGAAACGTGTTCGTCCCAAAAATCCCTCGATTCAACGCTAGTGCGAGCAGAAGCGCGAGGACGATGCCGATTGGAATCCCAATCATCATGAAGAGCGTGTTGTACATCGATTTATAAAAATATTCATCTTGGAACAAATTGACGAAGTTCTCAAACCCAATAAATTTCATTTGACCGAGACCGTTCCAATTCGTGAAGGCGCCGTAAACGGAATACATCAACGGTACGAACGCGAAGAGGAAGAACCCAATGACCGGTGCCGCAACGAACAAGTAGGCGTACCGCTGTTCAGTTCGATATAACTTGGAAATCGATTTTGTTTTCATTGTTCTTCCATCCTTTCAACGTCAGAGACGCGGGTGGCGAACTTCGCCACCCCCGTTTCGACTCTCTGATCAGTTCGCCTGTTTCTCTTGTTCGATCGCCGCATCGAGCAACTTCTGCATCTTCGGCTGCGCCGTCTTCACATAGTCTTCGACCGATGTTTTACCGTCGAGGACAGGCTGGATGTTTTTGAAGAACTCGTCGTACCATTCTGCCGTGTATGTTTTCTCAGCCGGGAAGCCGCGGCCATAATCGTTGATCAAATCAAGGAACTCTTGTTTGTTATCTGGTTTGATTGACGTATCAGCTGCCCAGTTGTCTGCGATTTCCATACTGTTCGGCAATTGGACTTGCGCGTCTACGAGCGCTTGTTGCCCTTCTTGGTCGGCAGACAAGTACATCGCCAACTCTGCCGCTTCCTCTTTATGTTTCGTCGTCGAACCGACGCCAATCCCGAGCGACCCAACCCATCCCGACGCTTTACCGGTAGAACCAGCTGGCCATGGGAGTAAGTCGTATTCGAATTTCAACTGTTCTTTAAATGCCGCCATATCCCACGGTCCGACCGGGAAGAAGGCGAGCTGACCTTTCAACCAACGTTGGTACGTGTCGAGCGTCTGTGTTTCGCCGATTGACGGTGTGATCCCATGTTTCAACTGTTGATCGACGAAGAATTGCAACGCTTCGATGAACTTCGGATCATCGATTGTCACTTTCGTACCATCTTCATTGATCCAGTCTGCTCCATTACTCCAAACGAACGGTTGAAGAGCCCAGTTCACGTTGAAGCCAGTGCCGTACTGATCCATCTTCCCGTCACCGTTCGTGTCTTTCGTCAACTGTTTGGCCACGTCTACAAATTCATCCCATGTATATGGTTTGTCTTTATCCGGAAGCGGGATGCCCGCATCTTCGAACATCGTCTTGTTGTAGCCGAGTGCGAACGGACCTAAGTCTTTCGGTAGCCCGTAAATCGCGCCTTCTCCGAGCGTCTTCCCATCGAAACGATATTTGTCGACACCCTTCTCCCAAATGTCGTCCAACTTGACGTCTTCTGAAGTTTCAACCGCTTCAGTGATATCGAGTAGCACGCCCGAGTTTACATAGGCCTTCACTTGGGCAGGATTATAGAAGAAGACGTCTGGGATTTTGCGACCTGCGATGGCCGATTTGAGTTTCGTGTCGTACTGATCCGGCGCCGTCTGGACCATCGTCACCTTAACGTCTTTATTGGCTTCTTCAAAACGTTTCACCGTCGCTTGATAGGCTTTTAACTCTTCTGGATTTCCACGGAACATAAATGTCAGTTCAACTTTTCCATCCGCGCCTGCCTCGTCTCCCGAACAGCCGGCGATCGCAAAAGAAGTTGTCATCAGTGCTGACATCGTCAACGCAAACATTTTTTTCGATTTACGATTCATTGTGAATTCCTCCATCAATTTATATTCATGTGCAAAGCATGATAAAGATGTACGTACATGTTGAGTTAAATAAAAAAGAAAACTGTATAATGAAGCCCACACGACACTATACATTCACTAGCCAAGAAACCGATATAATTGATAATGAAAGCGTTTTCTGTACAATTCGAGTCTATTACACACGTTCGGACATGTCAATTCGATTTTTATGTATTTTTATATTTCATCCGTACATATTCATAGAAAATTCAGATGCTTTTTTTGCTTATTCATAGTAAACGGTACATTTGTTTGTTAATATGGAAGTAAGATTATATCTTGTACGTATGAGTTGTTCGACGTACATGAGAGAAAGCAGGGACGCCAGATGGCACAACGCACAAAGTACAATATGGTCAAAGATCATATTCTTGAATGGATAAAAGATGGAACAGTAAGACCCGGTGAAAAAATTCCTTCTGAAAATGAATTGGTCCAATCATTTGGAGTGAGCCGTCATACGATTCGACAAGCTGTAGGAGAACTCGTAAACGAAGGTTATCTTTACCGTGAACAAGGCTCGGGCACATATTGTTCCCCGATCCTCCCGACCTCGACTCCCCAGACGATCGAACGTTTAGGCAATGGTAAAAACATCGGGGTCATCACGACTTACATTTCTGACTATATCTTCCCGTCTATCATCCGGGGGATTGAATCCCACTTGGCTTCAAAAGGATATACGTTGACCTTATCTTGTACGGATAACAACGTCGAGAAAGAACGGCAGTGCCTCGAGATGATGTTAGATCGTCAAATTGATGGGTTGATAGTCGAGCCGACGAAGAGCAGTAGCTACAATCCAAATATCAAATATTATTTAGAACTCGAACAACAGCATACGCCGTATTTGATGATTAACCAATACTATTCGCAGTTGACGCCTCCTTATTTGATTATGGATGACGAGAAAGGTGGGTTCTTGGCTGCCGAACATCTCATCAAACTTGGACATGAGCGCATCATGGGACTCTTCAAAACAGATGACCTTCAAGGGGTCCATCGGATGCGCGGCTTTATACGCGCGTTCCGGGAATACAATCTTCCCTTAGAGCCAGAATTAATTATAACGTATACGACAGAAGAACTTGTGCCCTCTTTTTATGACGTGATTCATCAAGTTTTTGAGAACGCGGACGAACGGCCGAGTGCGATCGTCTGTTATAACGACCAACTCGCCCTTAACGTGTTGGACCAGTTGAGAAATCTACGCCTCTCTGTCCCGCAAGACGTCTCACTCGTCGGATATGACGACTCGGTACTTGCCGTCGCGACAGAGGTGAAACTGACTTCGATCATCCACCCGAAGCAAGAATTGGGTCGTGCCGCAGCCGAGTGGATCATCGCAGCCGTCGAGAAAAAGGATACGCCACCGTCACATACGTATGAACCTGAATTGATTGTCCGCAACTCGACCGCACCCTATAATCGTCTCGAATCTAAATTAGGCTGATTCACTGCTAACTTCTTGGAGGTCCTCATGAATTTAAAACATGAACATAACAAGCTATTCCAAGCGCTCGAATTTGTCACCAGCCTGGTACAACTGAACGTGGTCTTCTTACTGACCATTCTGCCTGTCATCACGTTGTTCCCGGCCTTGTACGCTTTACATGCCGTCACACGGCAATGGTCGGTCAACCAAGATTACAGCGTGTTCCGCGCCTACTTCCGTTTCTTTAATGAAGGAGTGCGCCGTCATTATAAGCTCGGTATAGCCTGGACCTTGTTTGTATTCGTCTTGTTGATCGACTTTTTGCTCATTCGTCAAATCGATACCGGGCAAACGATTCTCTTCACCGGTCTGTTCGTGATCGGATTTGTCTTTACCTCCCTATCGTTATTCCTGTTTCCGATTTTGACGCACTACGATATGAAGACGATGGATGCCTTAAAGTTGGCGTTATTCAGCATCATGCGATACGGCTATATTGTCGTGCTCGCGCTCTTGTTATTCACAGCGCTTGGTATGCTCGCGTATCGCTCTCCGCTCTATTTGTTGTTCGGCTGTTCGTTCATCGTTTTTCTAAAAACGAAACTCTATCTCCACCAATTAAATCGTACTATAACGAACAATCATATCGATATCGACTCCACGTAATATTGAATTTTTCCATCTACTTTAACAAAGTAGATGGTTTTTTATTTGAATCTAAGAAGAATGGTTTACTCATCTGTCAATTTCAATAAATATGACCAAATCACTTCTTTAGGTTGTTTAAGTTCTATTCAAAATGAATAATACAGTTCTTAGTTAGTGAGGAGGCAAAGCAATTGGGCTTTTCCGTTAATGACTTTATTGAGGATACTCCAGTTTTTGGTGACTTACATTATATTTTGCATTATGACAATGAATCAGAACGAAGAGACACTTTAGTCTTTTCGAAAACATAGTTCAGTCCTTCATTACTGAAAGAAGCTGATTTCATTAGACTACAACAAGCAACCCTTCGTATTAATAAGTAGGCTTTAGAAAAATGTGCTCCCTAATAAACTATGTATGTCTCTTCATTCCTTTATATGCTACTTATAGTTCCATACTTCAACATACTTGATCACCTCAAGTCGTTTCCTATCCAATTTTCCAACCGCTGTATAAGGCAACTCCTTCACAAACACGATTTCTCGTGGAAGCTGATAAGTTGTCAGTCGTTCGCGCAACCAGCTCACCAGTTCTTCTTCTGTCAATTTTTCATCATATAACTGTACGTATGCCTTCAAGATGTGACCGGCGTACACATCCTCTATCCCGACGACGGCGGCGTCCTCGACATTCGGATGGTCGCGTAAAACCGTCTCGACTTCCCCAGGATAAATATTGTTTCCTGCCGAGATGATCAAGTCGTCTGTTCGTCCACACAAAAAATAATAGCCGTTCTCATCCCGGTATCCGACATCACCCGTTTGAATCCAGCGGTTCTTCCTGCTTTGCATGGACCACTTATTTCGTATGCAAAATTCACCGATGGCCCCTGGCTCGACTTCCGCTCCATCTTTCACTACCTTTAAGTCCCCTCCCGGAATCCTTCTCCCGAGCGTATTCGCATCATACTGTAAATCTTCTGGCGTGGCGATCAGATTCAAGCCCGCTTCCGACGTCCCATAGAGATTGTATAAGACGCTCCCCAACTCGTTATGGACTTCACGGACTAAAACGGGATGAAGCTTCGCACCACCGGACGCGATACAAGCGAGAGAATGAAGTGATGTTGGATTGTGTCGTAACATTTTGTGGATCATGAGCGGGACGACCGTGACCACTTCTACCTTGTGTCGCCGAATGAGGTCACAGGCTCTCTGCACATCAAAGCTCTCTTGAATGACGACCTGTTTCCCTAGGGCTAGAAAAGATAAAAGGATGGCGATGCCGTAGCCATGGTAAATCGAGGTGGCAATATAGGCAGTGTTGAATGACGGCAACTGCAATCGGTTCATTAGAGCTGCGAATGGAGCCAGAAAGTGAAAGAGGGATGGTTTATGAGTCACTTGTTTCGGTTTTCCGGTAGTACCGCCGGTCAACAGCACGATCTTCCCGCTCGAGGCGGCCGGAAGCTTTCCTTTTTTATGTCGCTTCGAATCCGATAAACTATTGATTGATACCTTTTCCTCATGATAGCTGACAAGTGTCGAACGTTCGTAAGACGAGTTTTCAATTAAGTTTTCAAACTCATCATCGTAAATCAAAAGATCGAATGGCTGTTCTTCTACGAGTCGGTTGAACTGCAGTTGACTCATCGATGAATGAAGCATGTAGATGTCTGCACCGAGTCGTGAAGCCGCAAACATCCCTTGTACGAAAGACGAGTGGTTGTGACAGAGAAACGCAACTTTTTGTCCCTTTTTAACCCCATACTGATTAGCGAAATGATAAGCGAGGTGTTCACAGCGTGACTTTAGCTCTAGATACGTCACTGTTTCTCGGCTATCCACTAAAGCCGTTTTTTGACTCCCTGCTCTTTCAGTCAATGTAAAAAGAAGCATCAAGTTGATTCCATTTTGACGGATTGCGACGAACAGACGGCCTAGATTCGATGGTGATAGAAACTGGAGCTGCGACAAGACTTTCAATAACTTAACCATTCTTATTGTCACGCTCCTTTCTCTTAAGGAATGCAGGGACCATCCAGTCTATCGGTCTTCTGAAAACAAGTGATGCTACTTGACCGAGGAACAACCACCACGGCTTATATACTGTTCCTTTCGTATACAAGGCATGTCCGATTAATTCTGCCACATGTACCGGTGACATGGCAGGTGAATGCTGATAAGCCAGCGTCGGTTTGATCATCGGAGTTTTTACTAGCGGTAGATATAGAGTCGTCGTGGATATATTTTTGATTGTGAGTTCCGGACCCGCGGAGCGAAACCACGTATCGAACGCGGCTTTTGATGCCTGATAGGCTGCCCAGTGAGGGAAAGGATGAAGTAACACATTGATGGTCGACACATTGACGATCTGCCCGTTCTTCTTTTCGAGCACCGGAATGAGCGACAAAATCAATTGTACGGGAGCAAAATAATTGATTGCCATCGTCCGAGTGAAGTCATGGTATCGATCGAGTGACTCAGTGATGGGACGATTGATGGAGATTCCAGCATTGCTGACGAGAACATCCAATCCGTCCGGTAGTTGATGGAGATACGCCAGCAAACCATTCCGTTCGTCTTCAATTCGAAGATCTGCCGGGAACACGGTCACCGTGGCTGACCCCTTTTCGATTTCAGACTTCATGGCGTTCATGTCTGATTCTCTACGGGCAACGAGAATCAGATGCGCGGTTGTCTCCGCTAGTAAAAAAGCGAACGCCTGCCCGATTCCTGAGCTCGCTCCAGTAATCAATACCGTTTTCCGATCCAACGCTGACTTCATTTTCTGATGATCGAAGGAAGGAAATCGGAATAGGAGTCTCTCTAGTAACGTGTAGTCATACATATTGCCAGCACCTTTTTTGATTTTTACAATAGAACGATCACGAACTAAATAAATCTGTATGTTTAGAAGCAAAGTTACTGCTCTTGTATACATGTAATTCCAAATGATATATAACAATTTAACGAACAGAAAATGAAGTTCCCAAGATGAACGTCAGCCTTAATTACTTCAATGACTACAAAAAATCTAGCAAATCTAAATCTTCACTACATTTATAAAAGAAGTTTGGACCAATCATGGCTTTAATCATTTCAGATAGCTGATAGTACGAGGGATCATCAATCAAATTCATCAACTGGAATACATACCCTTTGTTAAATGCAACTCCATCATAACAATTATAGTCTTCGACCTCATTTGGAATAGAAACTGAATTCACGTACAACAATTCATCACTCCAATAATTAAGCCATTCCACTTCCTTAACTTTAGAAAAACCTGTTTCGTACATGAGATCCTCTCGTTCTTCAATCCTTCTAGATATTGATGCTTGGAATGGACCCCACTCTCGACAAATTCGATCAAATAACCGAATCCATTTGTCCTTTTCATTCAGAAAAGTTGTCTTGCTGATCACAAAAACGAAACCAACATTTCCTGGTAACCCATCTTTCAAATTATGAATGTTGAGATAACCTTTACTATTTTTTAATCGACAAATAAAGCTGTAAAAATCATCGTTGCCTTCTGTCCACATCTTCAGAAAGGTGTCATTCGAAAACTCAGTTCTAAGTGGTTCGTAAAATCCCATCTTTCCGATTTCAATCTGAAACGTTTCGAAGATATTTAGCATCTGTAATGCCCATTTTTCATTCTCTAAGTCGTGAAAAAAGTTAAAACTAAGCCTTACTTCTCTCATATATTTTCAACTCGCCCTATATTCATTTTTTAAATCCAAAAATGACAAACTACACTTCATCATTCAACAACAACATTATGAAAGATCTTGATTTTATACAACGAACAGCAGTATACACCTTCAACATGAAATGTATACTGCTGAATTAATATTTCATCATTCATTTCCTTATTTCTTACCATTCGCTTATCTAGTGAAATTATCGAGGATCGCCTGCCAGCCTAGTCGTTGCATTTCAACCGGATTCATCGATTCCGCATCAAACACCTCGACCACCTTCGTCTGATCCCCTTCTGAAGAAAATGAAATTCTGACTCTCCGTTCATCCTCAAGGCGATACTGAATGAGCTCATTTACTTCAACTTCCTCATATACCCCTTCAAAATCAAAGGCCATGCTCTGATCTTTCGCTTCCATCCGACTACGAAACTTCCCATCGATCCGTAAATCATTTTCCGCTTCGGTCGTATGCCAATCGTCAGACGCATGATTCCATTGTTTGATGTGGTCAGGGTCTGTCCAGAGTTTCCAGACTGTGTCGATTGGTGCATCGACGAGAGCTGATATCGTCACTACATTTGATTCCATGATTCGTTTCCCCTTTATTCTACATTTTTAATCAATCACGAATACGCTGTATGCCCTATATGACGAACGCAACATGAGATTACTTCCCTATTGATTACGTCATCTCCTGCTCTCATTTCAACGATTGAAAGATACCCAAAACAAAAACCTTGAATGGCACTCAAAATCGAGTTCATTCAAGGTTCTTTTCATTTCATCATTGAAACTTAACTCTTGGCAATCCCAAGCATAAATCCAGCGACGACAATCAACCCGATTCCCATGAAAACAAAGACGCGTTCTTTTGTCGTCTTCTCTTCTTTCAAGAGATAGATCCCACCAAGTGTCGCCACGACGACGTTCAATTGGGATAAGGCGAACGAAGTCGCAATCCCCACTTCTCCGCTTGAAACGAAAAGTCCGAAGTTCCCGATTCCCCAGGCGAGCCCGGCCAAGATATTTTTGAATGTACGTGGATCCAGTTTCTTGACGTCCTTTTCACGAAGACTGAACAGAAGTGCCGCGATGAACATCCCGACGGATTGTGGAAGAATCGCGGTGATCCCTTCTACTTCAAAATAGTTCGTCAAGACGGCATACGTGACGTAACCAATACTCGAAACGAATAGGACGAGTAATCCCTTTTTCAAAGCTCCGGCACTGTCCTGATCTTTCTTCTGTTGGTATGAAGTCATAGTCGCCCCGATGATAATCAAGACGAGCGCTGAAAACCCTAACCATAGCTCCGTCGATGTCTGCCAGTCCCCGAGTACGATGACCCCAAAGAGTGACGTCCCAACGAGTTGCATCCCCGTGCTGATTGGCATCGCTTTGGAGACGCTTAAGATTTGGAACGATTGGAACTGCAAATATTGACCGAGCGCCCAGAACGCCCCTGAGATAAATCCGGTCACGATGGCGAGTGTCGTGAACTCCGGTCGGAAGACGAGGGCAATCACTGTTGCCATGATCATCGCCCCGATGGTCGTTCCGATTAACTGCTGAATCGGTTTTCCTCCTACTTTCGACACGATGAGTGGAATACTTCCCCACATGAGTGCCGGTAAGAGTGCCA
This sequence comes from Exiguobacterium sp. s131, assembly GCF_018617345.1. GTDB lineage: Bacteria > Bacillota > Bacilli > Exiguobacteriales > Exiguobacteriaceae > Exiguobacterium > Exiguobacterium profundum. The sequence continues at coordinate 1,123,649 of NZ_JACSJX010000001.1, read as the reverse complement.
AAAGAATCATTTCCATGAAGCACACCTGCTTTCTTAATATAACGTCTAACATGAAATTCCCACGTCTCCAATTTTATAAACCTAAATTCAAAAAGGGAATTGCCATGTCGAATACTACGATGATATAATGATTTCGAACGGGGCATTAGCTCAGCTGGGAGAGCGCTACGCTGGCAGCGTAGAGGTCAGGGGTTCGAGCCCCCTATGCTCCATTAATTGGTCACATCTCGAATGAGGTGTGGCTTTTTTATTGGTATGGTGCGATTCAACCTCTTTCTGAACGGGTAATGATAGTTAGACTTTTTCATATAAGGGGGAATTTTGATGGAACGTACATCTGTAGAAGAAACATTGACGAGCGTGATCGAATGCATGCGCGCATGCAACCACTGCTTCTCAAAAAGTTTGCAAGAAGAGGATTTACACATGTTCACCGAATGCATCCGCCTGACTCGAGAATGCTCAGACATTTGTACTTTAGCTTTAAATGCCTTAGAAACAGATTCAGCCTTTTCAAAACCAATCGTTGCTTTATGCGCCCAAGTCTGTGATACGTGTGCGGTTGAATGCGGACGACATCAGCACGACCATTGTCAAGCCTGTGCCAAAGCATGTGAGCGTTGTGCGGAAGCTTGCCGAACACTTGTTGCCGCTTAAGCACGACATTCGTCTAACTTTCTGTTAGACTTTTTTTATTGCTTACGAAAGAAGGTAAACTATGAACCATACCATTCTCGCACTTGACGTGGAGACCGCTAACCGTGATAGTCGCAGCATCTGTTCTGTCGGATGGAGCATCCTTCAAAATGGAGATGTGGTCGAAACCGACCAGCGACTCGTCAATCCGGAGGAAGACTTTGATATGGGTAACATCCGCGTCCATGGCATCCGTCCGAGTGACGTGTGGGATGCACCGGCATTACCGGAAGTACTCTCCTCTCTTTACCCGATTTTACGGGAAGTGGACCTCGTCATCGCACATAACGCCTCATTTGACATGGGTGCCTTGAGAAAGGCGATTGTAAAATATGATCTATTCGATTTCCCGACAATCGAGTACGGTTGCACCGTCAAACTGTCACGTAAACTGTATCCAGGACTCCCGAACCATAAGTTGAACACGATGGCAGAACACTTGAACGTGCCGTTTATTCATCATGATGCTGCGGAAGATGCTCGCGTATGCGCGCTACTTATGCGAGACATGATGCAAAAAACCGGCATCACAAGCCCAAAAGAATTACATCGCTATACGTCCGTGAAAACAGGAACGCTCGCATATTAAACCGGTCATGAAATCATGACCGGTTATTTTTTGAAAATCCATCTCTTCTGGACATAATAACTGACGAAAAAGAGAGAACTATCGACGACTACTTTTAGGATGACCTCGCCTTGTCTGAGCAAGAGAAACAAGAGATAAACAAGGAGTGCTGAAACGGCCATTTGAAGCACGACGAGACTAAAATATTTCGAAAGAGACCGCCGCGCCTTCGAATCGAAGACTACTTTTCGATTAACGAGATAATTGAAGAGAGAGGAAATGATTCGAGCGATGACCGTCGCGATGACGACGTGAGCTGTATCGAAGTATGGGGATAATAAATAAATAAAGAGCGCATACATCCCTACGTCGACAAGGAACGAGGCGACAGAGGATAACGAATACATCAAAAACATCCGATAAATTAAAATCGAGTCGAGAATCGGTCTAAAATGGGATGAATCATTTTCATTCTCATATACGGTCTGGATGGTCGTTTGTTGAATCGGAACCTGCAATCGTTTCGTGAACGTGAGCATATTCATCTCGAACTCATATCTATTTCCAGGAATGTCAATCAGTTGTCGCGCATATCGCATCGGGATGGCTCGAAGTCCCGTCTGCGTGTCTTTTAACTTCAGCCCGCTCCCAATCAACATCACGAGCCGTGTCGCCTGATTGCCGAATCGGCTCCAGAACGGAATCGCATCTCCGCTAAAATCTCGACATCCCATGATGAGATGATGTGGTTTATTCAACCCTTCCTCATAGACGCTGACGACATCTTGCGGCAAGTGCTGCCCGTCGGCATCGACCGTGATGACCCCCGTTTTATCCGGATATGTGTCCACCACATACCGTAACCCCGTCTTGATTGCTGCTCCCTTCCCTTGATTCTGTTCGTGCGTTAACACTTGGTCGACAAATGATGCAATCTTATCAAATGTGCCTACCGACGATTCGTTACTACCGTCATTGACCACAATGATGTTCGCAAACCCACTCGCCCTCAACTTCTCCACGAGTGTGACGAGTGCCTCATCAGGGTTATAGGCCGGAATCAAAATCGAATACGCTTGGCGTGTTTCCACTTCATGCATCTGCATCGCCACCCCTCCTTCAATTCCTCTATACCCGAAGCAATGAATTCTCATTCCCAATAAAAAAACATCAGCCCTAAGGCTGATGCATGTACTCACCCGATAAAGATCAAGTAAGACGAAACGAAATAGACAACGACAACGAGTAACGAAGGAATCACATAACGTACCTTCGACGTGACATTTTGTCTTAGCACACTATACATGACGAGGATCGATAGGATGGTGATTCCGACCGCAGATACGAGGTGTGACGTCGAGACATCTGCGAGAATCGATCCATTCCGATAGAAGACATCTGACATGGCGATAATCAACATGTTGAAGATATTCGAGCCGAGAATCGAACCGAATGCCAAGTTGACATTACGTAGTTTGAGCGCCATGAACACAGCGACCGCTTCCGGGAGTGACGTCGATGCCGCAATCAAGAAGCTACCGACAAAACTAGAACCGAGTCCTGTGAAAACGGCAATTTGATCACCTGTGATGGAAAGGGCTGTTCCTGCCGCCATGATTACGATTGCAGCAATGATGAATCCAAAGACCGCACGTTTCAGCGTGATCTCTTCATATTTACCGACGACCACTTCTTCTTCGACTTCATGCTCCGCGACCGGCTCTGTCGGTTGTTTCCCGATATAGTAGATTCCGATACCGTATAGAATCGCAATCAAGAGCGCGTCGACTCCGATTCCGATAAACGTCATATCAACGCGAACGATCAAAGCAATCAACGTCGTGACGGTCAAGAGTAACCCAAGTCCGGCCGTGTACAGGTGGTCCCGACTCGCATAGTTGAACAATTGCTTCTGTCGGAAGTATAGGTCGAACATCGCTAAGATAAAGATATTGAATAGGTTACTCCCAAGCATGTTCCCGATGGCAATGTCGGGGTTGTCAATCATGACAGCCGATATACTCGTTGTCACTTCCGGGAGCGACGTCGCTCCTGCCAATAAAACTGTACCGACGAGCATCCCGCCCATTTTCGACTTTTCAGTCATGACGTCGGCGTACGTTGACAATTTGATGGCGGCGTAGACGGTGATGGCCGCGGCCAGTAAGAAATAAACAAATACCATTTTTTCCTCCTCCTTGGGTAAACAAAAAAGACCTTTTTATGGACGACAAAAACGCCCATAAAAAGGTCTTGCGGACTTGTAAAAGCTCGATGGACCGAGTGCGTATGCACTGTAATGACGACCCATCGACCACAACTGTGGTCGCTACTCCCCTTTTTATCTTCCTTTTGACTATAGCATGAAGAGAACTAGTTGACAATCGAGCGGCGCATGAGCGCGAGAAGCTCCTGTGGGTCGAGAGCCGTCCGATATGCGAGTTCTTGCATCCCCGCGAGCTTCTCGGGTAACAATGGCGTGATCCAACCCGCTTCGTGAAGTCGTTTTCGGAAGCACACAATCTCTTCGTCATCAATCGTCTCTCGCGCAACAATCTCTCTTAATTCATATGCCGTTTGACATAGTGGTGCCGATTCTTGCAACCATTCGTCCTCGATGAAATAAGTCAACATGGATTCGAGGAGTCTTGCCACTTTTCGATCTTTCGCATTCTTCTCACCGTAAAACAATAGATGGAGTTCTTGTTCATACAAGCCAATCAGGTCTGTCGAGCTCCGAAATGGTTCAAATGCTGACAGCAACTCATGGTAATACCACGATTGGTCCCGCATCGGCCGTTTAAAACGTTGCCACACCTTCATCCCTTCCATCTCAAGATCATAACGGATGGAGCGGAGATTATGTAGCTTGTCCGCCACGAGAAGTGCGACTTCATCAAATTGAAGTGACTGCACCTGTTGAAGTGTCATCCGTTTTCGCTGTTCCCACGACTCGTCACGATTTTTCTCCGAGACCGCGAGAACGAGCCTGTGAACGTCAGAACCGAATTTTGATAAGATTTCTTGTGGGTCTGTCTTCGTGTCCTCAACCAAATCATGAAGCAATCCTGCCGCCACCACTGCCGGTGCTTGATGATCGGACTCAAGAAGCATGGCGACCGAGAATGGATGTGACAAATATGGAATGGTTGAACCTTTTCGATACTGTCCTCCGTGACGAATAGACGAAAAACGCAGTGCTTCTTCAACGAGTGGATTCATGTCACAATCCTCCTTCTTCCGGATGAAAACTCTTCTATCCCTTACCCGGAATTAGGTATAAATAACCTAAATTCTGACCAGTTTTAGGTATATTGTCGCATCATTCTTCATAAATCATTTTTTTCGTCATTCCCCCATCGATGACAAGATTATGACCGTTCACAAAACTGTTTTGACGGTCAATCAAGTACTGCACAGCGCGGACGATATCTTCCGGTTCACCGACCCGTCCTGATGGGTGCTGCTCATGATCAATCTCGCGTAATGCCTCATCGGACGTATGAATCCATCCTGGACTGATCGCATTCACTGTCACGGGGCGATCGCCTAATGAGATGGCGAGTGAATGGGTCAATCCAACGATGCCTCCTTTAGATGCACCATATGCGTCCCAATGCGGCTCATTCTGGAAGGCACGTGTCGAGGCCATGTTGACGATTCTTCCGTACGACTCACCTTGATTCAGTTCTAAAAAGTATTTCGCACAACTAAATGTCCCGACTAAATTGACATCGATGACTCGCTTGAACGTGTCAATCTCAAGCTCATCAATCGGCTTGACTAGCGAGGCGATCCCTCCGTTATTGATCAGCACATGGGCTCGACCAAATTCGTTGTGAATATCGTCAAAGACACGCTTAAGTTCAGACGTGTCTCCAAGGTCTACTTGATAAAAGCGTAACCCTTCGATATCCGGATCATCTCCAATGTCTAGCCCGATCACTTCATACTGATTTACGAAAGCTTGTGCAATCGCATAACCAATTCCTTGACTAGCTCCTGTTACAATCATCACGTCTGTCATCATTCATCCCTCCTAAAAGACTGTATACCCAAATCTCGATTAGTCGGACCATAGTTTTCGATTCGAAGTCGTGATCACACTCGCTCCCGCATCAAGTGCCGCCTGGACTTCCTCCTTTGTTTCAATCAGCCCACCTGCGAAAACGGGTATCCCCGTCTTCTCCTTCACACGTTGAATATACTTCGGCACAATGCCTGGCAGTACTTCAATATAGTCTGGTTTTGAACGTTCAATGTGTTTGATACTTTTCTCTAATGAGGTGGAATCAATTAAAAATAAACGCTGCACAGTGACCACATCATTTTGCTTTGCCTTGACGATGACGTTTCCTTTCGTCGAGATGATGCCGAACGGTTTGAACGTCTGACAGACATACTCCGTCGCATACTCGTCGGCCTTCATACCTTGTATCAAATCCATATGGATGAACACTTTTTTATCATGCTTCCTCAATAATTTGGAGATGGAGTCCAATCGGCTCATATGAATCTCTAGTAACACCCCTAATTCGAAATCACTCGATAAAAACCGCTCTAAATCCCGCATGTCCCGTATCGCCGGTAAGATGGATTGACCATTGATCATCAACTATTCCCCCTGTCTCTTTCTCATTATGCAGATAGCGTATTTTTAAAATCAAGGTTTACTCATTCAATATATCGGGAAAATAAAATCAACTTGTGCAGAGGGGGATTTGAGTATGGTCAATGAAGTGACTGTAAAAGTCGAAACACCGACTCCAGAACAACACCAAGCGTTACGCGTGAAGGCGGGGATGCCACGACGTTCTGATCGAGGCACGGTGAAAGGACTTCAAAATACGCTTTTTGGGATTTGTTTATACTTAGATGATGAGATTGTCGGAATGGGACGTGTCGTCGGTGACGGCGGAATGGTATTCCATTTAGTAGATATCGTCGTAGACCCGGAGTGCCAGGGTCTTGGACTCGGAAAATTAATCATGGAGCATTTGATGGACTGGATCTTACAAGAAGCGGATGAAACGGCCATCATTAGTCTAATCGCAGACATTCCAGCCGATGGGTTGTATCGACAGTTCGGTTTTGATTACTCACGACCTGAATCCGTCGGAATGGAGTATCAATGGAATCAAAGAGAAAGCTAATTGGCGTCATGAGAGGAGATGACGTATGGATGGATTAAATATCATCGTGTTGCTCGGATTGGCGCTCACCCTCATCTCTGTCCTCAGTCTCCTGATTGAACGATTATTCTTCCCGAGTATTTTAGCGTTTATCGCAATCGGGGTCGGGTTCGGGTTTTTCTGGGATGGGAATGAAGTCTTTAAAGTCGCGGGAGAGATTGGAATCATTCTTTTGTTTTTCCTACTCGGTCTAAAGTTTCCACTACGTGAACTTTGGAAGCGCATGCGAAAAGTATGGAAGGCGGGAATACTCGATATCATTCTGTCATTCGGGGTATCGTTCGGGATTGCATTAGCATTTGGTCTCGACTTCCCTCGCGCCTTTTTAATCGGGGCCGTCTTATATGCGACGAGCTCCTCCATCTCTGCGAAGCTGCTTGAGCGGCATTCCGAAAAACATGAAGATATTAAAGAGTTTGTGCTCGCATTACTCATCTTTGAGGATATTTTTGCCCCACTCCTCTTGACGGTCGCCCCTTTCATCATCCAAGAAGAACCGGTTGCGATGTCCGATATCGGAAAAGTGTTCGCAGGATTTCTTATATTTGGCGTACTCTTGTTCATCGGTTCGAGCTTCGTATCCAAGCAACAAAAATTTTCGAAGCACTTACTGCGACAAGATGACGCGAGCATCGGTCTGATTGGACTCATTCTCTTTTTCGCAGGAATCGGCATGGTGTTTGGATTATCTGAGATTTTAGGGGCATTTATCGCCGGGATCATGCTCGCAGATATCCACGATGTGAGACCGCTGAAGCGTTTGACCGTACCCGTCCGAGATTTATTCTTGCCGATCTTTTTCATCTCGTTCGGTATCTCGATCAACCTCGAGAAAGGCGTCATCGTAAATGCACTCTTCTTCGTCTTGATTGTGTGGGGAGTATTATCCAAATGGATTGTCGGACGCGTCGGGGGCAGAATCTATGGCTTGACGCGTGTTCAGGCGAATGAAGCCGGGTTCTCACTCGCGCCACGAGGGGAGTTCTCTATTTTATTCACCGCCCTTTCGAACGGGGCCATCAACTTGTTTGTCGGTCTCTATATTTTCGTGTCAGCCATTGTCGGAATCATTCTGTTCCGTTTCTCAGAGTACTTGGCAGAAAAAACGGAGAAAACCCTCACGAAAGTCTTACCTGACAAGAAAAAAGAAGAATGAATTGGCGGACCCATACGCTGGGTCCGCCTGTTTTGTGCGTTAGTCTTTCGCTAGTTTGTTGTGCCGTTTTTTACGCCATACAATATAGATGATGACGCCGATGAACAGTAGCCCATAGATTGCATAAGAATAGGCATCGAGGTATGAGAGGATATCTTGCCAGTTCTCTCCGACTTTCATCCCGATGAGGATGAGAATGGTATTCCATAAGGCTGTTCCAGCCGTACTGAGCAGTAGAAATTTCACGAATGGCATGTTTGACATCCCTGCAGGAATCGAGATCAGGCTTCGAACGACCGGCATCAAACGTCCAAAGAAGACCATCCAGCCCCCGTACCGGTCGAACCAGGCATCCGCTTTCTTTACGTCATTCAGGTCCAGTCGTAACCACTTCCCATATTTTTTCGTCCATTTTTCGATCTGCTCGACATCAAACAATAGTCCGAGGCCGTATAATAGCACCGCTCCTAATATAGCTCCGACTGTCGATGCCACGATGACGAGCGTGATGGACAAGTTCGTCTTTACAGCAAAAAAACCACCAAAGAGTAAGACGACTTCAGAAGGGATCGGTGGAAACACATTTTCAATAAAAATCATGAATGCAATCCCTATGTAGCCGTACTGTTCAATCACAGAAATCATCCAGTCACTCATGTCTCTTCCTCCATTCTCCCCCACTATACCCGTCCATTTCGCTATATAATCGTAAGGACATGCTACACTCAAAGAAAGGAGCTGATTGAAATGGAAGAAACAGTACGGTGTCCTTGGTGCGGGACGGATCCACTTTACGTCCGTTACCATGACGAGGAATGGGGAAAGCCCGTTCACGATGACCAGAAGCACTTTGAATGTCTGACACTCGAGAGTGCGCAAGCAGGACTCAGTTGGATCACCATCTTGAGAAAACGTGAAAATTATCGGTTGGCTTATGCCGACTTTGAGGTGCATCGAGTTGCCAGCTTTACGGATGAGGATGTGGAGAGACTCCTCGCCGATAGCGGGATCGTGCGAAATCGACGAAAAATCGAGGCGTCGATCAATAATGCGAAGCAGTTCATCAAACTACAGGATGAGTTTGGCTCATTTGATTCGTACATCTGGTCATTCGTCAACGATGCACCAATCCTGAATGCATGGAATCGTCTTGAAGATGTTCCTGCGACGACGGAACTTTCTGAACGATTGAGTAAAGATCTGAAACGACGCGGCTTTAAGTTTTTAGGACCGACAACGGTTTATGCTCATCTACAAGCGACGGGTCTTGTCAATGACCACCTCACCTCTTGCACGTTCCGATAACTTAAGACCAGCTCTCAAAAATATCTTTACATTTCCCCACTTGTTGTGACAATATTTTGACAAAGTGATACTTTATCACCGAAAGCGTTTTCATTTTTTTATTTTTCGGGGGGATGTTGATGAACGGAATTTTAGTGTCCATTGTCGTGTACATGGCACTGATGGTCTTGCTTGGGATCATCGCGTATCGGAGAACAAGCAGTATCGGAGATTATATGTTAGGTGGTCGGGCACTTGGTCCCGGGGTCGCCGCTTTATCTGCCGGTGCATCAGACATGAGTGGATGGCTCTTAATGGGATTGCCTGGTGCCATGTATGCGTCAGGGATTTCAAGCGGTTGGATTGTCATCGGGTTGACAATCGGCGCCTATTTGAACTGGTTATTGGTCGCACCGAGATTACGCATTTATTCATACATATCGGATGATGCGATCACAATTCCAGACTTCTTTGAGAAACGCTTTAAAGACACAAAAGGCGTGTTGCGTTCATTTTCAGCTGCTGTCACGTTAATCTTTTTCACACTGTATGCGACAAGTGGATTCGTTGCCGGCGGTCGCCTATTCAATGCCGTCTTCGACATTGAATTTGTAACGGGAGTGATCATTCTCGCTTCTATCATTATTCTGTACACATTCATCGGTGGATTTCTAGCAGTCAGCTGGACAGATTTTGTTCAAGGATTGATCATGCTGTTCGCCCTTATTTTTGTACCTGCCATCGCCATTATGGCAACTGATGGGGTGTCAAACGCTTTAGACACGGTACGAAATATTGATGAAGCATTACTTGACCCCTGGACAGGACAATCACTCATCGGAATCATTTCGCTATTTGCGTGGGGACTTGGCTATTTCGGTCAGCCACACATCATCGTCCGTTTTATGGCAATCGAAAAGCTCGAGGACATTAAGACGGCACGTCGAATCGGGATCTCATGGATGGTCTTCACCGTTGTCGGGGCGATGGCGACCGGGTTGTTCGGTCTCGCCTATTACACACAACAAGACCTCACAATCGATAATCCGGAGAACGTCTTTATCAACCTATCTGACTTATTATTCCCGGATTTGGTGACTGGTGTATTGTTGGCTGCTCTTCTTGCCGCCATCATGTCGACCATCTCCTCTCAATTGCTCGTCTCGTCGAGTGCCGCGACGACAGACTTTTATCAGAAGTTCTTCCGTAAGGAGGCGGGTGACCGTGAACTTGTCATGGTTGGTCGGATTACGGTCATTCTCGTATCCGTCATTTCAATCATTCTTGCACTCGATGCAGACGACACCATCTTAAACCTTGTCGGTTATGCTTGGGCAGGGTTTGGTTCATCATTTGGTCCGCTCATCTTGTTCAGTCTGTTTTGGAAACGAACGACGCGTCAAGGCGCGCTTGCTGGAATGTTGACTGGAGCCTTTGTCGTCATTCTATGGAAGAACTATGCCGCTTATCTTTTCGGAACGTTTGGGACATTGTATGAAATGATTCCAGCATTCTTCCTGTCGGCACTTGCCATCTATATCGTGAGTTTGGTGACACCGCCACCAAATGAGGTCATTCAACGTGAGTTTGACCAAATGCAAGACATGGTCAAAGAACATATCAAATAATTCTCATGACAGGTCAAAAACGACCTGTCTTTATTTATTTAGGCAGGATTTTTCTTAATTATCGACGAATTTTAGGGTTATCGTACGAATCTGTCGTGAAAAGGAGAATCGGGATGAAACCAATCAAGATCGTCTCTCGTCTTACCTTCCTGTCTAGCTTTGTTTTATTAATTGCTTGTGGTACGACTCCGGCAACGAATCAAGAAATACCAGAAGAAGTCGAAGAACCGATTGTCGAGGTACCTGAAGAAATGCCGCCTGCCGAACCGGAACCGATTGTCACGACGGCCTCCCTCTATGCAATCGGCGACATCCTTCTACATGATTCGGTATACAACGCAGCTCGTACCGATGAAGGGTATGAATTTGATACTGCATTCGAACAGATCTCTCCAATATTGAGTCGCGCCGATCTATCAATCGCCAACCAAGAGAGCATGATTGGCGGGAGTGAGATCGGACTTTCGAGCTACCCGGCATTTAACAGTCCTTTTGAAATTGGAGATGCCTTACAACGGGCAGGAATCGATTTGGTCACGACAGCGAATAATCATACGCTCGACCGTGGCGTCCGAGCCATTGAAAATTCGATCGACCATTGGAACGCAATCGGAATGCCTTATACAGGCTCCTTCCTATCTGCTGAGGACAAGGCGAATATTCGTACGTTGACGGCAAACGATATTTCTTTTTCCTTCCTCGCATACACGTATGGGACGAATAGGGTCGAGCCGAAGCAGCCTTATCACGTAAATTATATCGACCTTGCACAGATGCAACCAGAGATCGAGAAGGCGGAACAGTCGACTGACATGACGGTCGTCTCCCTCCATTTCGGTACGGAATACGAGCCGTTACCGAATGAGAGTCAAACTGAGCTCGCCCAATCGTTAGCAGACCTCGGAGTCGACATCATCATCGGTCACCACCCTCACGTGCTGCAACCCCCGACCATGCTAGAAGGAGTTCATGGCAATCAAACATTTGTCATCTACTCGCTCGGTAATTTCCTTTCCGGACAACAAGGAGATGAACGAAACACGGGCGGCATCATCGGGATTGATGTGGTCAAGACAACCGAAGATGACCAATCGACTATTGAATTGAAAAATCCGATGTTCTATCCAACCTTTACGCAAAAATCATCTGACGGACATTATGAGGTCGTCCCGTTAAAGGCTGCTCGTCCTGAACTTCTTATCCCTGTTAGCGACCATATGTCGCAATGGTTACCCCAACTCAAAATCGAACAATGACGACCACGAAATCACTCGTGGTCTTTTTATTTTCAAAAAAGTGTTGCCACACGACATCTTATCCCTTACACTGAATTGTATATTTATAAACAAATATTAATAATTATTCATAAGGGGTGTTCATATTTTGAAACAGAAACTCGTATTGGCTTACTCAGGTGGTCTTGACACATCGGTTGCGATTAAATGGTTGGACGAACAAGGTTATGATGTCATCGCCGTCTGTTTGAACGTCGGGGAAGGGAAAGACTTAGAAAAGATTCAACAAAAAGCGATGAAAGTTGGAGCGAAAAAATCAATCGTCATCGATGCGGTCGACGAGTTCGTCAACGAGTTCGCTCGCTATTCGATGCAGGCCCATACATTATATGAAGGCGTATATCCACTCGTTTCGGCACTATCACGCCCCCTCATCTCGAAAAAATTGGTCGAGGTCGCACAGGCCGAAGGTGCCGTCGCTGTGGCTCATGGATGTACCGGGAAAGGAAATGACCAAGTGCGTTTTGAAGTGTCCATTCATGCACTCGATCCTTCACTCGAAATCGTCGCACCGGTTCGGGAATGGAAATGGTCACGTGAGGAAGAAATCGCGTATGCGGCAAAACATCAAATTCCGATTCCAATCGTTCAAGAAGAGCCATTCTCAATCGATCAGAACATCTGGGGACGCGCCATCGAATGCGGCATCTTAGAAGATCCTTGGGCAGCACCTCCGGCAAGCGCATATGAGTTAACAGCAGCACTTGAGGACACACCGCATGAACCGACTTATCTTGAGATTGAATTCAAGAACGGAGTGCCGGTCGCTATTGACGGGAAGAGCCAATCGTTCACCGATATCTTAAAAGAGCTCAATATCGTCGCGGGTGCCCACGGCGTCGGGAAGATTGACCACATCGAGAACCGGGTCGTCGGTATCAAATCACGTGAGGTGTATGAGGCACCTGGCGCCATGACATTAATCACTGCACATAAAGCTCTTGAAGCCTTGACACTCGTTCGTGAAGTGGCGCATTTCAAACCGATTGTCGAACAAAAATTGACGGAAACGATCTACAACGGACTTTGGTATTCACCGCTCACAAAAGCACTTCTTGCCTTTATCGATGAGACACAAGCGACCGTCACAGGAACGGTTCGCATGAAACTGTTTAAAGGACAAGCCATCGTCGACGGACGGAAGTCGCCAATCTCGCTTTATGATGAGGAACTTGCGACCTATACGTCAGCAGATACGTTCGATCAGCAAGCAGCTGTCGGATTCATCAAGTTGTGGGGTTTGCCAACAAAAGTTCAATCAGAGGTGTTGATGGAAAAGGGAGCGTTCGTCAATGAGTAAATTATGGGGAGGCCGTTTCGAGAAGACGGCGAGCGATTGGGTCGATGCATTCGGTGCATCGATTGAATTTGACGCTCAACTCGTCCTTGAGGATTTAGAGGGTAGCATGGCACACGTGACGATGTTAGGTGACCAAGGCATCCTCTTAAAAGAAGAAGTCACTCAAATCCTTGATGGATTACAACAACTTAAGCAAAAAGCACTCGCGGATGAATTAAAATTCGAGGTGTATCACGAAGATATTCATATGAACTTAGAAGCTCTGCTTCATGAAGCGATTGGACCGGTCGCAGGGAAGATGCATACGGCACGTAGTCGAAACGATCAAGTCGCGACAGACATGCATCTTTACTTGAAAGAACGTGTGAAAGAAGTGATTCAATTGATTGAATCGCTTCAACATGAATTGCATGCACATGCTTCAGAAAACGTAGAGACGATCATGCCTGGCTACACGCACCTCCAGCGTGCACAACCGATTTCACTGGCCCATCATTTGCTCGCCTATTTCTGGATGCTGGAGCGGGACAAGGAGCGGTTTACGGACAGCTTGAAACGGATTGATTGGTCCCCTCTTGGCGCAGGAGCCTTAGCAGGGACAACGTTTCCGATCGACCGTTCCCGTTCAGCTGAATTACTTGGATTCAATCGGGTTTACCCGAACAGCCTCGATGCCGTTAGCGATCGTGACTTCATACTCGAGTTTCTTTCAAATGCATCAATGCTTATGATGCACCTCTCCCGCTTCTGTGAAGAATTGATTCTTTGGGCAAGCGAAGAGTATCGCTTCATTACAGTGTCCGATACGTTCTCTACCGGTTCGAGCATGATGCCACAAAAGAAAAACCCTGACATGGCCGAACTCGTCCGTGGAAAGTCGGGTCGAGTGATTGGAAACTTGATGGGCTTGTTGACGCTCATGAAAGGACTTCCGCTCGCTTACAACAAAGATTTACAGGAAGATAAAGAAGGAATGTTTGACACGGTCAAGACCGTTCAAGGCTCACTCAGTATCATGGCGGGGATGATGAATGAATTGACGTTCCATCCTGACGTCATGAAACAAGCGACCGAGCGTGATTTTTCTAACGCTACAGAACTCGCTGATTATTTGACGGCAAAAGGAGTACCGTTCCGTGAAGCTCACGAAGTGACGGGTAAACTCGTCAAATATTGCGTGGATGAGCGATTGTATTTACGCGAGCTTCCAATCACGGTGTTCCAAACGTACTCTGAATTGATTCAAGAGGATGTGTATCATGCCTTGACCCCTGAACAGGCAGTCGCACGTCGAAACAGTTACGGTGGCACTGGATTCGATGCCGTCCGTGAACAATTGAAAGAAGCCTCAGTATGCATGAGCACGATGACCTATTCTTAATCGTCACGTACCCGTCACGTTAATCTGTGACGGGTCTTTTTACTTATCCTGTTCATTCAAACGTTCTACGAAAGAAGGAAGTCCTTTCTCAAGTAGAAGATCGAACACCTCCATCATCTCATCGATAGAATTTTCATTGACGTCTAGTAGATATTGTAAGACGACCCCGTCGACTGCCCCAATCAACCATGAACTGAACGCATTGTTTAGACGAGTGTTTTCTAATCCGTACAAATGAATCAGAATTTGTTCGATTTGGGATGGGGAATTGGGTTATTTGTCTTGTTTAGCTTGATGGCTTTCAATGAATTCAGTCGCACGACTAAATGGGGAGGAATAACGTTATTCTTGATAGTCCCGACTATACTGACCCTATATGTTTGGCCGACAACCGCAGCACCAGGAAACGAATATGGAACGGGTACTTGGTTTAATTGGGTGAAAACATATTCTGCTCTCGCCGGCTGTCTCGGTTTCATGATTATTCGATATCGGCCCTCGCTATTACGAAAGAAATGGGTCTTATTCTTTCCACCGGGGATTTTGGCACTGAACATTTTAGAAGCTTGTATTCGAGACTTTCAAGTATACTTCTTTAACGTTCCCGATGGCGCTTGTATCGATCACCTTTGGGTCATGTCCGGACCTTGGAATCTAATGAACGGTTTTGCCGGATTATTGAACACCATCGCCATCTGCGGATGGGTTGGAATCAATATTTCGAAAGATCAATCAAAAGATATGGTATGGCCCGACATAATTTGGCCATGGATCATCGCCTATGATTTATGGAATTTTGCTTACGTTTATAATTGTATCTCTGACCACTCGTTTTATGCGGGATTGATTCTGCTCCTTTCGTGTACCATTCCTTCTTTCTTTATTAAAAAAGGAGCTTGGTTGCAACATCGTGCCCACACGTTGGCTTTATGGATTATGTTTGTCATGACAGTTCCGGCGTTCGCCGACCGATTAGCTCTCGTACCGTCGACACATGACCCGAGAGCTTTCTTTATCGTCAGTCTGCTCTCCCTCTTATTCAACGTGGCACTTGTCTCCTATCAATTTTATCGGATCCGTCAACGACATCTTCATCCACTCAAGGATGAACTTTATGTTGAAACGAAGGCATATCAGACAGCTTTGAGTCAAAATGGGCTGTCTTGAAATAATTCTTGCCAACCCCTTTTCAACATGTTAACTTTTATATTGTTAACGTTAACTGAAAAGGGGTTTACATATGAAGATTCAAGATATGACTCAAATCGCCTTCGGCGCGGCACTCATCGCAAGTATTGGTTTCATCGAAATACCGATTGGACCCGTTCCAATCACCCTTCAAACACTCGCCATCATGACCATCGCCGGTGTATTCGGTGCAAGGAAAGGATTTTTGGCAGTTATCGTGTATCTCTTGCTCGGCTTGATTGGACTTCCAGTACTGAGTGGTCAAGGAGGTCTCGCACCGTTTGTAGGACCAACTGTCGGATATTTAATCGCCTTTCCGATTGCAGCACTCTTCATAGGCTGGTTCAGTGAACGCTATCGCTCCATCCCTGCATTGATTGGCTATAACTTTTTATTCGGTCTAGGGCTCGTCTACTTACTCGGAAGTATGGGACTCGAGATCGTTCTCGGTATGTCGTTCATTGATGCGCTCAAAGTAAATATTCCATTCTTCTTTGGTGACGCTTTGAAAGCAGTACTTGCTGCCATATTAGCCGTGAAAATTTCTCAGAACGTTCAAGTCCGTCGTTCCCTCGCTTCGTAAAGGTTCGAACGTTTCACCCGTTTCCATCTGTGGAATAACTGTAGTATGAAAGGGGGTGTCCCGATGAGCGACTCGACGTTTAAAAAACGCTTACAGAAAGCGACCCACTTTTACCAACGCTCTGACAAAGGGCAGCGTCAAGGAATCGATAAGTCGTCTCATGAGAAACGTGACACAGATGCGTTCGAGCGAAGACTCCGTGAGGCTAAAGCGAAAGTTGGCGAGATTCAAGAAAACATTGACCATATTGCTAGACGTTAAAACCCCGTCCGAAGACGGGGTTTATTTTTTGCGTGGTCGAATGAGAAGGGTGACGATGAACAGAAGCGCTAATGTGACGAGAAGTGCAAGTGATGCCGTATTCCACCCTATCAAATTCAACCCTACACTGATGGCGACCGTGATATAAAATCCACCTAGCGCTTTTTTGACGTGCTGCGAGCTGAAACGTTGTAGCTGTTTCGCCCCAAAGGGTGATCCGATCATGGCACCCGCAATCAGAGCAAGACCGTGCAGATAATTCGTTTCAGCACCCGCCACCGCGTAACTGATGACACCGGATAAGACGATGAGAAGCGCTGCCGTAATACTCGTTCCGACCGCACGCTTCATCTCCGTGTTCAACAACTTGACCTGAAGAGGAGTCAAGACGAATCCACCGCTCACTCCCATCAACGAGGAGATGAACCCCGCGAACACACCGATGATCCCAAGGCGTGGTACAGAGTCCGTTCCGACGCTTCCTTCCACATGCTGTTTCGAACGAAAGAAAGAAACCGCAAAATATGTGAGTAATGCGATATAGACGAGTGAGATGATCAGTGTCGCCCCATCGACTCCTTCTAAATAAAAGACAAGCGGTGTGGCAATCCAGGTCCCGACAATCCCGAACAAACCGATCCATAAGGCGTGCGACACGTTCACGTTACGCAAACGGATATGCGAGATCGTTCCTGCCGTCGTTGATCCGAGCGTCAACATCAGGCTAAGGGCAATCGCCGCACTCGCTTCATACCCGAAGACAAGGAGAAGTGGTGTCAGTAAGATGCCACCACCAATTCCAAAGAATCCACTCAAGATTCCGATTAACGTTCCTAAAAGGAGAAACTGTAATACTTGTAAAACGTCCATGTTGTACCCTTCTTTCATTGGTCTCGTCTGCAATCATATCAAAAAGGGGCGTCGAATGCGCCCCTTTGCTTACAATGACCGTTCTAGAAACTCGAATATTTGTTGACGATATTCATTCTGGAATGACTGGTACGATCCGACATGACCTTCGTTATCAGTCACCCAAAGTTCGACGCGTTCTTGTGCTTCAGCCAATTTTTCACTTTCAGAAACAGGAATCGCATCATCGCCTTTACTGTGGATCAATAAGATAGGAGCCTCAATCAACTTGATATCCTGAATAGGAGATACGACATCGGCATCGAGACCGGTGAACCAAGGGGTCACAGTCATGATGACGGGCGTGAACGGAACGTCCGGCAAGTCACTCCATACCGGAAGATTTGTCTCGAGATAATTTCGTAAATCACTAAACGGACTGTCAGCGATGACTGCAGCAACTTCGACATCATCTGCTGTAGAGAGTGCTGTCGCCGCTCCCATTGAAATCCCATACAAGACAACCGGTCCTTCTGAACGACCTTTCGCATATTGGATGGCCGCTTTTAAATCGGATTGTTCTTTAGCGCCGACCGTGACTCGGTCACCCTCTGATATCCCTGAACCGCGAAAATCGAACGTTAAAAATTGGTATCCTTGTTCATGAAATTCTGGAATCAACTCTTTCAACGGTAAATCTTCCTGTTCACGGTTCTTCCCATATCCGTGGGCAAAGACGATGGTCGCACGCGGCGTAGGATGAGGAATCCACCATCCGTATAAGTCATATCCTTCCTCCGATTCGATTGTCACATTCTCGTACTTCAAACCAAGTGATTTCGGGGTGTATGTCAATGTTTCCCGCTCCGGTGACGTCAACTGGTCCCCAATATGAGCCGAGATTCCTCCGATAGCCAAACCGGCAACGAGTAAAATGATGAGTACCGCAATACTCAATAGTTTCATCCAACGATTCATCCGTAACTTCCCCTCGATTCTATTTACTCTATCTCAACCAGCTACGAAGCGCGATGAGCGCATGTTGGACTGGTTCCCATGTGCTAGACGGAATGAGATAACATGTCGCTTCATTGATAGAAAATGTTCGCACATCCTTTTGTTTGACGATGTTCTCGCCGATTGCGCCAAACGGATCGCTGTTCACATCGACATGTTCAAATGTACGCCACTTTCGCTCCCCTCGTTCTATAACGGCACAACCGAATGATTTTGTCGGGCCATCAATTCCGTACTCGGCATAATGCCAGAGTGTCGTCGCATCGAGTGGAGACCCAAGGTGAAGGATTCGTGCGTTTCGCTCAATCATTCGCTCGATAGGTGAACCTGGACCGAACCCGACATCGATGGTATGACCGGACACGATGGCTTCAGCCCCATCGCCCCAGGCGGCAACGGACCACATCGGATGGGAACTACGATATACGTGCGGATAGCTTCGGAACAGTTCCGGCACACGTCCCATGCCTCGTGTCGCTGTTTTATCAGCTTCGTACGGAGGCATCTCCGCGCGAATCGTCTGCCACCATTCCACGGGGACAGGTGGCGCTTCCCATTCAGCTGGGTCTGAATTGTCTCCGGTCTGGGTCGCCATCATAATCAACCCAGATGGACCGACCACTTCCTGAATCGCTTCAATGACGGTCTGCGCCCCTCCACATACCCAACCGAGTTTTGAGAGCGACGAATGGACAAACAACGCCTCTCCCGAGCGAACGCCGGCTTCTTTTAACTTTTCGATGAGACTCGACTTCGTCACCATCTTTTTCACAACCATCACTCCACAATCAGCTGGATCGACGACCCGCTTCTAGATTTTTTCACTTCAATCCGTGCATCGACACGGTCTTTCAATTCTTGGACATGACTGATGACGCCGACGAGCCGACCGGTCGCCTGTAAAGACATCAATAATTCAATCGCCTGGTCTAGAGATTCGGCATCGAGCGTACCGAATCCTTCATCGATGAGCATCGTTTCAAGACTGATGCCTCCACTCAGCTGTTGGACCACCTCCGCAAGTCCAAGAGCGAGTGACAACGACGCCTTAAACCCTTCACCGCCAGATAAATTTTGTACACGACGCGATTGTCCGGTATAGGCATCAAAGACGAGAAGCTCAAGACCAGATTTGGCATTCCCTTTCGCCGTCTCGACTTTCCGCTCAAGCCGGAACTGACCGCTCGTCATCTGATCCAAATGAATGTTGGCCGCATGAAGGATCTGATCAAAAAAGGCGGTTTGAACATATGTCTCAAACGTCATTTTCTGTGGGTTGATTCCCTTCCCCGTATCCGCAATCAATTTGATTGTCTCTAATTTCCGCTCTTCTTGCGCCGTCTGTTCGCGAAGGGTATTCCATTCCGAGATGACGTGTCTATGTCGAGACAAGGTATCTTGGGCTGTGATTAGCTGTTTCGACGCCTGCTCACTGCATTCAGCCACTTCCTTCACTTTCATCTCCATCTCATGCAGGTCTGGTCGCTCCTGATTCTTCAGTTTTTCTTCAATCATCTGTTTATGGTGTCGGAGTCGAACACCTTCTTCCTCCTCACGTTGCAACTGTTCACGAATCATTGTCCGCTTGTCGATTTGATTGGCGTATGATTCATAGCGTTCACGCGTCAGATGTGATGCTTCAAGCTGATTGACCCAAATGGTCTGCTGGGCATCATACTGCTTCGATGCTTCAGACAACTGTTCACGGATCAATGACAGTCGTTCTTCCTCTTTCCAAAGTGCTTTTTTCATCGTCTCAAACTCGTGGTCGTACGTCTCGACTTGTTTCATCAACATCGCGATGCGTTGCTCAAGGTCGGCTCGCTCGCGCTGTAACGCATCGAATGTCGTTTCTTCACTTTGGCCGAGTGCGTGGAGACTTTGTTGCGTCGCCTCAAGTTCGGATACGACACGCTCACGCTCTTCGAACTGTTGACGTCGCTCTTGCTCTAACTGTCGGATTTCTGCTGACAGTTGGCGAAGTGTCCGTTCATTCTCTTGACGCATTCGTTCTTCCCGTTGCAATAGCCCTGCACGTGTTCGCCACTTATTGAGTTCTTCTGTGACATCGCCATTGAATTGAATGTCTTTGAAAGCTTGCTCTAGTTCTTGTCGGACTGCTTCATGTTGTTGATGAAGCGAACGATAGTCCGCCCTCGCTTCGATTAAGCGTGTGGACAAATCATCAAGACGTGCCACGGCCGCATCCCGCTCCGCGATGTTCGTAACGGTTTCTTCGTGTTGTGGGATATCATGATGACGAGAACCGCATACCGGGCATGGCTCACCGTCTACAAGCGTCTCGCTCAGTTGTTTCGCTAGTATTAATTGTTCTTGCTGTGTAAACGTGGCGACCACTTCCTGTTGGGTCACGTACTGTCGTTGAACGTCTTTGCCCGTTCGTTCACATTCATCGAGTTGTTTTGATAACTCACTCGCTTTTGTTTCAAGAGAGGCCAGATGCACCAATCGGTCGACATGACGTTCGGCATCGACTGCTCGTTCGCTAGGTTCAGACTTTACGCTCTCAACCAATTGTCGTTCTTTTTCTTGAAGTTCTTGTAACCGAACTTCTTTTGAAAACGTGGCCAATTCTTTTGCACGATTCATCAATCGGTCACGAAGGGTCACGAGTGTGGCGCGCTCCTTGATTCTTGGCATCATCTCATCGACGATCCGAAGTCGCTCTTTACGAGAGATGACTTCTTCTTTGTCCGTTTCAATCGTTGATTGTTGCTCCATTAACTTTGCTTGAGAGGATTGCAAGTGCTCTAATTTTGTCGAGGAGGTCTGTTCTTCCATCGTCAACCGACGCACGAGTTGCTCTAATTCCTGTAACCGTTCAAAGACTGGACGAATGTTTGCCGCCACCTCTAAATTTGTTAGCAGTTCACGTGTCTCATTTCGAATCGATTCACCGTTTAAAAAGATTGCAAGTGCTCGATCGGTTTCTTCTCGCTCCTTGAACAGCGTGACGAGTGATTTTGCTTTCTCAAGCGCTTCTCTTGCCTCTTCCAGTGCTGTCGCATACGTTTGTTTCTGGGCTAAGGCCGTTTCACACGTTGCAATCAGATGTTCTTCACGCTCATCGAGCCAACGTTGAATCTCGTCGATTGACTGGGTCGACACCTCTTCGATTGCTTCATCTTCGAGCTCTAATAACTTGAGTCGCGTCCGCTCGACCGCCCATTCCACTTGTTTTCGATACGCGCTATAGCGTTCACCCCACTTCTCCTGAAACGTACGATATGCCTCAGTTTTGAAAATGGATTGGAGGATTTGTTGTTTTTCATTCGAGTTCGAGTCGAGTAATTGTCTAAATTGGTTTTGAGGGAGCAACAAGATTTGACTGAACTGTTCATACGATAATTGTAAAATCGATTCGATTCGTTCTTGTACCTCGTTCACCTTCGTCGCCAGCGGCTTCCAACCGTCCTCCCATTCATAGAGGATGGCCTCGTGGGGAATTGGCGTCTTATTTTTCGGATGAGGTTGTTGCGGCTGTCTTACAATCCGATAGCGGTCACCTCGAATCGTGAACGAAAAATCTACTTCCGTCTTCAACTCGGGTTGTGCATACTGGCTTCTGAAGTCACTAGCATTTCGAAGCGACCCACTCGCCCGGCCATAAAGGGCGAACGTCATCGCATCAAAAATGGTCGTCTTCCCGGCGCCCGTCCGACCGCTGACGACAAACATCGAGCGACCAACCAACTGGGTGAAGTCAATCGTTTCACGCTCTGCATACGGTCCAAATGCTTGAATCATCAATTCAACCGGTCTCATTAGACATCACCTTCTTCTATCATTTGCTTCACGGCATCTGGTGCAGTGCGATCATGAACAGCCTCAAAAAATTGAAGATATACCTCTTCTACGGACTGTCTTTCGAGCGTTTCGCGTTCAAACGTGGACGTCTGTTCCTGACGACGTAACAGTTCCAGTTCAAGATGAAGGATATTCGGATAGACAGTCCGGAGTTTCGCCATCGGATCATGGAGCGCCGTATCATCGGTCAATACAATTTTAAGGTAGTCATCTGTCTGTTGTTGCTGATAAAAAGTTGGGGCAAGGAGTTCGTTCAATGTTCCCGTGAGTTGTCGCATATCTCGCTCTGGTGTCAAGGCGCGACGTCGTCGTTTCCATTGACCGTCCCATTCCAGAATATCGACGGATTTTTCATGATTGACCTCGGAAAACGAATATTTCATAAGCGACCCACTATATGCAATTCTCTCTGATTGAATCGCATCACGATTATGTAGATGACCTAATGCCGTATACGAAAAAGGCTCATATAACCCTTTGGCGACCTGTCCAGCCGTGCCAACAGATAGTTGACGTTCTGAATCCGTCTCCAGTCCTCCTGCTACAAAACTGTGGCCAATCGTCACGGCATTTTTTTCGATCATACCGAAAGCTTCAATGACCGCCTCCAGTGCATCATGATGCGTTCGAATCGAGTCGATACCGAGGATATGCCGTACACGAGCCGGCTCAAGGAATGGAATCGGATAAAATGGGACTCCTGCTACATCAAGGGGACCAGATGTCGGGTCTAGCTTCCCGACGATGTGAAGTCCTACTTGTCTCAATAACTTCGAACTATATTCGAGACGTTCTGCCGAATCATGGTTTCCGGCGATGGCAACGACCGGGATTCTACGGTTCAAGACGAGCTCTCGCCACATCTCATCGAGTAAATCGACCGCCTCGACGGGAGGGACGGCTCGGTCATATAAATCCCCTGCGATGATGACCGCATCGGGTCGTTCCTCATCTACGATTTGTAAAAAAGAATGGAATAAGATATTCCGTTGATCTTCTGTCATATGTCGACCATGGACGATCTTACCTAGATGCCAATCGGCCGTGTGAATCCATTTCATCACGTATCACCTCTCTTTCCTATTCTAGCATGAGTCATTCGTATGATTCGACGTCTTGACACCCGTTTTTGAAACAGCGAAAGTAAGAAGAGAGGAGGACTTCAAAATGAAATCATCAACATGGCAAACTTTTTTTCAATTATTCAAAATCGCGAATCCTCCGAAAAATCTATTTGTCGGAGCCATTCTGATCTCGCTCCTTCAAGCCGTCGCCTCACTGGCCATTCCGCTCATTTTGCAACGTGTGGTCGACCGGTGGAGCAGCGACTTATTGACACCAGAATGGATCATCTATTTCGTCATCGCATTTTTGATTCAGGTCATCACGAGTGCCGTTTCGATTTATTGGTTACATATTGTCGGGCAACGGGTCGTCGCCAATTTACGCACTACCTTGTGGGACCATCTCGTCAAACTGCCGATTCCTTTCTATGACGGCATCAAATCGGGGGAACTGGTGTCTCGGTTGAACAACGATACGACGACGCTTCAACAGTTATTGTCCGAACAAAGTGTCAGGTTGTTGACCTCTCTCGTCTCGGTCATCGGCGCCGTCGCCATCTTGTTCACACTCGATTGGCAAATGACACTCGTCATCTTGTTCTCTGTTCCGACCACACTCATCATTGTTATACCGCTCGGAAGAAAGCTACGTATCATCGCAAAAGAGACACAACAAGAACTCGGAAATCTTTCCGGCTTCTTCGCCGAACTGCTCGGTGAAATCCGCCTCGTCAAATCACAAGCGACGGAACAGATGGAAGTGAAAACCGGCAAAGCAAAAATCGAGACACTGTTCGATTACGGGGTGAAAGAAGGACGAATTCAAGCGATCCTTATTCCCCTTCTCAATGTGACCTTGACCGGGATGTTGATTGCCATCCTCGGGTTCGGCGCATATCGCGTCTCGACCGGAGCTTTATCCACGGGCGAACTACTCGCCTTCATGCTCTATCTCTTCCAAATCATCACGCCCCTCATCACGATGAGTGAATTCTTGACGAGACTTCAAAAGGCGCGTGGAGCTACGGAACGGATTGCTGAATTGCTCGAAGTCAGTCCCGAACCATACAGCACACATGAAGAAACGATTCATCAGACGGCACTCTCATTCGAAGACGTTGCTTTCCATTATGGCACTGAACCCGTCATCCAAGGATTGACACTTCAAGTTTCACCAGGGGCGACAACCGCCATCGTCGGACGAAGTGGTGCCGGGAAAACGACACTTTTCTCACTTGTCGAACAGTTCTATTTACCGACGGCAGGGACGATTCGATATGGAAATCGAGAGATTCAAACATACGGGCGTGACACATGGCGTCAAATCATCGGGTATGTCGCTCAAGATTCACCCGTCCTTTCGGGATCTGTACGGACAAACATTGTGTACGGACTTCGACATGAAGCGAGCGATGATGAAATCAAAGAAGCCTGTGAGATGGCCAACGCATGGTCGTTCATTGAAACGATGCCAGAACAGCTCGATACTGAGATTGGTGAGCGAGGTATCCGTTTGTCTGGTGGGCAGCGACAACGACTTGCTATCGCGCGTGCGTTGTTACGAAATCCACAGATTCTATTGCTCGACGAGGCAACATCAAGTCTAGATTCCGAATCAGAACGTGTGGTCCAAGAAGCGTTAGACCGCCTGATGGTCGGACGAACGACGCTTGTGATTGCCCACCGACTCTCGACTGTCAGACATGCCGACCAGATTGTCGTCTTAGAAGACGGACAAATCAGCGGAATCGGGAAACACGAGCAACTTTTAACAGAGAACGCACTATATCAGCGACTCGTTTCACAACAATTATTAGGGGGACAAGCCACATGAAAACAATCGGATTTATCGGGCTCGGGGTCATGGGCCAATCGATGGTACGTAACTTGATGAAACACGGATTTGAAGTGCAAGCATACACACGGACGAAAGAGAAGGCAGCCGCATTGTTAGAGGAAGGTGTGACATGGTGTGATGCGGTACAGGACGTTTGCCGAGACGCCGATGCCATCATCACGATTGTCGGCTATCCGTCCGATGTCGAATCCATCTATTTTGGCGAAGGGAACATTCTTGATTCGGCAGAACCAGGTACATTATTGATCGACATGACGACGTCCTCACCGAAACTGGCTGAACGAATTGCCGAGACTGCCATTGAGCGGAGTCTCCTCCCACTTGACGCTCCGGTCACGGGAGGCGATGTCGGAGCCAAAAATGGAACGCTGTCGATTTTAGTCGGTGGGGGTGAATTCGCCTTCAATAAAGCGAAGCCTTTATTTGAAGCGATGGGACAATCGATAGAACGAATGGGATACGCAGGGAGCGGTCAATATGCGAAACTTGCCAATCAAATCGCCATTGCCGGCATCATGATGGGGAATGCCGAAATGTTAGCGTTCAGTAAACGAGCTGGAATTGACCCAGAAGCACTCGTTCGTACGATTCGTGGTGGGGCAGCAGGTAGCTGGACGCTTGAAAACTTGGTTCCACGCATGATTGTCGAAGATTATGCACCTGGCTTCTTCATCAAACACTTTATCAAAGACATGACACTCGCTATCGAGAGCGCACACGAGCTACAAGTGACATTACCAGGTCTCGAGCTCGCACATCGCCTCTATTCAATTCTTGAAAAGAATGGATACGGAGAGAATGGCACGCAAGCACTGATCGAGTATTATCTTCATCAAGACGTTTGAAACCCGATGTTTGTGGAATTAGTAGGAGTGAAGGAGGCGATTTTCGTGCCATGGAATATGAAAGACTATCCAGAATCACTGAAAAACTTCGATCCACTTGTAAAAAAGAAAGCCATTGATATCGCGAACGCATTACTCGCGCAAGGCTACTCTGAGACGAAAGCGATTCCCATTGCCACCGAGCAAGCAAAAAAGTGGCATGCTGATGCGTCGGAAGAGGAAAAACAAGATTTTGAAGACGCCCCAAATCCTAAAAAGTCAGATCAGCACGGAACATAAAACAACCGGTCGGGTTATCCGACCGGTTGTTTTGCTTGATAGGAGGCATTTAACTCTAAATAGAGTCCAGAAATCGCCGTTTGAAGATACGGTGTGACAAAGATATAAGCTAAGCCTCCAGTAAGAAGGACGAGCGCATACCATCCGATAAAACTCGCATAGAGCTTTAACATCGTCTGTTTGTGCCCTTTCATCATTTGGCGGCTTATTCGCATCGCCTGGAATGCAGATAGGTCCGGCTCATCTCGCATGATAAATGGCGCGATGCGATACGTCAAATAGAACCAGACACCAGGTACAATTAGCAAAAGCATCAGAACGTTTAGACCTAAATAGAATACCGCATAATAGACCACGGCACGTGAATAGTCTTTCAGTGAACCGAACGATTCAATCAACAATCCGAACGTTGGCTTTTCATCTTTCGCCACCTGGAGAAACACCCAATTTTTCCCGAGCTCGATGGGGGCGAGCAGAACCGTCGCCCCGTAAAGAAGCGCCACCGATGTCAAAAGAACTTCGGGGTCGTTCGCCGAGAGATCAAGTCGGGTCGTGATCATCGCTTGAATGACCATGACAGTTAAGACGACGAGTAATGAAATGCCCCACTTCCCTGATAGCATGCGTAGCGCATATTGTTTGTAAACGGAAGATTGCATGAATTCACCTACATTTAATGTTTTCTCTCATTATAGCAAAAAAACAGTCTTCCGACTGTTTTCCGCATTGGCTCATCCAAGAAGTTGTTTGAACTTCACTTCATCGAGCTGTCCATTCGTTCGTACGCCATTTCCTATGTGTACCATCGCTACGTCAAGACGTTCTTGAAAAATCGGTAACGTTTCCACCGTGATCCCTGCACCAGCCAAAATTGTCATCTCGGCCTGTTCCTTCAAGGCTATCAAGGTTTCGATTCCTTCTAGTACAGTTTTGGCACCGCCTGAAGTAAGGAGAATATCTACTTCCGGATATTCATTCAACACATCCATCGCTTCAAAGAGATCACGAGATGCATCGAAAGCACGGTGGTACGTGAGCGTCATTTCCCCTTTGTGTTTGATCACTTCACCTAAGATCCGCTCGTCAATCGCACCGTCCTGTGTCAAGGCACCGAATACGATCCCATCGACACCGAGCTCACGGCATAGACCGATATCCGCAAGCATGGTTTCGACATCATCCTCATTGTAATGGAACGAATGTGTATGGGGGCGGATCATCACATGCACTGGAATCGATACATGTTCGACCACGTTTCGAATCGTTCCAAAACTTGGTGTGATGCCCCCGTTTTCCATATCCGCAATCAGTTCGAGTCGTTTCGCACCGAATTGCTCAGCCTGAATCGCTTCCGTCAGTGTAGTGACAATCACTTCTACATTCATTAAATCGCTCCCTTCACGGTGCGAACTTCCAGTCCACACCATGTTCGGCTAAGACGCCTTTGAAATCTTGAGGCTCCGGAAAATCAGAGATAATCGCCGTCACCTTCGAAA
This sequence comes from Exiguobacterium sp. s131, assembly GCF_018617345.1. GTDB lineage: Bacteria > Bacillota > Bacilli > Exiguobacteriales > Exiguobacteriaceae > Exiguobacterium > Exiguobacterium profundum. The sequence continues at coordinate 1,095,881 of NZ_JACSJX010000001.1, read as the reverse complement.
AATCACAGACGCGATACCGTTTTTGTTGATTTAGTTGGGTATGGTCCGTCAGTAAGAACGTCTCGCGACTTTGTGACATCACCGACTGGGTGATACTGGCGAGGCCGAAAGCGTCACATGTTAAACCTAGTGATGCGTCGACCCCTTCGACGGACAAAATGGCAAGGTCGAACATGTATGTCTGTAGTTGCGCCAGGACCTGCTCACCTGTCGTCACGAGATGTTTCGGGTCGATTGTACCACCTAATAGCTGAATTTCGCCACCGAGCACACCTTTTGCCCGCTGTTCAAACAACGCCTTCGCCACCGTCAACGATGGCGTCACGACCGTCACATTACGACCACGCAACCGGGATGCCACTTGCTCTGCCGCAACCCCGTGTCCGATATATAATAATGTATCATCTGGAATCAACTGAAATGCGGTATAGGCGATCCGACGAATTCCATCCATGTTCGCAATCACGATGGGCTGAAAGGACATGCTCTGATGAAGGACCGCTCCCCCGTATACACGTTTGATTCGATGTTCTTTTTCTAATTCTTCTAAATAACGTCGAATCGACTCCCCCGATACGTTCAAGCGCTCGATCAACTCACTCGTCTTTACTTTGCCTTCTCGTTCGATCCATTCTACAATTTTCTGTTTACGCTCTTCACCGATTAAAGACACGTCCCTGCCTCCTCCACAATAATCTTTCCTTTTCTAGTGTAACGAACGCATGTAAATTTAACGTAAATTGAAAGTAAAGAACGAGCAAATCCAACATGTTTTTGTTTCTTTTTTGTGTAAATCAACGACAATACACAAAAAAGGCACGCCCTAAATGGACGTACCTGCATGCGTCATGATTTCGGCTTGTGTTGAAACAGCGGAACTTTTGGTTCTTTCCCAGCACGTATACGTTGCCAATTGGTACGATGCTTAATAATAATGAACAATGCGAGTGGCACGATGACGATCAGGGGTAACCAATCATTCGTCACGATGCTATAAGTCGTTGCTGTCACAAGCCCTACCACGGCGGCAGCCATCGAGGAGAGGGATACCATGCGCGAGGTGAGGAGCGTCACGATGAATGTACCGACGACGACAAAGAAGAACCATGGGAAGGCTGCCAACAAAACACCACCGCTCGTCGCAACCGATTTTCCACCTTTGAATTTCGCAAAGACAGGATAAGAGTGTCCAATCACTGCCGGAATTCCGGCAAGAAGCAGGCTCATCTCGCTTCCGAATAGTAGAGGCAGCAATGCAGCGACAAGACCTTTCCCCATGTCACCGAGCAAAACAAGGATTCCTGCCTTCTTACCTAATACGCGAAACGTGTTCGTCGTCCCTAGATTGCCGCTCCCATGTTCTCGAACGTCTACGCGATAGCCGAGCTTGCCGATGATGAGGGCAAACGGAATGGCACCAAGTAAATAACTTAAAATAATAATCATGATTTCTGTCACATATGGCATCGCAATTCCCCTTATTTCATAAATTCCGCAATATAGCGATCATATGGCTGATTCAATGCATGTACCTGTTTCGCATGCTCCATACCGATATAACGTAAATGCCATGGTTCGTACATATATCCGGTTTCTTCCTCAAAGGCTTTTTGGTAACGGATGATAAATCCATACTCGTGAGCATGATCTGCCAGCCATTTTCCTTCAACCGTTTCACCGAGACTTTGAGTCAGTTGATAGTTGACCGAGGCGCTCGATACGTCAATCGCAAGTCCTGTTTGATGTTCAGAATGACCTGGTGGTGCGGAATATTTCATGGCTTGCTCTTTGCCATCTCGTTCGACATAAGCATTGAAGAGATTGACTTGATAGGCGTATGAACGGAACGCACTCGTCCCTTTCAAATCAATTCCTGCTGCTTTTGCACCTTTCATTAGACCTTCAATCGCTTGAGCAGCTTCTTTACGTAACATTCGACGTTCACCGACTGTCGAGTCGACAAAATCAATGTTCGCCTCTACCAAATCACTCGGCTGATAGTCGGCAGGCAATGCAATTTGCTTGTTTACAAGAATCAATTCATCTAATTCCAAATTGGCCACACCATCTGTTTCAATCGGTTGACTAGGTATCATAGGCTCTTCCTCTACTGGTTCGGTCGACTGTTCAGTCTCGTCCGACGTCTCCTCCTCAGAAAGTGACTCGGTGACTGTCTCATCTTCACCATCCGATGTCGGTTCATTTGGTTCTGTCTCTGGTTCATCTACTGTTGATGACTGTGTTGTTGGTTCTTTCGGTTCAACTTGCTCGTTTGTCGTACAACCGGCTAACATGAACGTCAAGGCGCCGCAAACCATCAAAATCGATGGATAACGCATGCGATCTTCCCCTTTCTAGATAACAAAAAGTACCGTCAAGATATGATACCACACTGACGGTACGAAGACAGAAGATTCTTAAACAGGGTTCATGACGTTCAAATACATTTCATGCCATTTCGGGAACTCTCGATCAAGTCGAATAGGTTTGAAGTCGCCTCGTTTGACGACGACATGCGTTGTAGTGGCTGTGCCAACAAGTTCTCCATGTTGATTCGTCAACTCATAGCCGTAAATCGTTCTGATTTTTGAATATTGATCGACCCATACACGAACATGAACCGTATCACCATACGTCACGCTACGCTTATAGTCCATGGATACATTTGTCACAGGAGAGACAAATCCCGCTTCTTCCATATCTTTATACTCGACACCTAGTTGTCGTAACAATTCCGTGCGCGCAATCTCTAAATAAACTAAATAGTTGGCATGATAGACGATGCCCATCATGTCCGTCTCTTGATACCTTACTGGGATTTGAACCGTGTGCATTGAATCATCCTTCTTTCCTACGACAAGTATATTATAACTTACTCTTAATATCTACTACTAATAATTGCTGGAGTGACACATTCTCATCCTCCGTCGACACTAAACGATAGGACTGACGAGCAATCGATTCATCGATAACAGATAGAGCGGTACGCGCATTTGCATGTTTGATATCACCTAAACGAGTAGCCAATGCCTCAAGCGCATCCTCTTCCATCACATAGCCGAACTGACTTGCATAGTTTTTTGCGATGTCCACTAACTGTTCTTGCGTATAGTCAGCAAAGTGAATCGTCCGTTTCATTCGGCTGCTGAGTCCTGGGTTAGATTCAATCAACCGGCGCATCGGTCCTTCGTAACCGGCAAGGACGACGACAAGATTCTCGCCATGTTTCGGCATTTCGTCAACGAGTGTATCAATCGCTTCCCGGCCATAGTCGTTCGCCCCACCGTTCAAACTATAGGCCTCGTCAATGAGTAAGACACCGCCAAGAGCGTCACGAATCGCCGCTTTCGTTTTTTGAGCTGTCTGCCCCACATAGCCACTGACCAAATCTGCACGACTGACGACATTGACATGGCCTCGCTTCAAATATCCTGTCCGTTTCAACATCTGTGCATATAAATAGGCAAATGTCGTTTTTCCGGTACCACTGTTTCCGGTAAGTGTCATATGGAGCTGGACCGGCGCCGTCTTCAAACCGAGCGCCTTCCGCTTCTTTTGAATCTGGACGAGCGCTTCGATTTCAGCCAGTTGTGCTTTCGCTTCTTCCATGCCGACCAGGTCATCTAACGATGTCGGACTCGAGTCATCTTCTGGCTGATCAAAGTCTTCTTCAGTCAAGAGCGCCATCTCGTCTAACGGAGCGTCTGCACCGAAGCGGGAACCCTTCTTAAACATCGCATCAAGTAAAATGTTATGGACAGTCCGAGCATTTCCGAACGTCGAGTCGACCCGTTCTCTGTCGATTCGAGCAAGAAGTGATCGTTTCGCCTCTTCCGTCAGCACGTAATTGTTCTCTTGTGCCACTTTCTCACCGATGGCGACCAATTCTTCGTCACGGTAGTTCGGTAACTCGTAGTGATTCGACTCAGGGAATCGTGAGCGTAAACCGGGGTTCGCCAAGAGGAAATGACGCATTTCTTCTGGGTAGCCAGCTAGAATGACGACGAACTTGCCAGCATATTCGCCACTCGTCATCGCGGCGACGAGCGTATCGATGGCCGCTTGTCCGTAATCACTGCCACTCGCATCCTGACGCTTCAATGCGTATGCTTCATCGATGAATAAGACACCACCTTCTGCCTCTTTCACCTTGTTCATTACCTGCTCTTCCGTTTGCCCAACATAGGCGCCGACAAGGCTCGAACGGTCTGCCTCGACAAGGTCCGGGCGTCCTAATAAGCCGAGTTCAAAGTAAATTTCGGCCATGAGTCTTGCTAATGTCGTCTTCCCGGTTCCTGGATTCCCTGTAAAGACGAGATGAAGGGATGGTTGATGTTTTGAAGAAAAGCCGGCCTTCTCTCGTTCTTTTTGGAAAAGAAGGAAGCGATACCACGCTTTTACACGTGCTTTGATGTCATCGAGCCCAATCATGTCTTCAAGTGATTCAATCGCACTTGAACGTGCCTCGGTCGGACGGTCTGGTAGTAGCTCACAAATCGTGTGTAGCCGTTCTTTCACAAGGGAAACGCGCTCCCCGAAACGATGAAACGCTTCACGACTGAAATAGTTCCCTTGCATGGATGCGAGCAAGGAGGCGGTATCATCTTCAAGAGATGCGACCTCTTGCATCGCTTCGATGATCGCTTCAAACAGGTTTTCCAATTGTCCGCGCCATTCAGAATCACGTAAATCAGACTTCGCAGTCTCCACCTCATCATGGAGTTGGTCAAGTTGATCGAGCAACGCTGACGTTTTTGACTCGTACTCTGTTAAGATTTGAACCTTCATCGAGGCGTAATCGGCCTCTCGTAAGGTTGGCCAGTCGATTTGAAGCGCCTGTTTCGAACGACGCAACTGCTCATTCAGTTGAAACAGACGAAGCTCTGGAGGAAGTGCGTTCATCGCCTCCAACTCTTTTACCCAGCGGTTGAGTAACGGGTCCATCGTTTCCTTTTGTTTGAGCCGATGTGTTGCGAGCAGCCGCAAGGAACGAATTAATTCTTCTTGGTGCTGAGTCGCACGAGACCAATGTGCGTAAGATAACAAAGCCGCCTCGTTTACTTTTTCTCCAGCTTCCCAGTTCGTCAAGTCCGTTTGAACTTGTTCCACTTGAATTTGTTTCATCTTGTTCTCCCTTTCAGACGACAAGGGAGCCGACATCATGTCTGCTCCCCATCGGATTATCTTGATTCAAACGATGTCATCCGAATCGAATGGAATAACTTCCCGTTATTCCGCGATTCTGCCGCGAGCAAGATTCGTTCATGCGCATCGACATAATATGTGACAGTCTCTTTATTTTCTTCTTCACTAAAAATCGATGGATAGTTTTCAATCCACTCTTCCGGAACGGTCTCAGCCGATTCTGATTTCACATACGCTTGCGCGGTACGTCCGACCAAATCGGTTTCGCCTTCACTTGAACCGAGCGTCCCGTCATCGAGCCATTTACGAATCTGTTCGTTCGTTGCACGTGACAAGAATGGATGAGGTGCGACTGCTCCGGAGTTCGTCTCCTGTCGAAGAACTTCTTCCCCGTCCGGATTGAACTCTAAGTAGGTCTCTCCATCCCATTCAGCTTTCGCGCCAACATTTGGACCCGTCACGACTTCAGATACAAAATGTCCGTCCTCATCATACGTGACAAGATACTCTCGTTCTTCGAGCTCTTCGCCTTCTTTTGGAAGTTTGCGTTCTTGATATCCGATCACGACATTCGAGTAGAATGGTTCGACTTGCTCCTCCTCTTCCCCGCTCAAATCCATGAGCACATAGAAGTTATATGCGAGTAATGCCCCGACAATGAGGATGCCGGCCAATATCACCCAGCTCAACCGTTTTTTTATCTGTTGTTTCATAGCCTATCCTCCTCGTTTCTTCACTTACTATCCTACACTAGCGAGAAGGACAAGCAAAATATTTTTGACCGAAAAAAGGGCCTCATCTGAGACCCTTTCGAATTAACCTAGTTTATCTTCATCTTTCTTTTGCATCTCTAGCCATTTATCTCGTTCATCCGGTTCGTCGGTAAGATCCTTGAATAAAGCAATTATCATAAAGATGAGCACGAAGATGAATGGGAAGGCTACGAGAATGGCGACAGCTTGTAAAGCATCTAATCCACCAGCATATAACAATACGGCTGCGATTGATGATTGAATGACACCCCACGTTATTTTAATCCCCATCGGCGGGATAAGCTTCCCGTTTGATGTAAGCATACCGAGGACGTACGTCGCAGAGTCGGCCGACGTAATAAAGAATGTCGAAATCAAGAAGATAGCGACCACACTAAGTACCGTCCCAAAACCACCGAACGTCTCAAACAGTGCAAAGAGTCCGACTTCAGTACCGATTTCATTCACTTGTCCAATCAAATTCGAACCACCGAACAAGTCAGCCCAAATTGCTGATCCTCCAAATACAGAAAACCATAGAAGTCCGAAAGATGTCGGGACAAGTAAGATTCCGATGATAAATTCTCGAATCGTACGCCCTTTCGATACACGGGCGATAAACGTTCCGACGAATGGTGACCAAGAAATCCACCAAGCCCAGTAGAAGATGGTCCAACCGTTAACCCATTCACGTTCAACGGGTTCAAAGGCGGCTGTACGGAAACTCATGCTCGGGAGCTGCTGCAAATAAGTTCCGACCGTTTGTGTGAACAAGTCGAAAATGAAAGCTGTCGGTCCCGCAAACATCGTCGCTACAAGTAGGACAATTGCCAAGAAGATATTCGTATTACTTAAGATTCGAATCCCTTTGTCAAGGCCAGTCGAGGCACTGATCATGTAGAGTACGGATACGACCCCGATGATGATCAACTGTGTCACGAAAGCGTTCGGTACCCCAGGGATGAGGTAATGAAGGCCACCGGCAATTTGTTGAGCACCAAAACCAAGTGAAGTCGCTACCCCGAATGCCGTCGCAATGACCGCAAGGATATCGACCGTTTGCTTCACGGGTTGTTCGTAGCGGTTATGGACGAGCGAACCGATTGTCTCCCCGATCGTCGCGGGACGACCTTTTCTAAACGTCGAATATGCGATGGCGAGCGCAATCATTGCGTAAATCGCCCATGGATGGAGGCCCCAATGGAAAAATGCATAACGCATAGCAGTCCGTGCATCTCCTTCGGGTGTGGGGGAAGCGAATGGTGGTGAGTGGAAGTGGAGCAACGGTTCAGCCGCTCCCCAGAAGATGAGTCCAATTCCCATCCCGGCACTGAATAACATGGCAAACCATGATAAATAACTAAATTCTGGACGATCTGTATCCTTTCCAAGTCGAATCGAACCATATCTTGAAAAGATTAAAAAGATGGCAACCAGTAAAAACCCGGTGGCGCTCAAGAGATAGAACCAACCCATCCCGTTTGAGAGCCAGCCTTGTAACGTACTCGTCACGTTTAATAGACTGGCATTACCTAATAAACTCTCGGGGAAAAGTCCCCAAATCGTAAATAAGCCAGTTATGATTGCAGATACGACGAATACGGTTGTCACACGGCTTTTTCGTTCCATAAAATCACTCCTATTTAATTTTCTATTTTCATATACGTTTTCCACCCTAACATACTTTTGAAACAAGTCACAACCCTATGTGTACATAAATGTGTTGTTTACCGTCCAATAGATAGGTGTCTTGTCATCAAGTTTTTTCTTTGGGCTCCAGTGAAACAATCAATGTTTCATCGACCACATAGTAAGGTCTTTTTGGCAACGTTTTTAAATAACCCCCCTCTCGTAAACGGGTCAAATCGAGTTGAAGCGCGTTCTGAAATTTTTGTAACGGTAATTTCTTCTCCTGGTCCATATACAGATCGAGTGCCCGTTGCACTTGATCCATTTCATAAATGACGTCGCGTTCATCTTCCGGTACGATATGAAACGTCTCTTTTGACATGAAGAAACGTTGTTTCGGGATTCCCGAAAGGTGATGTTTCAAGCGTTTGGTGTCGATTTCTTGCGAGTCATCCAGTAGGACGGTGCGATTCACACCTTTTGGCAGTGTCTGTTCATATTCGTGAATCGCCTGACGCAATTCTGAAAGGGTGATATCAATTTCTCGATCCGGTTCCACCTCTTTTTGTTGCGTCAATCGTTTCCACCAACTCTTTCCGAGCTTCTCTTCCTTATCCATAAGCGTACCCCTCCCTGTCTTCCTGTTCCCGAATCTTTTAAAACTTCCACCTTAAAATTGCATATTCATGAAAAAAACCTTCCTTTTTTCAAAGGAAGGTCATGGACTAGCACTTATTTCAATTTGTTACGGAGAACCATTTGCAGGATTCCACCGTGACGGTAGTAATCAATTTCAACTTCAGAGTCGAAACGAGCGATGACTTTGAACTCTGTCACCGTTCCGTTTTCATGTGTCGCTTTTGCGTTCAAGATATCGCGCGGACGTACAGATTCATCGACTTGAATATCAATTGCTTCTTCACCAGTCAATCCGAGTGATTCAGCCGATTCCCCGTCTAAGAACTGAAGCGGGAGCACACCCATCATGACAAGGTTCGAACGGTGAATCCGCTCGAAACTTTGTGCGATGACCGCACGGATTCCAAGAAGATTCGTCCCTTTCGCTGCCCAGTCACGAGATGATCCCATTCCGTAATCATTTCCTGCAAGGACAACAAGACCTGTTCCCTGTTCCTTGTACTTCATAGCCGCATCATACATTGGCATGATTTCACCAGTTGGCCAGTACGTCGTAAAGCCACCTTCAGTTCCTGGAGCAACTTGGTTGCGGATACGAATGTTTGCGAACGTACCACGCATCATGACTTCATGGTTACCACGGCGAGAACCATATGAGTTGAAGTCGATTGGCTCTACCCCTTTAGAAAGGAGGTATTGACCGGCTGGTGTCGTCTTCGAGAATGATCCAGCTGGCGAGATGTGGTCGGTCGTAACCGAATCCGCAAACTTCCCGATGACACGTAAGCCATTCAATGCATGAACCTCGCCCGCTTCTGGTTCGAGTTGTTCGAAGAACGGTGGGTTTTGGATGTATGTCGACTCATCTGAGAAGTCATACAAGTTTCCTTCCGGAACATCGAGTGCGTTCCAACGCTCGTTACCAGTGAAGACCGTTTCGTACTCTTTACGGAATGCTTCTGGTGATACCACGTCTTGGACAACCATTTTGATTTCATCGTTTGATGGCCAGATGTCTTTGAAGTATACTTCATTTCCATCTTTGTCTGTACCGAACGAATCATTCATGATGTCGAAGTTGACTGACCCGGCAAGAGCGTAAGCGACGACGAGCGGTGGTGATGCCAAGAAGTTTGCCTTCACGAGCGGGTGAACGCGCCCTTCAAAGTTACGGTTACCAGAGAGGACTGACGACACGAGCAAGTCGTTTTCTGTGATCGTATCTTCGACTTCACGGTCAAGCGGACCAGAGTTTCCGATACATGTCGTACAGCCGTATCCAACAGTGTTGAAGCCAAGTTCGTCCAAGTAAGAAGTCAAACCAGCCTTATCCAAGTAGTCCGTTACGACTTTCGAACCTGGTGCGAGTGATGTCTTCACGTATTTCGGAACGGTTAAGCCACGTTCAACGGCTTTCTTCGCAACGAGTCCAGCACCGACCATGACGTATGGGTTCGACGTGTTCGTACAGCTTGTGATGGCTGCAATCGCAACATCTCCCGTACTCATGTCGACTGCGCCGTCCTCGTACTTGACTGTCGCCGTTTTGTCGAGTTCAGAACGGTCAAGTCCGAAGCCACTGTTTCCTGCAGGAGCACTCAAGCTATCGATGAACGATGTTTGAACGTCTGAGAGGTTGATTCGGTCTTGGGGACGTTTCGGACCCGCAAGTGAAGGCTGGACTTTCGACAAGTCGAGTGTCAACACTTTTGTGAACGTTGGATCAGCTTGATCTGGTGTATAGAAGAGATCATTCGCTTTAGAGTATTCTTCGACGAGTGAAATTAACTCTTCAGAGCGACCAGTCGTACGCATGTAGTTCAATGTTTCCGTATCGACCGGGAAGAATCCACATGTCGCACCATATTCAGGCGCCATGTTTGCAATCGTCGCACGGTCTGAAAGTGGCATCGTGTGGAGCGACGGTCCGAAGAATTCAACGAATTTCCCGACAACTTTTTCATGACGGAGCATTTCTGTCACGACGAGCGCCACATCTGTCGCTGTCACGCCAGGGTTTACTTCACCGATGATTTTGACACCGACGACGTCTGGCACTGGGAAGTATGATGGTTGACCGAGCATGCTTGCTTCCGCCTCGATTCCTCCGACACCCCAGCCAAGAACACCGAGTCCGTTGATCATCGTTGTGTGCGAATCCGTTCCGACGAGTGAATCTGGATAAGCAACTGTACCTTCTGCATCATTCTTCTCGAGGACGACAGATGCCAAGTACTCCAAGTTTACTTGGTGAACAATCCCCGTTGCAGGTGGTACGGCACGATAGTTGTCAAATGCCGTCTGAGCCCAACGTAAGAACTTATAACGTTCTTCGTTACGTTCAAATTCGATGTCCATGTTTTTCATCAATGCGCCAGCGAAACCATATGCATCTACTTGAACTGAGTGATCGACGACGAGATCGACAGGAATTTCTGGGTTGATTTTGTTTGGGTCTCCACCGAGGTCTGCCATCGCTTTACGAAGTGAAGCAAGGTCTACGACCGTCGGTACACCCGTGAAGTCTTGAAGTACGACACGTGCCGGTTTGAACGGTACGTCAATGTCTTTCGAGACGTCGGCAGTGCCCCATTTTGCCAAGTTCTCGACATGTTCTTTCGTGATGGCACGCCCGTCTTGTTGACGGAGAACCGATTCAAGAAGAACGCGAATCGAATACGGAAGACGGCTGATGTCCGTCAATCCTTCTTCTTCCAATTTTTTCAAACGATAAAAATCATACGATTGCCCGTTCACTTCGAACGTTGTCCGAGATGCGAAGGCGTCTAAAACATTCGTCTGTTCCATTGCAATTTCCCCCTTTTTGAAAGCGCCGACCACACGACAATGCGTAATCGCTTACTTTTCACATATTTATCATAATACAAGTATAGCGTGACGTAAAATACATTCCGTCACAAATTAGTCATAAGTAAAACTTATCAAAACTAAAACGACTTACTTCACAACAAAAAAACACCTCAGAAACGAGGTGTTTACATCTTATTCTTCCGTACCGATCTCTTCGTTGACGTCAAGTGCCTCAACAAGCGTCAAGTCATCTGCGTGACGCTCAGCGAACCGTTCATATGTGAACTCGTTCGCGAACAGGAAGACCGGACGTTCCCAACGGTCTGTAACGAGCATGTTCCGTGAATCTTGGAACGGTTTCAATGCCTTCAACTCTTTATCTTTGACCCAACGAGCAACACTATATGAGACTGGTTCCATTCGAATATCGACGCCATATTCATTGTTTAAACGATATTCGAACACCTCGAATTGAAGTTGTCCGACCGCGCCGAGATAAATCTCGTTATATTCGTTGCGATACACTTGAATCGCCCCTTCTTGCGCAAGCTGTTCTACCCCTTTGTGGAAGTGTTTCGACTTGAGCGAGTTGACCGGCGAAACGCGCATGAACAATTCCGGCGGGAAAGTCGGCAGCGCCTCAAACGCAATCTTCTGCTTCGATGTGGTGATGGTATCTCCAATTTGATACGTCCCAGAATCATAGATTCCGATGACATCACCAGCAAACGCTTGGTCGACTGTTTCTCGATCGTTCGCCATCAATTGTGTCGATTGGCTCAATTTTATCTTTTTCCCAGTACGAGTGAGCGTCACATCCATCCCACGCTCAAACACACCTGAACAGATGCGTACAAAGGCGATGCGATCGCGGTGTGCCGGATTCATGTTCGCCTGAATCTTGAAGACGAATCCACTGAAGTCTTCTGATGTCGGATTGATTGGACCGACGTTCGACTTACGTGCCTCAGGAGCCGGAGACATCTCTAAATAGTGATTCAAGAACGCAGTCACCCCAAAGTCGACGAGCGCTGTTCCGAAAAATACCGGTGTCAATTTACCGCTCTGGATCGCCTCGACATTAATCTCGTTCCCCGCTCCATCGAGAAGGTCGATCTCATCGCGGAGGTTCATCAAGTTCTCTTCCGACAAATGATCGGAGAGAATCGGATCGTTCACTCCGTCCTCACCCAGTTGAAGTGTCGACTTCTCCCCACGGAACAAGTGGACCTCATTTTTCATTCGGTCGTAGACGCCTTCAAACTGCATTCCACTTCCGATTGGCCATGTAATCGCGACAGAAGGCATGCCTAACACTTCTTCGAGCTCTTCCATCAATTCAAGCGGATCTTTTGCCTGACGATCCAACTTGTTCATAAATGTGAAGATTGGAATCCCACGCATCCGACAAACTTGGAATAGTTTTTTCGTCTGTGTTTCAATCCCTTTCGCAGCATCAATGACCATGACCGCGCTATCGACTGATGTCAACACGCGATACGTGTCTTCACCGAAGTCGTTGTGTCCTGGTGTATCCATGATCGATACAACCTTGTCTTGATAGATGAATTGCATGACAGACGATGTGACCGAGATCCCACGTTGTTTCTCGATTTCCATCCAGTCAGATTTTGCGTGTTTTGAGTTTTTGCGCGCCTTGACCGTACCTGCCTCGCGAATCGCACCACCGTGCAAAAGTAATTTTTCTGTTAATGTTGTTTTCCCCGCATCCGGGTGAGAGATAATGCCGAATATCCGACGTCTCTCGACTTCCTGTTTCAATTGGCTCATATAGGATAGACCTTTCCTTTCTCGTCTCAGTTCATGCTTATTCTCGTAGCAACGCTATCTATTCTAACGAAATCAATTCGGTTCGTCTATCCTAATGGGACGTACGCCTTTTGCAAATGGATTCTTTTTTGTATACTAACGATGAAAGCAAGTGAATGTATAGAACGGGGGAAAGACGATGCCAGAAAACTTGATGATGTATTTCATTGTATTCTGGGGATTCGTCATGATTGGACTCATGACGATTGGCGGGTACTTCATGTTTCGTAAGTTTTTAAAACGAATGCCAAAAGAAGATGGACGTTCCCTACTTGACATCGAAGATGATTATATAGAAAGAACGCGTCATCTCTGGACTCCGGAGACGCGGACGCTATTAGATCGTCTCGTCACACCGGTACCCGAGTTGTTCCGCGACGTGGCGATCCGAAAAATCGCAGGTAAAATCGGTCAATTCGCGCTTGAATCGCGTGCAAAAAAAATGACGACCGAACTTGTGGTAAAGGGTTACATCGCCGCAACGCCGAAGCGCGATCACAAGTTCTTAAAGAAAGCGCTAACCGAAGAACAGATTGATTGGACGCCATATGAACACTATTTTCAGCAGTAGACTCTATCTCATTCAGATAGAGTTTTTTATTTGTCGAATTGTGCGATTCGCCTAATGGGTCAAAAGTACCTTTTCTCGAGCTTTATATTACATCGAAATAACGTTCACGAATTAGACAATATTGAAAACGCTTACAGTAAATTGGTATGACCAATATTAATATAACGTCTTTCATTTCGACACGAAAAAAAGGAATGACTGAATTGTTTTTCACAACGCATAATGGATTTATCTTACAGTCAAGGAGGGTCTATTGTGCATGATGTAACACAAGTTTCACAAACAACAAGCCATCAATCTGCCCACATGATTACCGAACATGAGACATTTCATCGGTTAATGCAGGAAAAAAATCGCTTCATCGTTCCAGCTATCATCTTCTCACTCATCTTTTATTTCACACTCCCGATTCTGACGAGCTATACGACGATCTTGAATACACCACTCATCGGGGACATCACTTGGGCTTGGGCGTTCGCCTTTTCCCAGTTCATTATGACTTGGACACTTTGTGTACTTTATAGTCGACGTGCCCGTCGCTTTGACGCACTCGTCGAACAATTGAAAGACGAGGTGAGATCATGAATTGGACCGCGATCGCCCTCTTTATCGCCATTGTCGGACTCACGCTAGTGATTACATACTTTGCAGCAAGAAAAACAAAAACTGCCAGCGATTTTTATACGGCAGATGGTGGATTGACCGGATTTCAAAACGGTCTTGCCATTGCAGGCGACTATATGTCTGCCGCATCGTTTCTCGGAATTGCAGGTATGATCGCGCTTGCGGGATTCGATGGGTTTTTCTATTCAATCGGTTTCCTCGTTGCCTATCTCGTTGTCCTCTATCTCGTCGCCGAACCATTGCGAAATCTTGGGAAATATACGATGGCAGACATGATTGCGGCACGTTTTAACAAGCCTCGCGTACGTGGTGTCGCAGCGATGAATGCGATTGTCATCTCCATTTTTTACATGATTGCGCAACTCGTCGGAGCGGGTGCTTTGATTGAACTGTTACTCGGAATCCCTTATACGACAAGTGTCGTCGTCGTCGGAATCTTAATGACAGTCTACGTCGTTTTCGGTGGCATGACGGCCACTTCTTGGGTACAAATCACGAAAGCCGTACTTCTGATGATTGGGACGGCAATCATTTCATTTCTCGTGTTCGCTCGCTTTGATTTCTCCGTCACGACGATGTTTAATGAAGTCAGTAAAGCGACCCCACTCGGAAGTGACTTCTTGAACCCTGGGAACAAGTTCAAGCTACCGCTCGATACCATTTCATTAAACATGGCGCTCGTGCTCGGTACGGCAGGGCTCCCTCATATTCTGATTCGCTTCTTCACCGTCAAAGATGCACCGACTGCTCGGCAATCCGTCGTCTATGCGACATGGATCATCGGTGCATTTTATATCTTGACCATTTTCCTAGGTTTCGGTGCCGCAGCATTCGTCGGACGTGATGCCATTCTCGCCGCAAACCCTGCCGGCAACATGGCGGCCCCTCTTCTCGCGCAAGTGCTCGGTGGTGACCTCTTGTTCGCTTTCGTTGCCGCAATCGCGTTCGCGACAATTCTTGCCGTTGTCGCTGGACTCGTACTGTCAGCTGCTTCCGCCTTCGCCCATGACTTCTACGGACATATCATTCGTAATGGGGAAGCGACAGAAACTGAACAAGTGAAAGCCGCGCGAATCGCTTCAGTTGCGGTCGCCCTCGTCTCAATGGGACTAGCTTTTTTCGCCCAGTCGATGAACGTTGCGTTTCTTGTCTCGCTCGCCTTCGCCGTTGCGGCGAGTGCGAACTTACCTGTGATTCTCTTTACGATTTTCTGGAGACGCTTTAATACAGGTGGCGCCATTTGGGGAATGGTCGTCGGTTTGTTCTCCTCACTGATTCTAGTCGCACTCAGCCCGAACCTTTGGGCTCCGGACGGTTCGGCCATCTTTGTCGGTGAAGCCCTATTCCCACTATCCAATCCCGGGATTGTATCAATCCCCCTCGGTTTCATCGCTGCCGTGATTGGTACACTGGTCACGAAATCAGATGAAGCAGCAGGAAACTATGAACGCGTCCTCGTCAAGGCGAACACTGGAATCGACGCGGAGACCGAAGTCGCCGCTACGAAAGCAGACTAAATAAAAAATGGAGTGGCTCAACGCCACTCCATTTTTACGTGATTGCGATTCGTTTATATTTTTGATACATGGCGATTCGCCACGGGACAATCATCCCCCAAGCAATCAAATAAAACAATCCGCCGGTCGAGAAGATATCGACCTCATGACCGACCCAAACCTTCATTGCTGTACGGATGGCAAGGAGTGCGAACACGACCACGAAAAATGCTTTCGATCGTGAGAGATACACTTCGCCGTCCCGTTTTTCAAAGTTTGATGTCTTAATCAAAAACAGACTGAAGATGAGCCCGACCGCAAGGGCCTCAGCCACTTCGACCCATGATAAGCGAAACGCGGGAATCAAAAACTGAATCATCCCGGTCGTCATCGCAAGTGGTGGGATTAAAATTTTCTTCGCATTCGTCGGCTTTGCCGATGCTTTTACACGAACAAAGCTCGCTACGATACCCATTAACAACGCGACGAGAGTCGACCCCCATAACATTGACATCTCGGTCAACCCCTTAAAATCCGGTGAATCCGACAAGCTCGCTCATCCATGCAGCGAACCGATTCATTCCGTCAAAATATAATAGTACGCCGAACACCATCATCAAATAGCCTCCGACTTTTGCCACTTTTGCACTGTTGCGTGCTAAGTACTTGATCTTGCCAACGAATGCGACCATCACCAAAAATGGAATTGCAAATCCGATGACATACGCCAACATATAGCCGAGCCCTTGACTCGGGTTCGTGGCGGCTAGTGCGATCACACCAGCTAAAATCGGACCTGTGCACGGTGTCCAACCGGCCGCAAATCCAATACCAATTAAAACGGTACCAAAATAACCGCTCTTTCGTTCGCCGATATCCATTTTCTTTTCACGCATCATAAATTGCGGTTGCCATAAGCCCGCCAAAAAGACGCCGAACACGAAAATCAAAATGGCGCCGAACATGCGTAGACTGTCCTTGTATTGGATGAAGACGTCTGCGATCAACGAAGTCGACAACCCTAGCACGAGAAAGACAATCGAAAAACCGAATAAGAACGAAAATGTGTGGAACCAAGCTGTACGCTGTTTTAATCCTTCATTTTTTAACTCAGATACGGAAACCCCAGTGATATACGAGAGAAAGACCGGATACAACGGGAGCGTACATGGTGACAAGAACGATAAGACGCCCGCCCCAAATGCGAGCCATAATGTGACTTCCATGACGATTTCCACCTTTCACGACCATTATAGCGAAATCCTATTTAAATTGCTCGAATCTTTTCTTTCAAACCTCAACATCATTTTGTAATTTTTGAAATGGAAATGAAACTTGTCATCTGTAAACGGAGGTGCTAAGATTTGGATATTCCAGTTCACAAAATTCTAATTTACATGATGGGGGAACGAACGTGGCAGTCACCGCAGCAGATACACTACACCAGGCCATTGAACAAAAACGTGATGAACTGTATAAAATCGCGTCAAAGCATTCTTGGACCTCACCTGAAGTCATTTCAGTAAGCCAAGAACTTGACTCTCTAATCACTCGTCATGTCCTATCAAAGCATAATAAAGAGAAACTTCATTCTTGAAACTTGACGGCTCGTCACCTAGTGTGACGAGCTTTTTCCATGGAAAAAAGGACACCTGAATAGGTATCCTTTCCAAATCAAGACATCAGACGTTGTCCGGATTGCAATTCATACATCTTTTTGTACAGTCCGTCTTGTTTCAATAACTGTTGATGGTTGCCGCGTTCCACGATTTCACCGCGATGCAAGACTAATATCAAATCTGCATCTTGAATCGTCGACAGGCGGTGAGCGATTGCAATCGTCGTCCGACCCCGACGCATCCGATCGAGCGCAGTCTGTACACGCTCTTCTGTTTCGGTATCGATGGAGCTTGTCGCTTCATCGAGAATAAGCACCTTTGGATTACGTGCGACCGTACGGGCAAAAGCGAGCAATTGACGCTCCCCGCTTGAGAA
The DNA here is from genome assembly GCF_018617345.1 of Exiguobacterium sp. s131. Lineage (GTDB taxonomy): Bacteria > Bacillota > Bacilli > Exiguobacteriales > Exiguobacteriaceae > Exiguobacterium > Exiguobacterium profundum. Next base: position 1,078,389 of record NZ_JACSJX010000001.1, on the reverse strand, counting down.
CGTCGCTCCACGCTCTCCGACGACATGGCCATAGCCAGCATCCAACTTTTCAATGAACGTATGCGCTTGGACGAATTCAGCAGCTTCACGCGCGCGCTCAGAATCGATGTCCGGATTGAACAGCTTCAAATTCTCTTCAATTGTTCCCGTAAATAAGAATGGGTCTTGTAGGACAAGCCCGACCTGATGACGAAGCTCTTGCTCCTCGAACTGTTCGAGCGGTTGCCCGTCAATCGTGATGCGACCAGATTCATATGGGTAAAAACGGGTCAACAAATTGATGATTGAACTTTTACCACTCCCAGTATGACCAACGAGCGCTACCGTCTCACCAGGTTTCGCCACGAACGAAATTTGTTTCAACACGTCAACTTCTCCGTCGTAACTGAACGTCACGTCTTCGAACCGAACTTCCCCATCAGTGATCCGCGCTTCACCAGGCATCCGTTTACCTGGAGCCGGTTCATCCGTATCTAAAATTTTGAAGACACGATCCGCCGATACGACGGCTTGTTGAAATTCGCTCAATCGTTGCATGATATCGAGTACAGGACGGAAAATACGTTCAATATAGCTGATGAAAGCATACACGACCCCTACCTGAACCTGTTCACTCATGGAGAGCACCCCATAATAGCCGAGCAGACCGATGATGGAGAAGGCAAGAAGGAGTTCGATGATTGGGCGTAGCAACATGCTATCGAGTTTTAAGTTCCGATATCGTGCCTCCTGATGCGCTTCGTTCGTCTCTTCGAACTGACGGATGAGACGCTCTTCTTGACGAAATTGTTGAATGATGCCCATCCCGTTGATGGATTCGTTCAACTGGGCGTTGAGTTGTGACAACAAATCCCGGACTTGTGCGAAATATTTCGTCGAGAAACGACGATACGCCCAAATGATGAGCCAAAAGAGAGGCAACAAGATGAGCCCCATCGTCGCGAGCGGCGGCTCTAAAATGTAGAGGAAAATATACGTCCCGATCAACTGAACAGCGGACTGAACGAACGTACTCATCACTCCGACATAGAGCTCTTTCACCGCCTCCGTATCGTTCGTAATACGCGATACAAGGACGCCCGCTGGTGTACGGTCAAAATAAGCGAGCCGCATCCCCATGACGTGGCGGAAAATATCCATCCGAATATTTTGAACAATCTTCAGCGCAATCTTTTGAAACGAAATCGATTGTAGATAATCAAACACGATTGCAGATACGTGAAGAACCATATAGACGGCGAAGAGAGCGATGACCCAGTTCGTTGGATAGACACCCGGTGTGACGAATTCATCGATGAACACTTTGATTAGAAACGGCCCTGCCAACTTTGCACCTGTCGCAATCAAGAGAAATACGAAGGCAACACTTAGCGGTTTTCCGTACCGTTTCGCGTAACTGAGCAGTCGCTTGATGACTTGCCATTCTTGGACATCATGTTTCATCGTGTCCCCCCCCTTCTACAATCGCTTCAAGTTGCTGACGATCATATGTCTCACGATACCAGCCCGTCTCTTGAAGCAATGCCTCATGGCGACCTCGTTGAATGATGTTTCCGTCCTCAATCACGAGAATCTCGTCAGCGTGTTCTACAGCCGAAAGACGATGTGCGACAATGACGCGCGCCTGATCTGGATTACCGACTCGAAAATGCTCGATAATCGACTCTTCCGTTTTCGCATCGACCGCAGATAGGGCATCATCTAATATCAAGACATCCGCCGCTGTCATGAGCGCCCGCGCGATGGAAATCCGTTGTTTTTGTCCTCCTGATAATGTGACTCCACGTTCACCGACGAGTGTCGCATATCCTTCCGGAAGACGGACAATATCTTCATGCACCTCAGCAACCTTAGCTGCTTCGATGATTTCTTCCATGCTCGCTTCAGGCCTTCCGAACGCGATATTGTTCGCAATCGAATCCGAGAACAAGAAATGGTCTTGCGGCACGACCGCAATCTTATCCATCAGAAGTGACTTTTTCACTTGGCGGATGTTGATCCCGCCGATTTTTATCTTTCCATCTTTCACATCATACTCCCGTGTCAATAGACGGACAATCGTCGTCTTCCCTGCACCTGTCCTGCCGACAATCCCGATGGTTTTCCCACGCTCAATCCGAAAATGGACATTGTGAAGCACAACGGTCTCGTCATAGGCGAAGTTTCGAATATCAACTTCCACCTCTGAATGAGAAAGGGTCGTCGCAGCCATGCGGTCGTCTTGAATCTCAGGTTTGACGGCGAGCATTCGCTCAATTCGGTCGTAAGACGCGCGTCCACGCTCCACGATATTGAACAACCATCCAAAGGCTAACATCGGCCATGTCAACAGTGCCAAATAAGCTGTGAAGCTGACAATCTGTCCAATCGTCAATTCGCCTTGTTCAATCAAGACGGCTCCATACCCGACCGAAAGGATATAAGACAGTCCGACAATTCCGAAGATGGTCGGGTCGTATAAGGCATCAATCTTCGCGACTCGTACGTTTTTCGCCATGACTTCACTCGATAAGTTCTCAAACGATTCCACATCTCGATCGACTTCCCCCGTCGACTTTAAGACACGGACGCCACTGACGCTTTCCTGCACTTTGTCATTCAATTCTGAAAATGCCGCTTGGGCGACCCCGAATCGGCTATGTAACATCTTTCCATATCGCGTTGTCAAAGCGACCATGATTGGTAACGGTAGTAAGGCGACGAGCGTCAATTTCCAGCTGATTGTTGTAACCATCGTGATGATGACGAACGTCCCAAGTGTCACGCTATCGACGAGTGTTAAAATCCCCGCACCGGCCGTCATCGATACGGCTTGTACATCATTTGTCGCATGGGCCATCAAATCACCGACCCGTGACTTTTTATAAAATCGCTGATCAAGATCTGTGAAATGCCGATATAGTTGGCTACGAAGCATTCTTCCTAGACGAATCGATGCGCCGAAGATAAAATAGCGCCAAAAGAAGCGGGCGACATAATTTCCAATCCCAACAGCAGCAAGTCCCCCTAATAACAGCCAGAGTGTGTCGGACGAAAGCGAACCACGGTTAATCTCATCGACAATCCGTCCGATGATGCGTGGTGGAATCAGTTCTAGACCAGCCACGAAGATCAGTAAGACGATGCCGAGCGCGTACGTCTTCCACTCAAGACGCAAAAACCAAGATAATTGTTTGAATACACGAATGTGAAACGCCCCCTTTTGTCTTTAGATGAAGATTATTCATTAATCGTAGCGAAAGTTTGTTCGATTGTCTAACAAAAAGAGGAAACAAAAAAGCACTTCGGGAACCGAAGTGCTTTCGTGATTGATTATGATTTCTTTTCGTTTTTCATCTGCACGTTCATGGCGCGCATCACTTGGTTGACTTTCTTCTGTGATGGCTTTTGACCCATCTGCATCATCAACGTACGAATCATATCTTCATTGATTGGCGGGTTCTGTTCAAGGTAGTTCATCATGTATTTACGCGCGATAAAGAATCCAATCGCGATACCCCCGATGAGTGCTGCCACGACAAGAAGAATCCAGAATAATGTACTCAAGGCTTTACCTCCTCTACCATATGAAACATCGTTTTTTACTATACACTAAATTGAACAACTTCGCTAGTCGTCCAGAAAAAAAGTGACGGCCAAACGATTGGCCGTCACAACAATCTAACTAGAGATTAAAGTGATTTTACTGCATTGACGACGTTGTCGACTGACATGCCGTATTCTTTCATGAGGAGGTCACCAGGTGCAGATGCTCCGAACTTGTCAATTCCTAGTACCTTACCACCGAATCCTACATATTTGTACCATCCAAGTGTCGCACCCGCTTCAAGTGATACACGTTTCGTGACTGAAGATGGAAGGACAGATTCTTTGTACTCTGCAGATTGCGCTTCGAAGAGTTCCCATGATGGCATCGAGACGACTGCCGCTTTCACGCCTTCTGACGCGAGCTGTTCACGCGCTTCAACGAGAACGTGTACTTCAGAACCTGTACCGAGCAAGAGAACGTCTGCATCTTTCGATTCACCTGCAACGACGTAAGCTCCTTTTGCTGCAGTTTCAATAGATGTACCTTCGAGTTCTGGTAACGCTTGACGAGTCAAGACGAGAAGTGAAGGAGTCGTTTTCGATGTCACCGCTTGTTTCCAAGCTGCAATCGTTTCTTTGCCGTCAGCAGGACGAAGAACAGAGAGGTTCGGCATCGCGCGGAAGCTCATCAGATGTTCGACCGGCTCGTGCGTTGGACCATCTTCACCGACTGCGATTGAGTCGTGCGTCAAGATGAACGTCGATGGAAGTCCCATAAGTGCTGCGAGACGGACTGCAGGACGGAGGTAATCCGAGAAGACGAAGAACGTCGCACCGTAAGGAAGAACACCACCGTGAAGGGCCATACCGTTCACAGCTGCCGCCATCGCGAACTCACGAACACCGAACCAGATGTTACGACCAGCTGGGTCTTCATCGAAGTCTACCGCACCTTTGATCATCGAGTTGTTCGATCCAGCAAGGTCAGCCGAACCACCAAAGAGTGTCGGTACTGCTTTTGCTATTGCGTTCAACACTTCACCGCTCGTTTGACGTGTTGCTTTTTTCGAACCGATTTCGAATGTCGGCAACTCGCTATCCCAACCTTCAGGAAGCTCATTGTTCATCGCACGCTCGAACTGTGCTCCGAGCTCAGGGTGTGCCGCTTTATACGCTTCAACGAGTTCGTTCCAGTCTGACTCATATTTCGCACCAGGCTCGACAACTTTCTCGTTGAATAAGTCATATACTTCGTTTGGAACGTAGAATGACTCGCCTTCCCATTTGTAGAACTGTTTCGTCAATTCGATTTCAGCGTCTCCAAGTGGCGCACCGTGTGATGCCGATTTACCCGACTTGTTCGGTGAACCGAATCCAATGACCGTCTTGACTTCGATCAATGTCGGCTTCGACGTCTCTGCTTTCGCAGCATCGATCGCTTTTGCGATTGAATCGATGTCCGTTCCGTCTTCGACACGAATGACTTGCCATCCGTAAGCGTTGAAACGGTCTTCTACGCTTTCAGAGAACGACTTATGAAGGTCGCCATCGAGAGAGATATCGTTTGAATCGTAAAGAACGACGAGTTTACCGAGCTTCAAGTGACCTGCGAGGGAAGCCGCCTCCGCAGATACACCTTCCATCAAGTCTCCGTCACCGCAAATGCCGAACGTGTAGTGGTCAACGACGTTGAACTCGTCGCGGTTGTAAGTCGCTTCTAAGTGTTTCTCTGCCATGGCCATCCCGACAGCCATCGCAATCCCTTGTCCAAGTGGGCCCGTTGTCGCATCTACCCCAGCCGTGTGGCGGTACTCAGGGTGACCAGGTGTCTTCGAGTCCATTTGACGGAATGATTTCAAATCGTCCATCGACAAATCATAGCCAGACAAGTGAAGGAGCGAATACAAGAGCATCGATCCATGACCCGCTGAGAGCACGAAACGGTCACGGTTGAACCAATTCGGGTTTTTCGGGTTGTGACGCATTTTATCTGTCCAAAGTGTAAACGCCATCGGGGCAGCGCCCATCGGCATCCCTGGGTGACCAGAGTTCGCTTTTTGGACTGCGTCAATCGAGAGCGTCCGAATCGAGTTAATCGCTAATAATTCTTTAGTAGTTGTTTCCACTAATTTCATCCTCTCTGTGTTAAGAAGGTTTTCTACCCGTCATATTTTATCATACTCAATCGTGTGTCACAACTAATTAATTAGTATAACACATTTGGTGAAATCGTTTCCTTCTATTGCATGAAATAGCATGTAATCCGTTCGTCTGATGCGTGTTCGTGTATAACAAAAATGCACATCCTATGCGAAATAGGATGTGCATTCGGTATCACTCACCGCGATAGCGTTTTTGGTCTTCTTTCAACTTCGCTGGTGTAACGTCATTTCCATCTGGGTCGACGACTTTCATACCCATCATTTGTGATTTGAACGATTGACGAAACGCCTTCAAATATTCTTGACGCAAGTCTTGTTGCTCGTTCATTTCTTCTTGAGACAGTCCTTCTGTCTTCGCTTTGTTGGCGAGGAAATTGATTCGCTCCAATTGTCCTGGTGCTAACATATGACTCGCCCCCTCTCTAGTGAATTTGTTCTTATACTTTACAAAATCAGAAAGGAAGAATCAAGTTTCAGCAACCGACTGGTGCTCAAGATATCGTCGATTGACCGTTGCCTTCGAGACCTCATAGCCAAATCCACGTAGCGTCGCCGCAATCTCAGCGAACGTCAAGCCACGTTCACGCAATTGGATAATCTCTTCGATTGGCACTTCAATTCGATGTCGCCCACCTTGATCATGATTTTGAATGTTGCGCTGTGGGTTAAATCCGTTAGCGACCGCACGACGCATCCCACGCGAGATTTTCGCATTGTGAATTTTTCGTTGATATTCTTCGACAACACTGACAATCTCCAATACCATCTTCTCTGCATCGGAAACGACATAGTCCGACGTAGACTGCATCGTCAGCAATCTCACGTCATGCTTCATTAAAGTATGCAAGATCGCAATCTTGGCATTCCCTCGCCCTAAACGACTGTCATCCGTGACGAGAACAGCATCGAGCCGAGAGGTGGATACATGGTCAAGTAAATCAAGTAGCCCTTGCCGGTTGACTTCATAACCACTCTCCTGTTCTGTGATGACATCTATGACGTCGGCCCCTAATCCCGAAGCCAGCTGCTGTAATTCTTCGACTTGCCGACTGAGTGATGTCTCTTGGGTAGACTTGTTCGTCGATACCCGGCAATAGATGACGACTCGCACCGCACCACTCCCTTTCATTGCATTCATTTGTTACGATACACAGTTTAAGATTGATTCGCAATGAAGAAAGATCACTCAGCGGCATACCATTTCATTTTTCGTTCGTTATGCTCTTCACGCTCTGCCATGATCTGTGCTTCGAGTGATTCTGCTTCGACGTACGCAACCTCTTCTTCGATTGTCCGCTCTGACGTGACGACCGGATCGACAACTTTTGGTTCCCCTCGCATTTCACCAGCCAAATAAAAAGCGAACATCCCGACCAAGAGCATCCCGACTAAAATGATTCCGTTGAGTGTATCTTTCATGATTACATTACCTCCTGCATAAGAATATATGTTCGTTAGAACGTTTGTTCGTTTATCTGTTCTCATCATAAAACAAGAACCCGTGTTCGGTCAACACAAAAAAACGAACGAATGTTTGTACGCTCATGTGTTCTTGTGTTACACTAGACACATAAAGAATAGGATGCGATTGCAGGTTATTCGATTATATCGAGGTGAACATAATGAAAAAAATGTCAGCGCGACAACAGCAGATTCTTGATTTCATCAAAGACGAAGTACGGGCAAAAGGTTATCCGCCTTCTGTTCGTGAAATTGGAGAAGCCGTCGGTCTTGCATCTAGTTCGACCGTACACGGTCATCTAGATCGTTTAGAGAAGCGTGGATTGATTCGTCGAGATAAGACGAAGCCTCGCGCGATTGAAATTTTGACTGAAGATATGCCGACAATGGAAGAGCAAGAGTCCGTCATGTACGTACCGGTCATCGGGAAGGTCACTGCCGGGACACCGATCACCGCCATCGAGAACGTGGAAGAACACTTCCCTCTTCCAGCACATATCGTCGGGTCAGATAATGTATATATGTTGTCTGTCTCTGGGGATTCGATGATCAATGCAGGCATCTTGGACGGAGACCGGGTGCTCGTCCGCCAGCAGAGCACGGCCGACAATGGAGAGATTGTCGTCGCCATGACGGAAGAAGGCGAAGCGACCGTGAAGCGAATTTACAAAGAAGCTTCGAAGGTCCGGCTTCAACCGGAGAACGACGAGTTAGAAGCGATGTATTTTGACAACGTCTCGATTTTAGGGAAGGTTATCGGTGTATACCGAACGATTCATTAATGGCTAGTGGCAAGACCCATACCCGTACGAATCTCGTGGCAACCGGAGCACTCGCGGTTGCCACGCCTTTTCTTGAAATCGATGTTCCGTTCTCATTGATCATCGGTGCCATCATCGGTACACTCTGGCTCTCCCCGGACCTCGATTTGAAATCAGACGCCTATTATCGATGGGGACCTCTCAAACTGATTTGGCTCCCTTACGTAAAGCTCATGCCGCACCGTTCGCTCTTCTCGCACCTACCTGCTTTGAGTGATGTGATTCGGATTGCATATATCGGGTTCCCACTCGTGCTGATCTTGCCCTTCACGGCATACGAAGAGGAAATACGCTCATGGGTGGACATTCATGGCATGTCCTTCTTTTTAGGGCTCGTGTTTGCGACGACACTGCATACGACGCTCGACTATACATCAACGTTTTTTAAAAAAGCGTTTTAACCAACAAAGGACCACCTTCGTGAAGTACAGAAGGTGGTCCTTTGTCTTAATTGGAATGATAACGTGTTATAGGGTATCCATTTTATGAATGAAATGCTTAAACTAATACGACCCGATTTTTCCTGCACGCAAATTATCGAGATGAGTTGGAAGAAATCCGATATTGTCAAACTATGAAGGAGGAGAACTTGATGGTAAAAGCATTAAATGAGCTGATGGACTTTATCGAACAGCACTTAACGGAAGAACTCTTAGATTCAGAGATCACAAAAATCACCGGACTATCTGCTCATCATTTTAAGAGAATGTTTTCGTATATGTCAGGAATGACACTTCACACTTATATACGAAATCGACGGTTTTCTATCGCAAATGAAAAATTGGTTCATGGTTCAAGCGTAACAGAAATCGCATATCTCTATGGATATCAATCGGTCGAAGGGTTTTCCAGAGCGTTTCGAGATTGGTCTGGTCATTTGCCTTCTGAAGTCATGAAGAATCACATTCAAAAGTCGTTCCCTCGCTTCACGTTTTATATCGATATAAAAGGAGGAACATCAATGGAGTTCAAGTTAGAAGAAAAAGAAGCTTTTCAAATCGTTGGAGTTTCAAAGCGTGTCCCTATTCAATTCGAGGGAGTCAACGAAGAAATCCTGGAACTCGCGAAGTCGATTACGGAACAGCAACGGGCTCACATGCATGAATTGGGCAATTTATATCCGCATCGTGCCTTGAACGTATCGTTCAACTTTGATGACGGTCACTTAGAAGAAGAAGGTTATTTGACACATATGATTGGTTTTGCCACGACAAGAGAAATTAAGTATGACGATGTCGAAGTGATTTCAATCCCAAAAAGTTTATGGGCAATCTTCCCGAACACTGGACCATTCCCAAGCACTCTACAAGAGACGATGGCAAGAACCTATGCAGAATGGTTACCTTCTTCGGGATACGCACTTCAAGACTTGCCAAGCATTTCATTTAGCAAAATAGAAACAGGATATGACAACGTATATAGCGAGGTTTGGGTCCCTGTGAAGGTTAGAGAAGAGCCGGAATCATAAAGATATCTCCGCTATTATGATTTATCAAAAAGAGTATGGAGCATCCCAAATTGAGGGATGCTCCATACTCTTTTATATATCTCTTCTATTTAGTAGAGCGTCATGTACTGATCGCGTTCCCACTCTGTTACTTGCATACGGAACATATCCCACTCGATTTCTTTCAACTCGAGGAAATGTTCACCGATATGCTCACCAAGTGAGTCCATCACGACTTTGTCCGCACGAAGGACTTCGAGTGCGTCGAAGAGTGTGGCCGGGAGATCGTCGATTCCGTTTGCTACACGCTCTGGCTTGTCCATCACGTAAATGTTGCTATCGATTGGTTTAGGTGCATTCAAATCCTTTTCGACCCCGTCAAGACCTGAAGCCAAGAGGGCAGCAAGTGCAAGGTACGGGTTCGCCGCTGGGTCAACCGAACGTACTTCGATACGAGTCGAGAGACCACGTGCCGCTGGTACACGTACGAGTGGCGAACGGTTACGTGCGCTCCATGCAACATAGCAAGGTGCTTCGTAGCCTGGTACGAGACGCTTGTATGAGTTGACAGTCGGGTTACATACTGCCGTGAAGGCACGAGCATGCTCCAAGATACCGGCTGTGAACGCGCGAGCTGTGTCAGAAAGTTCCATGTCGCCGTTTGGATCGTAGAAGACGTTTGTGTCGCCTTTGAAGAGTGACATGTTCGCATGCATTCCTGAACCGTTTACACCGAAGAGTGGCTTCGGCATGAATGTCGCGTGAAGACCGTATTTCGCAGCAATCGTCTTGACGACGAGCTTGAACGTTTGGATGTTATCTGCCGTTGTGACAGCATCTGCGTATTTGAAATCGATTTCGTGTTGTCCTGGTGCTACTTCGTGGTGTGATGCTTCGATTTCAAAGCCCATGTTTTCAAGTTCGATGACGATCTCTTTACGGCAGTTCTCACCGAGGTCAACTGGTGCCAAGTCGAAGTATCCACCTTGGTCGTTGAGTTCAAGAGTCGGGCGACCTGATGCGTCTTTTTTGAACAAGAAGAACTCTGGCTCTGGTCCAACGTTGAACGCTGTGAAACCAAGTTTTTGCATCTTCTCAAGGTTACGCTTGAGTGTACCGCGCGGGTCACCGCTGAATGGTGTGCCGTCTGGGTTATAAATATCGCAAATTAAGCGAGCAACTTTTCCGCTGCCATCTGTCCACGGGAAGACAACCCACGTGTTGAGGTCTGGATACAAGTACATGTCTGATTCCTCGATGCGGACGAATCCTTCGATTGACGATCCGTCAAACATCATCTTGTTATCAAGTGCTTTGTCCAATTGACTGATCGGCACCTCGACGTTTTTGATTGTTCCGAGGATGTCCGTGAATTGAAGACGAATAAAGCGTACGTCTTCCTCTTGTGCGATGCGTTTAATGTCTTCTTTTGTGAACGTTTTTCTGGCCATGGTAAAATGTCCCCTCTCACATTGCGTAATGGTTGATGTGTGCGGCGTTATCGATAGAAACGTGAAAGCTCACCTTGAATGAGCGACGTCTTATTGAAACGACCGGCTTCTTGAAGCTGTGTTTTCAACAAATGATGTAACTCTTTTTCCGAAACCTTCGGTGCTTCACTGACCGGTGCGGTCGGAGCAGATGCTTCCGCTTCTTTTTCACCTTCTTGCTCTAACATGTGGCGAATCGCCGCCAAGTTAAAGCCTTGATCAATGTAATCCTTGATTGCGAGTAGACGTTCGACATCATTAAAGGAATAAAGTCGTCGTTTCGATTCCGTCCGACTAGGCGAAATCAGACCCTGTTCTTCGTAATACCGAATCTGTCTACCTGTCAGTTGCGTCAAATCTTGGACGATTCCAATCGGAAACAACGGGTTGGAGCGACGAAATTGATCGGCCATCCTTACCCCTCCTTTTCTGTCTCACAATGTGAGAATAATATATGACAACAATCCTGTCAATAGATGTTAATAAAGTTAACATGACAGATTAGTTACAAATGTGTCGGCTGATTTTGGTCATTGAATTTGACCAATCCTTTACCGTGTAATTGGCTCAACGCCAACATGAGCGCGACTTTTACGTGAGCATACGTCAGACCACCTTGGACGTACGCCGTGTACGGCGCCCGAAGCGGACCATCGGCAGACAGCTCGATGGAAGAACCCTGAATGAACGTCCCAGCTGCCATGATGACGTCATCTTCATAACCCGGCATATAGGCAGGCACCGGTAACGCATGGGCATTAACCGGCGATGCCATTTGGATGCTCTGACAAAACGCAATCATCTTGTCGCGGTCACGGAACGTCACCGACTGAATCAAGTCCGTTCGTGGAGTCGTATAGTGGGGATCTGTCTCGAATCCGATCAAAGACAATAGACTTGCCGTCAAATGGGCCCCTTTTAATGCCTGTGCGACTGTATGAGGTGCCATATAGAAGCCTTGATACATCTCTTGAAGCGAGTAGAGTGATGGTCCGGCTTCACTTCCGATACCTGGGGTCGTCATCCGGAACGAACACCGTTCAATCAACTCTTTCGTACCAGCGATATAACCGCCCGTCTTCGCCAATCCACCGCCTGGGTTCTTGATGAGGGAACCAGCCATCAAGTCAGCCCCGACGTGCGTCGGTTCGATCGTCTCGACAAACTCACCGTAACAATTGTCCACGAACACATACACATGCGGATGTTCCGCTTTAATCCGTTCGATGGCCACTTTGATTTCATCGACTGGAATACTGCGACGATTCGCATACCCTTTCGATCGCTGAATCCCAACGAGTTTCGTCTCAGGACGAATCCGTTCGAGGACGCGGTCGATGTCGATTTCACGTTCCTCTTTTAACTCGACAGTATCGTAATGGACACCGAGTTCTTTCAACGAACCGCGACCATCGCCACGGATGCCGACGATTTCTTCAAGCGTGTCATACGGCTTCCCCGTGATATAGAGCAGCTCATCACCTGGTAGAAGGACACCGAACAAGGCAATCCCAATTGCATGGGTACCGGAGATGATCTGCGGTCGGCATAGCGCGAGCTCGGCTCCGAACACATCCGCATAAATGGATTCGAGCGTGTCCCGGCCGATATCGTCATACCCATATCCCGTCGTCGGATTAAAATGAAAATCTGATACTTTATGCTTATTAAACGATTCTAAGACGCGATACTGGTTGAATTCAGCTGTTTCTTCTATCTTTTCGAAAAACGGTTTTACCCGCACCTCCGCTTTTTTTACGAACGGCGCGAGCGCATCATAATGTTCAATCTTTTCTTGCCACATACTTACACCTCAAATTGTTTTAGCGTCGCGTATAGACGCGTGTCTTCTCTCATATAACCTACTAATTCGACAGAACCGTCATCTAAAAAGCTCTCTTCAAGACGATACATCGCCTCTTTGGCCGGGTGGTAATGTTCAAACGCCGTCACCGGGAGGATGACATGGACTCTTGTCAAAATGTCCGCAATCTTATCCTCGAGTGCTCCTGTCAACGTCACGATATCTTCCGATGCGATTGCCGAGATCAACAGTGGTCCGCCGACGAAGTCTTTCGTGAGACGGTCTTTCTTATTATATACCTCGAGCTGAGGTACCTCACTCGCACCGAGTTCTTCCAATACCGCATTCGTCGTATCGATTTGATTCAGGTAGTGCGGGTTCGATGCATCGATGACGTGGAGGATCAAGTCGGCACCGACGACTTCTTCCAAAGTCGAACGAAACGCCGCAACGAGTTTCGTCGGCAAGTCACGGATAAATCCGACCGTATCGGTGATCAGCACTTTCCCGCCTCGCGGAAGTTCGAGCTCGCGCGTCAACGGGTCGAGCGTCGCGAACAGTTCATCCTGCTCGTACGTGTCGGCATCAGTCAATCGGTTAAAGATTGTCGACTTCCCAGCATTCGTATACCCGACGAGCGCGACTTGGAATACGCGATTTTCTTTCCGGCGTTCTCGGTAACGTCCACGGTGTGCGACTGTCCCCTCGAGCTGTTTCGTGATTTCATCGATGCGTCGCTTGATGTGACGACGGTCCGATTCAAGTTTAGTCTCACCAGGACCACGCGTCCCGATTCCACCACCGAGTCGCGAGAGCTGCGTCCCCTGACCGATGAGACGTGGTAGCAAATAGTTCATCTGTGCGAGTTCGACCTGCAATTTCCCTTCGCGCGATTGCGCACGGCTCGCAAAGATGTCCAAGATGAGCTGTGTGCGGTCAATCAACTTCATCTCATCTGGGTCGTTCAAGGCGATGCGAATGTTTTTCGACTGTGCCGGTGTCAATTCGGCGTTGAAAATCAATAAGTCCGGCTCGAACTGTTCGACGAGCATCGCGAGTTCCTCGATTTTCCCTTTCCCGATAAAGGTACGACGGTCGATTTGTTGACGCTTTTGGTCGAGTCTGGCAACGACTTCGCCTTGCGCCGTGTCCACGAGTTCGACGAGCTCGCCCATCGACTGTTCATATGTCCAATCATCGGTACTAGGCAACTGACAACCGACGATGACAACTTTTTCACGTTCAATCATGTAATCCCTCATTCCATAAAGTCTCACCTTCCATCTTACCACGAATCAGCGTATAGAGAACGTCCGTTTGTGGTAGGATAAAGGAAGAAGGAGGCTCGACCATGACGAAACGAAGAAAAGACTACCCGCTCCCGGAATTTATTGAAACGTACCTCTATCATCTCGGCGCCAGCGGTCGTCAACCCTCGACGCTTAAGCGATATCGCTACGACTTGATTGACGTGCATAAATACTTTCACGACCACAATGTCGAACTGAACGAACCGACGGACTGGTTAGACGTTCCGCTCGAATCGTGGAAGACATTCGTGAATGACTTCTTAATCGAAGAGAAGCACTATCAACAGGCGACCGTCGCAAGAATCGTCACGGTCATCAATAGCCTGACCCAATTTTTAAATCCGCTTCGTAAAAAGATGCTTTCCTATTCCCAACCGGCACATACGTTGACAGTCGACCAAGTCGCACTCGAATCTGAATTCGACCGACTCGTTCAAACGATTCGTTCGACGAGAGGACTGAGTGAGAATCAGCTCCAAGCTCATCCTTATCTCGTCAATCGGAACGAACTGATTGTGACGCTTTTCTATAAATATGGATTGCGTGTCCATCACATCATTCGTTTGCGAATGAGCGACTTGCATCTGGTCGATCACACCTTCGACGTGTATGATCGTCTCGGAAACCGTTTCACGTTGAAGCTGTCACAGGAAGATCAATCGTTGCTCATGAATTACCTGGCTGATATCCCGACCCCGGTACGACCACGTTGGTATTCAGAAGACCCGGTCTTCGTCTCATTCGACTTTGCCCGGATGACGTTCCGCTGGGTGTATGCGAAGAATCAACCGAAGCAATTGACGATCGTCATGATTACGAAAATGATGCGGCAGTTGAACGAACGAAGTGGACTCGCGCGCTCCGTCACGCCATCGATGCTTCGAAACGCCCATGTGTTGAAGACATATGCGGCCGATCTGACACCATCCGAGCGGATGAATATCACCTGTATGCATAAGGAATCTTCCCTCCGCCGGTATGAACAGGCGTATGAAGAGTTCGGAACTGAGTTATTTGAGTCAGACGAAAGACCCGCCCTCTCGTGAAGGGCGGGTCTTGGTCTGTACGATTTCAGGTTATCCAATGGTACGAAGACAACTTGATCCTTACCATCTATAGTCAATCGATTTCTAACCTTGAGGTTTATATAACTTCTCGACACTCATCAATGTGTTGTTCTCAAAAGTCGCCTTATAGATATCCGGCATGTCGAGTTCTTTCCAAAATTCATATCCATATCGCGCATCAAAATAATTCAGCATGAGGACCATAATATTTCCATGTGTGCCGAGCACCACTTTTTTCCCTTCGTATGTACTGAGCAGTGATATGAGAGCCTCTACCCCTCTAGATTGAGCCTGATCGTTCGACTCTCCCCCTTCCCATGCGAACGCAGGATTTTCCCAAACGGTCTCCATCTCGCTTGTAAAGTCTTTAGCCGGTTCTGAAGTCAAGGTTCGCTCTCTTAAATCATCCGACACTACAACGTCCTTTCCAAGATAATCCGCGATGCCTTTTACGGTTTGAACGGCTCGTTTATATGGACTCGAAGTCACGATATCGATCCCCTCATCGATTAGAAGGTTTGTAATTTCAGCAACATCATGCATTCCTTTCTCAGATAACGGTCTGGCGAATTCGTCTGGTGTATAGGTAGAATGTGCATGTCTGACAAAATATATGGTTGTCATTCAGTAGTCCCCTTTTAAAATGTCTCGTCGTTGTTTACATACGATGTCCAGCCTCATCAAAAGCTTTAGAATGATGGTTTAGCTGTAAAAATTCATGTTTCAACAACCCGTAGACGACATGATCGACGTAACGGTCATACAGCCACTCCGCATCTCGAATGACCCCTTCTTCCTTAAAGCCGAATCGTTCCGGAAGTGCCCGACTCTTCACATTCTCTGTCGCGACTCGGATCTCAATTTTATTTAGTTTCAAATCTTGAAACCCATACTCGATGATGGTCTCGAGCGCTTGACTCATGATGCCTTTCCCTTGAAACTCTTGTCCGAGCCAGTATCCGATTGTGCCACATTGGATACCACGATCGATTTCGTTAAATCCAATTGTTCCGGCCAGTGCTCTTTTATACATCAAAGCGAACGATTTTGGGTGCCCGCCCGTTTCAATCAACCCTTTGATTCGTCCCTCTATGTTCTGCTTCGAGTCTTCCACCGTCTCAATATAGTCGAGCCAGCCAACCCACTCTCGCAAATAAGGCTTCGATGCAATCGTGAGCTTAAATAACTCGTCCGCATCGTCTGTGTTGAACATTCTCAGTGTGACATCATCATTTAGTTTATATTCAAGCATATAGTCCCATCCTTATCATTCATTATTTTTTCAATTCACTTTCGTAAAGTAACCCACGTAATTGCTTTTTACCCACTACCATCAAAGCTTGTTGAATCATTCCACTCTTCTATTATGACAATTTCACCCATATGATAAGTTTACAGAATTAATCAAATTTTGTATAATTATTTTTATATCATTTTATGAAGAGGTGAAAATGTGTAAAAACGATTCGTCCAACCCACCAAATTGAATAGATTCGGAGGAGATTTGTGATGAAATCGTTTTACACACTGCTCGTTAGCCAATGGCTCGCAAACATTGGCGATGTCCTGTACATCGTCGCGCTCATTGCCTTGCTGTATCAACAAACTGGATCCGCTCTCATGGCGGCCAGTTTCCCGATTGCCGTGACTGCCGGTATGACGCTCAGCGGACTCTTTTTCGCCCGCATCCTCAGTCGCTACTCTCTCGGGAAAACGCTCGTCCTGTCACAACTGATGAAGACGATCACCCTTGTTCTCGTTCTCTTCACGGATTCGATTCTTGTTCTCGGACTCGTCATGTGGATTGCATTTCTCGATGGGTTCGCACGTCCGATTCAAGCCTCGTTCATCCCAAGTTTGGCGACGAATCGTCAACAAGCGAACAGCCTCGTTCAAGGTTCCAATCAGTTCATCCAACTCGCGATGTGGCCGCTCGGGACGATGCTCGTCTCTCTCTCGTCTAGCTCCTTTGCATTAATCGTTTCACTCGTTCTCTTCAGCCTTTCAACGGTTGTGACGATTTACTTCTATCAATCGCTTACGGAAGACATCGTCGATGATGGAACGGAGGAATCGATTACTTTACGCGATAGTCTTACTTATGTAAGAACGTCACCATTCGCTCGTCGTGTGACTTGGTTTGTGACATATGAATCATTTGTCAGCACGCTTTGGATTTCAGCGTTGCTTCTCGTCTATCTCGAGCGACATCTGCAAGTCGATCCAGGCTGGTGGGGAACGCTTAACGCATCATTTTTGATCAGTATGATTGCAGCGAGTGCTTATCTTTATCGGTCTCGTCGAGCGCCCTCGCTACCGTCGACTGTCGTCTTATCCATTGTTGCCGCCCTGTTGTTCGGCGTGACCGAGCATCTCGCGTTTGCGATTTTGGCGTTAGTGATTCAAGGCGCAGCCACACAAATCCGCATCATTCAGACGAACACCGTCATTCAAGAACAGATCCCGACTACACAACTTCCTTATGTGTACAGTGTGCAACAAACGGGATACGCCCTCGCATTCAGTGTGGGAAGCTTATTGTTCGGTCTTCTTGCGGATGGACTACCGATCGATTCGGTTTACCTTCTCGGAGCACTTTTGACCCTTCCGTTGATTTGGATCGGACGATCGACTGAACAGTCTATGTTGACCGTATCATCTGTATAAACATAAGGCGCCTTCTCTAAGAGAGGGCGCCTTATGTATAGAACTTTCCACCGAAATATACGGTTGGACTCCCCTTTCGATTACAATCGAGTGAAATCACAGATGCAACGGTCGGTTCCGAAAGCGTGATGATTTCTAAAACTGAGTTCAGACCGCTAATGCGATAGTGCGTGAAGATTGTTGAGTCGTCATGGATCACTTCCCAAAATGAGAAACGCGTCTGTTTCAAAAAGTCTACATATCCCGATTGCTCGAATCGCTTGATCTGCGTTCCTTCGAACTCATCTGTCGGTTCATCCATGATCCCATCCGCAAATGACTCTTGAATGACCTCCATATAGATGACGTCTTCAAAGCATAGTTTTACATTGATCACTTCTCGTAGCGAATAAACGCCATCCACTTCGACTCGTTCACGGAATGTCGTGTTTCGCTTCTTCAGGTGATCGAGTAACTTCACTTGAAAGGTCAGGCGACTCGATTCTAAATCATGCTGAAAATCAAACACATGATAGAAGAATAGATCCTCAAACTCCATTGTCACTCCTCCTTTTAGTCACTTTCGTATTGAAATACTCCGACGCCATAGCCTCGCCTAACATCTCCTAAAATGAAAAGTGAAAGTATACACCCTTCAGTCTCAATCAAAAATCGAAATTCTTCTAATTCTTCTCTTGTCTCAATCATTGTAACCAATTGCAGGAGATCACTTTCAGATACATTTGAAAGATTGCATGTCACCATATAGTCATTCGACCATATCCTTCTCCCATGATGTTCGATACTGTACTCACACTTTGTCTGATCTGCCCATTCCGTGAAATCAGATAAAAATCGATTATTCTTCAAAATTGTCTGAAACGAAGTGACATCTAATATATGTAATAGTTGAGATAAGAATGCCGCTGCTGACTTCACTTTTGGTAACCTAAATTCCCTCCAGTTGCTATCCGACGGTAGGTTAAATAGATTTTCTTTCTTTAGAGAAAACGAATCAGGGTCATGAAACTCGCGACTGTAAGCACTTAGAAAATCAACTGTCGAGATGCGTCGTTCATCGAGATCGATCCGTGTCTGAGTTGAATAGATTTCACGACGATACGGATCATACAACAAGAAAAGTTGTTCCTCTGTGTAAACGCCTAACGGCAAGGTCAAATCAATGTACCGTAGTCGTCCTAATTGTGAACTCGTGACCATCACGTCAAGTTCACAATAATCTGTGACTCGATATGAACCGACTGGCAATCGACTTAAATAGCCATCTTTCAATGTGAACAAATCCATCGTCTGAAATGACTGAACATGTAAATGTTCGACGTTTGTTTCATCAAAGTTCAAACTAGATTCTCCTTTCTTGTAACGAATGAAGTAAATTGAACTAAATAATGTCGTATACTGAAAGAAATACATGATCGGAGTGATTCTCATGTCGAAGCTTTCACACGAAGAAACCCACAAATTACTTAATACCCTCGAGTCTCGTTTCACTGAAAACGTTGAACGTCATTCTGACGTCGTCTGGTCAGACATATTGGAGCGAATTCAAATTGATCAGGATAAGTTGACCTCACTCGCATTGATGGAAGAGACCGGCGGAGAACCAGACGTGATTCGTCTCCCTAACGGAGACCTCGCTTTTTGCGACTGTTCAGTCGAGAGTCCGAGTGGTCGACGAAGTCTCTGTTATGACGAACCAGCTCTTGAGGCACGTAAGAAGAACAAACCCGCCGGAAGCGCGGGCGCCCTATCTGAACAGATGGGCATAACCCTTCTCGATGAAGAAACATACCGACACTTACAAACGCTCGGTGCATTCGATTTGAAGACGTCAAGTTGGATTCAGACACCGGACACCATTCGTCAAAAAGGTGGCGCCCTGTTCTGCGACCGTCGCTATGATCACATCTTCGTCTACCACAATGGTGCAGATTCTTATTATGCCGCTCGAGGTTTTAGAGGAATGATCACGATTTAAGCAAGGCATTGCGCCTTGCTTCTTTTTTATTGCAATAACCAACTAAAGACTTTCGGAATAAATATGATGAAAAATAAGCTGACAGGAATCACTGCGAAAAGCCTTAATATCCACGTATATTTACCCTTGAACTTCCTGAAGTAGAACAGCAACGCACCAAACGCAACCGCATTTGCTGTCAAATTCGGTTCTTCTATACCGTTCTCAATCCATTGTATGAAAAAATCTTCCATCCAGGAAAGGGTTCGAGAGCGAACGACTCGTTGAAACTCGGTGTAAGGTTGTATTTCAGCCTCACAAACCAGGCTCCTATATAGACAAAGATGAATAAGAGCGCGTAACAAATCAGTACAACGTTCCACAATTTCCCTTTCCAACTCTCACTCCGAAAGTACAAGACGCCAATCAAAATCAGGACACTAAATATCACATTTATTATGAATGGTGGTGAAATCGTCAGAATCGAAAACGTCTCTCGATCTAATACCATTCCCACTTGAAAGATCCCTTGCTGAAACATAGCCTTTCCTCTTTTCTAATATGTACTGATTCAATCAAAATACGGTAATTGAAATATTAAGAAATACGCTATATTTCGATTTACTTCATTTGTGCTCTATTTGAATATACTCGATTCCATAGACCAATCCACTAAAAAACTGCAGACAGATTGTCTGCAGTCCTCGTTTATGCGTGTAATGTCACATTTAACTCTTCCGCGACCGTCTTGAACGCTTCGAGTGCCCGTTCGAGGTCGTCTCGTGTATGCTCCGCTGTGACGATGGTCCGGATACGGGCTTTCCCGCGTTCGACCGTCGGGAAAGCGATACTCTGTGCGAATACACCATGCTCTTTCAACTTGTCCGAGAATGTATGCGCAAGCGTCTCTTCGCCGAGCATGACCGGTGTGATCGGTGTCGTCGCATGTCCGATATCGAAACCAAGGTCACGTAAACCGTTCTTGAAGAACTCGGTGTTCGCCCATAGCTTGTCGAACAGCTCTTCTTCCTCTTTCATCACAAGGATCGCTTCACGGTTCGCCGCCACGACTGCCGGTGGATGTGATGTCGAGAAGAGGAACGGGCGACCTTTGTGGATCAAGTAATCCCGAATATCTTGTGAACAGGCGACATAGCCACCGAGGACACCGATCGCTTTTGAGAGCGTCCCGACCTGAAGCGCGACACGACCGTCCAAACCGAAGTGGTTGACCGTTCCGCGACCGTTCTTCCCGAGAACGCCAGATGCGTGAGCATCATCGACCATGACCGCAGCGTCATACTTCTCGGCGAGTTCGACGATGGCCGGAAGCGGTGCGATGTTCCCGTCCATCGAGAACACACCGTCCGTCACGACAAGACGTGTGCGATAATCTTGTGTCTCTTTCAACGCCTTCTCCAAGTCTTCGAGGTCGACGTGTTTATAGATACGTCGAGCCGCTTTCGTGAGGCGAATCCCATCGATGATTGACGCATGGTTGAGGGCGTCACTGATGACGACATCCTCCGGTCCAAGCAGTGCAGACAATACTCCGAGGTTCGTCGCGAATCCTGATTGGAAGACGAGTGAGGCCTCCGTATGTTTGAACTCCGCGAGTTCACGCTCGAACGCTTCGTGCATCTCGAACGTCCCAGCAATCGTACGGACTGATCCCGTTCCTGCACCGTAATGTTCGACCGCTTCAATCGCCGCCTGCTTCAGACGCGGGTGATTCGCGAGTCCGAGATAGTTGTTTGATGACAGCTGAACGAGTGACTTCCCATCGATTGTCACTTCATTCCCTTGTGCCGATTCGAGCGGGACGAGCTTACGGAACGTCCCTTGTTCTTTCATCTCATTGATTGCTTCTGTAATATGTTCAAATGCCATGTTGTTTCCCCCTTTAAGGTATTAAGACGACCTTTCCACATTTCCCTGCCCGCATGAGTTCGAACCCTTTTTCGAACTCTTCGAGCTTGAAGACGTGTGTGATGATCGGTTCGACGTTCAACTGACCCGTCGCAAGCATCGTCGAGACTTGACTCCACGTTTCATACATCTTGCGGCCCGTGATTCCTTGGACGCGGACCCCTTTAAAGACGACGTCCCGTGTGAGGTCGATGGCGACCGGACGAGCCGGGAGTGACAAGACGTTGACGTCCCCGCCTGCAGTGACCATCTTAAACGCTTGATCGATGGCAATCGGATGACCGCTCATCTCGCAGACGACATCGATTCCGTCCCCGTCGGTCTCACGTTCAATCAATTCGAGCGGATTCTCTTCTAAACTGTTGATGACGACATCTGCCCCCATCGCTTCGGCGAGTTTTAAACGATATGGATTGACGTCAATCGCATAGACACGACTCGCCCCTGCTGCTTTGGCGACGCCGACCGCCATGAGTCCGATTGGCCCACAACCGACGATGGCGACCGATTTGGCAGACACGTCACTCGCCAATACCGTATGAACCGCATTTCCTAGAGGTTCTTGAATCGAGGCGAGTTTCGCTGGCATCGACTCCGGGTTCACCCATAGATTCTCTTCAGGCATGACGACGTATTCTGCGAAGCAGCCTTGCGTGTCCACCCCGATGATTTTTGTGTTCTTACAGATGTGGTACTGCCCGCGCAAACATTGCTTACATTGACGACAGACGATATGTGTTTCAGCAGACACCGCCTGTCCGACTTTAATCCGTTTCGTCCCCTCCCCGAGCGCCACGACTTCTCCCGAAAACTCATGACCGAATACGTATGGTGGTTTGACGCGGCTTTGTGACCATTCATCCCATTCATAGATGTGGACATCGGTCCCGCAAATCGATGTCGCTTTAACTTGAATGAGCACTTCTCCAGGTCCTGGTGTCGGAACTGGTACGTCGACCAGTGTTGCCCCAAACCCGGCCGTGTGTTTTTGAATCGCTTTCATTACTGGTGTCGTTGATTCCGTCTCTTTGGTTGACACAAGTTGTTCCATTGAAAACGTCCCCCTCTTGTCTCTAATGATCGAACGATACGTTCTTTATCATCTTGTCATAAAATGACGAAACTGAGAAGATGGAACGTCCGATTTACAGAAAAAAAGAGAAGCCATCCGCGCCGATGGCTCCTCTTCACAAGAATAGGACCTATGTCCCGACCGCTCATCGCGGCTCAATGATGAGCTTGATGGCAGTACGTTCCTCTCCGTCAATCATAATATCAGTAAAGGCCGGAATGCAAATCAAATCGAGACCGCTTGGCGCGACGAAGCCTCGGGCAATCGCGACGGCTTTGATGGACTGATTCAGTGCACCTGCCCCAATCGCCTGTATCTCACACGTTCCTTTTTCACGTAGCACACCCGCTAAAGCACCCGCAACGGAGTTAGGGTTCGATTTTGCCGAAACTTTGAGTACGTCCATTCTTGTTTCCCCCTCGGGTAGGTTGTTCAATCAAACCAGACGGTCTGATCATCTAGGTGTATTCGTTCGATTTTTGTCGCTCGTTTCGTCTGATCATCGATTGTAATGAAAACTCCATTAAGTTGTTCCCGTCCCTCGGCAACTTCAAACCGAACTGGGAGTTGTGTCATAAATTTTTTTAAAACAACGGATGCATCCATGCCGAGTACCCCGTCAAGTGGACCGGTCATCCCGACGTCGGTGATGTACGCTGTTCCGTTCGGCAAGACACGTTCATCTGCCGTCTGTACGTGCGTATGCGTCCCGACTACGGCTTGAGCGCGACCGTCGAGATGATAGCCCATGGCGATCTTCTCGCTTGTCGCCTCAGCATGGACATCCACAAAAATCGCATCGACCTCATCGCGCACTTCTTCGACGAGACGGTCGACGGTACGGAACGGACAGTCAAGAGACGGCAAGAAGACATTTCCCATGACATTGATCACGGCCAATTTCTTCCCATTTTGTTTCAACTTCATCATGCCAACCCCAGGTGTCCCGTCCGGATAGTTGGCCGGACGGACGATGCGGTCGGCGTCGTCGATCCAATCAAAGATGTCACGGTTGTCCCACGTGTGGTTTCCCATCGTTACCCCATGAAAGCCAAGCTCCAAAAACTGTTGGTAAATCTTTTTCGTAAGACCACGTCCATTTGCTGCATTCTCACCGTTGACGAGCATGAACGTCGGGTTGTATTTGTCTTTCAAGCGTCCGATTTGTTTAGTCAATATATCACGACCTGGTTTCCCGACCACATCACCGATAAATAAAATTTTCATATAAAGTCCTCCCTCAAACAGAAAAAGCGGAGAAATTCTCCGCTTCGTTTACTTCGCATAATCGACGGAACGTGTTTCACGAATGACCGTCACTTTGATTTGTCCAGGATAATCGAGTTCATCCTCGATCCGCTTACAAATATCGCGTGCCATCTTACCGGCGACGACATCGTCAACGATATCAGGACGAACGATAATTCGAACTTCACGTCCTGCTTGAATCGCATACGATTTCTCGACACCTTCGAACGACTCACAGATTGATTCGAGTCGCTCAAGACGACGGATGTAGCTTTCAAGTGTCTCTTGGCGAGCTCCAGGACGCGCTGCTGACAAGGCATCAGCCGCTGCCACAAGTACAGCAATCGTCGATGTCGCCTCGACGTCCCCGTGGTGGGAAGCGATCGAATTGATGACGACCGGATGTTCTTTGTATTTCGTCGCGAGTTCTACACCGATTTCAACGTGACTACCTTCGACTTCATGGTCGATTGCTTTCCCGATATCGTGTAAGAGTCCTGCCCGTTTGGCGAGCGTGACGTCTTCACCAAGTTCAGCTGCCATCATCCCGGCAAGGTGTGCCACCTCAACCGAGTGAGACAAGACGTTCTGACCATAACTCGTACGATAACGCATGCGACCGAGCGTCTTGACAAGGTCTGGATGGAGTCCGTGAATTCCGGCTTCAAACGTAGCTTCCTCGCCGTATTCACGAATGCGTTCATCCACTTCACGGCGAGACTTCTCTACCATTTCTTCAATTCGAGCCGGATGAATCCGACCGTCTTGAACGAGTTTTTCAAGCGTCATCTTCGCGATTTCACGACGAACCGGGTCGAACCCTGACAAGATGACGGCTTCTGGTGTGTCATCGATGATGAGGTCAATCCCAGTCAACGTTTCGAGCGTCCGGATGTTACGTCCTTCGCGCCCGATGATACGACCCTTCATCTCATCACTCGGTAAGTTGACAACGGATACCGTCGTCTCGGCGACATGTTCAGCTGCATATCGTTGCATCGTGAGAGATAAGAGGTGTTTCGCTTTTTTATCCGCTTCTTGTTTTGCTTTTTGCTCGATTTCTTTTTGAAGGAGAGCAGCATCGTGAAGCGCTTCCTGCTTCGCTTCGTCCATGATGATGGTACGTGCTTCATCTTTCGAGAGGGATGCCACGCGTACAAGTTCTCGGCGTGCCTCTTCGTATAACTCCTCCACTTTGCTTTCGAGCATTTCTGCTTCACGCTTGCGTTTTTCGAGTCCTCGTTCCTGTTCATCTAGCGAGTCCTCTTTCCGCTCGAGCATGTCTGCTTTGCGGTCAAGAAGCTCTTCTTTTTGAACGAGGCGATTCTCTTTCACTTTCTGTTCTTCGCGACGTTCACGCAATTCTTGTTCCGTCTCATTACGAAGTTGAATCATCTCTTCTTTTACTTCAAGCCGTGCTTCTTTTTGCATCGCTTCCGATTGTTGTTTTGCTTGCTCTACAATCTTAGTCGCTTCCGTCTCGGCACCTTGAATCTTCGCTTCGGCGATCGATTTACGCACAAAAAAACCTGCAACAAAAGCTATCGGCAAAAGGAGGATCAGAATAAGCCAGTATAGCCATTCCATCATGTTCACCTCCCTTTCGCAAGGTTATTTTATTTTTTTAATAAGTGAGATACACGGGCAAGCCCGCGCATAACTTTATTGTACTTATTTAATAGGGAGAATGCAATGCACGGACAGGATAGAACTACCAATTGCCTAAAAAATTATACTAAAAAAATCTCACTCGAAAGAATTCGAGTGAGACGATGTGCTTATTCGTCATCGAGAAGTGAGAGGACTTCGTCGTCTTCGCCTTCGACCGTGACCGTTTTTTCTCCATTCAATCCGTAGTGATCTCGAATCTGTTGTTCGACCTCAGCTGCGATTGCTGGATTTTCTTTCATGTATTGCTTGGCGTTTTCACGGCCTTGACCAAGACGTTCTTCATTGAACGAGTACCAAGCTCCGCTCTTTTGAACGATGTCGAGGTCTGCACCGATATCGATGAGTTCCCCTTCACGCGAGATCCCCTCACCATACATGATATCAACTTCCGCTGTTTTGAAAGGAGGTGCAATCTTGTTTTTTACAATCTTGATCTTCGTACGGTTCCCGACCATATCTTGACCTTGTTTGAGCGTCTCCGCACGACGAACTTCAAGACGTACAGAAGAGTAGAATTTCAAGGCACGGCCCCCTGGAGTCGTTTCCGGGTTACCGAACATGATCCCGATCTTCTCACGGATTTGGTTGATGAAGATGACAATCGTTTTCGACTTGTTCGTCGCACCAGACAACTTACGAAGTGCTTGAGACATCAAACGAGCTTGAAGACCGACGTGCGAGTCTCCCATTTCCCCTTCGATTTCGGCTTTCGGTACGAGTGCCGCAACCGAGTCGACGACGAGGATATCAACTGCTCCCGAGCGAACGAGCGCTTCAGCGATTTCGAGCGCTTGCTCCCCAGTATCCGGCTGTGAAAGGAGCAACTCATCGATGTTGACCCCAAGATTTTTAGCATACTTCGGATCGAGTGCGTGCTCGGCATCAACGAATGCTGCTTGACCGCCACGCTTTTGGACTTCTGCAATCGCATGAAGGGCAACCGTCGTCTTACCTGAAGATTCTGGTCCGTATACTTCGATGACACGACCGCGTGGATATCCACCCGCACCGAGCGCGACGTCGAGGGCGATTGACCCTGAAGGGATGACCGATACTTGTTGGTCTGTATTTTCACCAAGGCGCATGATTGAGCCTTTACCGAATTGTTTTTCAATCTGGCGTAATGCCATTTCTAACGCTTGTTTACGATCACTCATAGATAAATGAGCCTCCTTTAATTGATACTCTTATTATACGTGAACACTGTACGATACACAAGTTTTTTGCGAACATTTATTCGCCTTTTTTGATTCGTTGAATGAGGGCCCATAATCCGTCCTTCGCGGCTCGCATGCGGATGATATTCCGTTCTTGATGGGGATACGTCCGCTCGATGACTACTATTCCGTTTGGTGTCTTCACTCCGATATAGACCGTACCGATCGGACGACCCGAATTCGATGTCGGTCCTGCCTCTCCCGTGAAAGAGAGGGCGTAGTCGGCATGGGTGGTCTTTGACAATCCGTCCACCATCTCATAAGCAACTTCTTTTGAGACGACTGAGTGCTGTTCAATTGTATCAAGCGAGACCCCTAAATACCTATTTTTTAGCTCATCCGAATAGGTCACGACTCCACCTAGAAAGACGACTGAAGCGCCAGGTGTTGATGTAACCATCGATTGTACCTCACCGCCGGTCAACGACTCAGCAACAGCGAATGTTCGATTCAATCTATACAATGTTTGGACAAGGTGTGATGCAATCGTCTCATCGTCAGAGCCAAAGTAGTACGAACCGACCCGTTTCAGGATTTCAGTCTTCACTTCTTCAATCATCTGACGCGCGGTCACCTCGTCCGTCGCACGGGCACTGATCCGAAGTCTTGCCTCTCCCGTCTCGGCGTAGGGGGCAACGGTCGGATTCGAACCATCCAATAAGTCCTTCACGGCATCATCGAGAGCGGATTCTCCAATCTCATAAAACCGTAATGATTCTGAGACGAGCGTCGCTCCTGATAGTTTCTTAGGAAACGTCGCCTCGACCAATGCTTTCATCTCACGTGGCACACCCGGTAAAAGCAACCACGTCGTATCTCCGGCAATCCACATGCCCGGGGCAAGCCCGACCGGATTTGGTAATACGTCTGCTCCGCTGAGCACGTCGGCTTGGCGAACGTCCCCATCGTTCATCAATCGATTTCGTGACACGAGGAAACGTTGAATCGTCTCATACGCTTCCTCATCTCGCACAATCGGACGTTCGAGTAAGTCGGAAAGGACCGCCTTTGTGACATCATCCGCCGTCGGACCGAGTCCACCCGTGACGATGACAAAGTCGGAACGACGACGGGCGATTTCAAACGTCTCTCGCATTCGTACCGCGTTATCCCCGACAACTTGATGATACAAGACCGGCACACCGTACTTCGACAGTTGTTCTGATATGTAACTCGCATTCGTATTGACGATTTCCCCTAAGAGCAACTCGCTTCCTACCGCAATGATTTCGGCTCGTTTCATCTCATTTCCTCCTCAACTTCAAAAAAAAGACGAGCTAGATCAACCAACTCGTCTCTGTCGACTTACATCGACTTCACAATAATCTTATAGTTTTGTGCGAAATATTCGGCACCTGAGTAAATTGTAAGTACGAGCGCCAACCACATCGCCCATTCGCCAAACGGAATCCCGACATAGCTAAAGATCGGGTTACCGAACAGTAAGAAAATGATGGCAAAGAGCTGCACCCACGTCTTCGCTTTTCCAGATTTCCCGGCCGCGACGACAATCCCTTCATCGGCAGCGACGAGACGTAAGCCTGTAACCGCAAATTCACGTGATAGAATCACGACGACGACCCACGCCGCGACGAGATCCATCTCAACGAGCAACACAAGGGCCGCCGTGACGAGCAGTTTATCTGCGAGCGGGTCCATAAATTTACCAAAGTTCGTGACTAAGTTATGCTTACGGGCCAAATGTCCGTCTAACCAGTCTGTAATGGCCGCAATCGTAAAAATCACACCAGCGATAAATTGGTGCATCGGGATATCAGCGCCTAAAAAAGCGATGTTTCCCCAATCAAAATCAACAGCGAGTAAGACGACGAATACGGGGATCAAGACCACGCGTAGCATCGTCAATCGGTTAGGTAGGTTCATATAGAACGCCTCCTCTTAGAAGGAGAGTCGACTTATTCGGCGTCGACTCTCTTTACAAAAATATTTTGTGTGACCGGAGACTCTTGAAGCTCGAGCTCACGACCGTTGACGACGATTTTCTCAACGCCTGCGATGAGTCCGATTCGAATACGCAATGTGTCCGTCTCGGCATCTTCAATGACAATCGGATTCTGTTTCGACTGGTTCGGATACTCCGGTGCGAGAAAGGCTCCTTCTAACGACGTATCACGAACACCCACGTAAGAGGCAGGTGACTCCTTCACATAAATCTCGGTCGACAGTTTCTCGTTCGTCGCGAGTTCATAAGTGATATCTGCCCCATTCGAGTCCTTCACCGCAATCGGACCAGATTCCGCTGGCGGTTCTTCTTCGGTCGGCTCCTCTTCAGTCGGTTCCTCCTCGACCGGTTCATCAGCCGGGACATCCTCATTCTGGTCGACTGTGACACCAGAACTTGGCGGTTCGGCAGGACTTGCATCCTGACCACCGAAGTCGATGCTTCTCACTGCGAAATAAATCGCGGTGATGAGCAAGAAGACCGTGAGAACGAGGAGAACTTTCGGAACCCATCTCGAGACCCGACTTGTCGACTCGGAAGCCTTCGAATACGTTTTCTTCCGAGAGAGTTGAACAGACGGCTGTGCCTCGATGACCGGTAAATCTTTTGCATATGTCTCGTATAATTCATCCACATCAAGGCCGAGCGACTCCGCATACGTCTTAATGAACGCCCGTGCATAAAAAGAGCCAGGGAGATTTTTGTAATCACCTTCCTCGATTGCGATGATATAGCGCTTTTGAATCTTCGTCGTCTGCTGGATTTGGTCGAGCGTCAATCCGCTCTCCTCACGCTTTTGTTTCAAAAAAGTCCCTAGTTCTGTCACAGGGGTCCACACCTTCCATTCACATAATTATTCAAACCATTCTGACTCACGATGCGTTTCTTGTGGGATGATGATCGTCTCATCCGGATTGTTTCTCAATTCAATAATATAATCAAAGTCTTCATACACGCAATCGGTGTTTCGGACGTACAGGTCAGGGTGTTCGATGACTTTCACGGCCGGCAACCGCATGACTTCACGAATGAGCTGGCGATGTCGTTCATCCATCGTTCGGGTAGAGACGGCACCATCAATTATGTATACGTGATCGCCTTCCCGTTCCTCTTCAAATAATGAGGTCCGAACGGTCTGTTTCATCAGTGTCGAGGAAAGAAACAACCATCGTTTGTTCGCACACACACTAGCTGCTACGATGGACTCCGTCTTTCCGACGCGTGGATTTCCACGAACACCGATTAACAAATGGCGTTCTTCCTTCATCAGTTCCGCAACGAAATCGACGAGAATGCCCAAATCTTCACGGACGAAGCGAAACGTTTTTTTGTCATCACTATCATGGTCGATATAACGACCGTGACGGATTGCAATCCGGTCTCGTAACTTCGGACGGCGCAACTTGATGACGGCAATAGCTTCCATCCGCTTTAAAATATGCTCGAGTCGATGCACATGATCGGCGGCAGGTGCTTTGAGCAACATTCCCCGTCGCTGCAAATCGACCCCATTGATGGTGACGATGGAGATTTGAAGCATCCCCATGAGAGATGCGATGTCTCCGAGGATACCCGGTCGATTCTGACACAATTCATATTCGAGATACCACTCTTCGAATTTATGTTCCATCCCCAACCATCCTTTCGAGCGAGTTCGCTACCTTGCCTATTTTAAATTATTTTAGAAGAATTGAAAAGAACAGGTTTATTTACATGGATCGGATCATTGCCAACCGCCGTCGACGCGTATCACCGTGCCCGTCATATACGAGGCGTCCGGTGAACACAAGAAACGGATCGTGTTGGCCACGTCCTCTGCCGCACCGAGACGTCCAAGTGGAATGTCATCGATCACGGATTGTTTCGACTCTTCTACCGTATCATTCATTGGCGTATCAATCCACCCCGGTGTCACCGCATTGACTCGAACATTGAACGGGCCGGCTTCTCGTGCGAACGCCTTGACGAAGCCGAGCTGTGCCGCTTTGACGGTTGAATAAAACACCTCAGCCGCCGCACCGACCTCTCCCCATACACTCGAGACGATCACGATATCCACGTGATGATCGTAAGGCTTCCTTGCTACGACGGACTGGATGAGTCGGATCATTGCCCGAACATGTACATCGTACAGCCGGTCGAGCTCATCCATCGACTGGTCGACGACGAGACCATGGAGCGCATGTCCGGCCACATATACAATTCGGTCGATGTCCAGCATATCCTGTACCCATGACTCAACAGCGTCACGGTCTGTTAGGTCACAAGGGAGAATTTCTGCCGAAAGATTCTCTTCATCTATCAAATGACGGAGTCTTTCACTACCATCGTTCGCATGCAAAATCAGTTCATCTTCACGAAAAGCGAGCGAGACGGCACGTCCGATGGTACCGCTCGCTCCAACAATCAATGTCTTCATGGTTTTTTGACGATGCATACCGTTCGTTGTTCATGGCGGAACAAGCGCTCGTATGCTTCGTATAGTTCGTCGAGTGTGATGGCATCAATCAAAGTCGGGATTTCAAACAAATTCCCATCATTGAGTGCATATCGAGAGAACTGATTTGCGATGAACTCAGGTGAGTTCAATGCTTTCAAGAACTGCCCTTGCATCATGCGTTTCTTCCGGTCGAGCGTCTCTTGACTCAACTGAAGTGGACGTTCTAACGCCTCCGTCACACGGCCGACAAACGCATCCACTTCCGACGTCTCCATCGACAAGGCGGCAAAAGCGAACGTCTCCTCTGACGTATAGTCAAACGAGAAGGCATCGTCAATCAATCCTTCAGCATAAAGTTCTGTATAAAGAGGAGCTGTCGTGTCGAAGAGCGCATGCATGAGCAATTCTACTGTCAATTCTTGCTTCAGACCTGCTTCCCCAGCTTGTGGTACATCCTTATACCCAATCATGACTTTCGGTACAGAGACGTCCATCTCGATGACCCGTTCTGACAGACGAACCGTGGTCGGTTCATCTACTGTCTCACGAGCACTCAATCGTGGTGTCTCAAAAGATTTAGCTGCTTGATTATCTCGAATCAAGGCAAACATCTCATCCGGTTCGATATTCCCGACGACGAACAATACCATGTTGCTCGGATGATAGAACGCTTGATGACAGGTGTACAAGTCTTCCGCCGTGATCTTTGAAATCGATTCGATTGTACCTGCGATATCAATCTTGACGGGATGTGTCTCGTACATCGCCTCAATTAAACCAAAATACAAGCGCCACCCCGGATTGTCTTGGTACATTTGAATCTCTTGACCGATGATCCCTTTCTCTTTCTCGACCGACTCTTTCGTGAAATAAGGGGTCTGGACGAAATCGAGCAGCGTTTGTACGTTTTCTGAAATCTTGGACGTGGCACCGAACAAATAAGCAGTCCGTGTGAATGACGTGAAAGCGTTCGCTGACGCTCCTTGACGACCGAATTGTTGGAAGACGTCACCATCTTCTTTCTCGAACATCTTATGTTCTAAGAAATGTGCGATACCATCGGGAACCTCGATCCAGTCTTCTAGTTTGAAGCGTCGGTCAATCGATCCATATTTAGTCGTGAACGTCGCGAATGTTTTTTCATATCCAGTCTTTTTCAACAAGTAAACGGAGAGGCCATTGTCGAGAACGTGATGATGTAACGTCTCTCCGACGTTAGGAAAGTCTAATTTCATGCTTCTCCTCCTTTCAAGCAATAAACCGCTTCGAGTTCCATTTCTTTCGCAAGCGCGACGACATGATCTCGTGTCGTGTTTTCAATGATTGCCATCTCTTCGTCTAACGAGAACGGACGAACGTCTGCTCCACTCATCCAAGCAATCAATTGACGTGGGCTGTCTCCAAGTTGTCGACGTTGATGGAACAACAACTCTTTCGTCTGTTGCAACGTCTCATCCTCAAACTCGCCCGCTTGTAAAGCGTTCAATTGCTCTTCGATGATCTGTTCGGTTTTTTGCTGGTTCGACGCATCGATGCCGGCATAGACGAACAACTTCCGACTGAGGGAACTATATTGTGAGGCGGCATAGTACGCCAAGCTCTCTTTTTCACGCACGTTCATGAACAGTTTCGAGTGAGGGAATCCACCGAACAGTCCATTCACGACTTGCATATGAATCGCCGCTTCCGTTCTTGGGTCGACATTGAGTGAATAAGCGAGATGGAGCTTGCTTTGTTTAATGTCTTGGTGTTCTTCCAAACGCTTGAACTCTCCTCGACTCGCTTCTGGTAACAGGCGTGGTCGACGTGTCCCAAGGGATTCCAATGGATTGAAAGCCTGTTCGACTTGCTCACGATTGACATCCCCGACAACATAGATGTCCACACGGTCATGTTGAATCATCGATTGATATGCCTCATACAATGATTTTGGTGTGACATGGTCGAGTTGCTCAAGCGTACCGAGTGACGGAATCGCAAGTTCTCCTCCGAGCATTTCTTGTAGACGCTGTTGGGCGAAACGCATTTTGTCATCATAGACCGATTCAATACGCTGACGTTGCAATCGACGTTCCTGCTCGACGATGAGTGGCTGAAACGCCCCATCGTATGCGTTCGGACGGAGGAGAACGTCTTCGAGCAACTCGATTGCCTGACTCAATACGTCTTCTCCGACAAGATGATCGTTGACGACTTCGAGTTGGAATTGGATGACGTGCTCCTTTCCGATCTTAGATGCACCAGCATATAAGTTTGTGTCATACAACTCCTCTAGCGGTGTGTGAAATAACTCAATGGACGGATACGTCGCCGTCGATTTCTCCATGATGAACGGGAGCAATGCCCGATCTGCGACCGTCTCCGCCGATAATGGAGCGGCGAATGACACGAGACAAGTCGTCGTTTTAAATTTCTTGGTCGGATAGACCGAGTAGTGCAATTGATGTTGGAACTGAACGATACCTTTCATTTGCCGATCACTCCTTTTTTCGTTTTGGTTGAAACACGGCAGCGCCGCGCGCATATTCTTGATCCGGCACCCCTGCCACGACGTTCGCGTAACGGGCAACCGTAAATAAATAATCACTCAAGCGGTTAAAGTAAGGCAATTGCCGGTCTGCGACTCCGAGAGCCGCTAAGTCACGCTCGACCCGTCGACAGACGGCACGAGCCACATGTAAGCTAGCTGCGGCAACGCTGCCGCCCGGAAGGATGAAGCGCACAAGTTCCGGACAGGACTCCTCCCACTCATCCATCCATCGTTCTAGTTCCGTCACGATCGACAAATCGACCATTTTTGGCGGTGCCTCAGCATACATCAACTCCGATCCGAGGTCGAACAAGTCGTGCTGAATCTTCGTCAGCTGTATTCGGAGCGTCTCATCCTCTTGATGCGCGATGGCGAGTCCAATCTGACTATTCAACTCATCGAGATGACCCATCGCTTCAATCTGAGGATGGGATTTCTCGACACGACTACCGATTAATGATGTTTCACCCTTGTCGCCCGTTCGTGTATAACGTTTCATTCGACTCCCCCCTTAAAATGCCACAAATGGTGACTCAAGCGAGTCACCATTACGAGTTGTGTGGTTGTTCAAATGGTAAGTAAATCTCGAAGGTGGTTCCGACCCCGAGTGTACTCGATACGCTCACTTTCCCGTGATGGGCATCGACCACATTCTTCACGATCGCGAGTCCGATGCCTGTCCCTGTCTTCGAACCACTGGTCCGGGCTTTATCGGCTTTATAGAATCGCTCGAATACGAACGGCAAATCCTCTTTAGGAATTCCGTGACCTGTATCCGTCAACTGAATCCGTAGCCCGTCCGTCTCTTCTGTGACCTCAATCCGAATTTCTCCAGAATCGGTATGCGCGATAGCATTGCCAATCAAGTTGGTGAACACTTGCTCGAGACGATCGCCATCCGCCTCGATGAGACGGTGCGGGGCGTCGGTCTGTAAACGAATCCCTTTTTCAGATGCCATCTGATTGAACTTTCGCATGACTCGGGTCAAGAAATCACCGATATCAAACGAAGTGAAATGCATCGTCTCTTTACCCGATTCGATGCGTGCCAAATCCAACAAATCATTGACGAGTCTTGCCAAGCGGAGCGATTCATCGTAGATGATAGAGGCGAACTCTTTCGTCGCCTCGTCACTCTCAGTGATGCCATCGATGATTGCTTCTGAATATCCTTGAAGCGTCACGAGCGGTGTCCGGAGTTCATGGCTAATGTTCGCCACAAAATCGGTCCGCATCTTATCGAGTCGATGACTTTCTGACGTATCCCGGATGACAACGACAGCACCCTCGAAATCATCTTCTCCGACGAGTGGTGTGACTGTCAGTGTATAGTACCGCTCATCCTGTTTCACTTCGATCGTCTTTTCAGACGTCCCCTCCATCACTTCCTCATAAAGAGACAATACGACTTCATGTGGTTGCCCATCTTGAAGTAATGGACTCGCTTGCGGGTTCGTGACAATCACGTTTGCATGACGATCGAGTGTGATGACACCGTCTGCCATCGAACGAAGAATCGACGCAAGTTGCAGCCGTTCCCGGTCAAGGGCATTCACATATTTCGAAAGCTGACTGCTCATTGCGTTGAAAGAAGCAGCGAGTTCGCCAATCTCATCCCGTGTCTTCGTCTCCAAACGTAAATCAAATTGCCCCTCTCCCGTCTTATTGACTGCATCCCGCATCGCTCGGAGCGGTGCCGTGATTCGTGTCGACAAGAAGAAAGCGAAGACGGTCGTGACGATGATGGCCGAAGCGACGGTCCAAAGAATGATGGTCCGTGCTCCCGCGTTCGCACTCGAGATCGCATCGAGCGGTTCGAGCAGGTAGAGCGTATACTGTCCTGTCGATAAGGAGAAGGTCGTCCGATACGCTAGCGCGGCCTGGTCGTCAAAAGATGAGAAATTCCCGATGGCCGTCTCACCGACCGCCTGATAAGTTTCCCAATCCTGTCGTTCAAGTTCTACCATCAAGCCATCCACTTGATTTCCAAAATTCGATCGGGTCGTCCCGTTCTCTAAGATATAGTTAGCCCCGTACACTTCGATGATTTGATCAATCGTCTGGGACGTGTCACCTTCATTCAACAAAACCGATTGGACCTGTCCACCGAGCTTGGCAAGATGGCCTCGTTCCTGGTCGATATGAAAGGAATTAAAAAATTCAAGCATCAACACCGAGACGATGAATAAGATGACACTGACCAAAACGAGAATCGTCAGCCACAGTTTCGTGACGATGCTGTTTCGACGAATCATCATTCACTGGCAGCTTCGAACTTGTACCCGACACCCCATACGGTCGTGATCATATGCGCCGCGTCCGGTGAGACACGATTCAATTTCTCACGAAGACGTTTCACATGCGTATCGACGGTCCGAAGGTCTCCGAAAAATTCGTAGTTCCATACTTCTTTTAACAACTGCTCTCGTGAAAAGACTTTATCCACCTGTTTTGCGAGGAAGAACAATAACTCATATTCTTTTGGTGTGAGGGCGATTTCCTCGCCGTCCACCGTGACGCGGTGTGCATCATTATCGATTGTCAGATGTGGGAAGACGATCAAATCCTTCGACTTCTCACTCGTGTGCATGAACTTCGTCGAACCAGAGCGACGAAGGAGTGCCTTGACGCGGAGCACGACTTCACGCGGACTGAACGGCTTGACGATATAATCATCCGCCCCGACTTCGAATCCTTGGACACGGTCGATTTCTTCACCTTTCGCTGTGAGCATGATGACCGGAGTCGCTTTCGTCTTCCGGAGTTCTGTACATACTTCAACCCCATCCATCTTTGGCATCATCAAATCAAGCAAGATCACGTCGTATTCGTTATCAAGGGCAAGCGCGAGCGCCTCTTCGCCATTGACCGCTTCTTCAATCACATACTGTTCACGTTCTAAGTACATTTTCAAAAGTCGGCGAATTCTCTCCTCGTCGTCGACTACTAAAATCTTCGTTTTCTCAGCCATACCTGAAACCCTCCTAAGACCCATTACGAGTTGTAGCGAATGTTGCACAATTGTGAACATTCCACTCTCTGCCATAACTATACCACTCTATTATTTCGCTTCACAACGATGATTTGATGGACCAAATGAAAAAGAAGTCACAATTGTGACTTCTTTTATGTCAGGCATACGAATGCAGACCGGCAATGACCAGGTTGACGAAGACGAGGTTGAACATGATGATGGCAAATCCACCGACACATAACCAGGCCGCTTTCGTTCCTGTCCAGCCACGCTGAATGCGCATATGCAAGTAGTAAATATAGATCAGCATCGTGATGAGGGCCCAAACTTCTTTCGGGTCCCATCCCCAGAAACGGTTCCAGGCAATCTGTGCCCAAATCATCGCAAAGATCAGACCACCAAGGATAAAGACCGGTAATCCAATCGCGACCGAGCGATAGCTGATTTCATCAGCAAGGTCGAGATCGACTTTTTTTGCAAGGGGTTGGAGCGCTTCAGCGACGCGTTTGCGCAAGATGACAAAGCGGATCAACACATAGATTACAATTCCGCCAATGACCGACCAGATGAGCGTGTTCAACTTGAGTGTATTGATCCAGTTCGGGAGCTCGAGTGACAAGCCACTCGCGCCAGACACGAGTTGTGCCCCTTCTGGGACGAACAAGATCGGCATGAAATATTCATACGTCTCTGCTTGACCGCGGTCGTTCGTGAACTCGACGACACCTCCGGCACCGATTCCCTTGAATAACATCGAGACGATGATGAAGCCGAGCGTGCACATGAGGACAAACATCGTCACTTCGAGCCACGTCCGTGACTTAGACTGTTCTTTCATCGATGTTTCGTTCAATAAGAAAATGAGGCCCGATGCAAAACTAATGGCCAAAATCCCTTGTCCGAGCGCAGCCGTCGTAACGTGAATTTTCAGCCATACACTGTTGAGTGCCGGGATGAGCGGTGCGACCTCACTCGAGAACATTGAGGCGAAGGCGATGACGAGTAACGCCACCGGCATCGCGAACAAGCCGAGTACATCATTTTTATAAATTCCATATACGACGAGGAACCCAAGTACCATCATCATACCGAAGAACGTCGTATATTCGTACAAGTTTGATACCGGCGCATAGCCGACACCTGCCCAGCGCATAAAGAAATATGTCATTTGAGCGACAAAGCCGATGATTGCCAAGATAAAGGCGTATTTCCCATAGGCAACACGGTTGACGTTTCGATCTTTACGCATACCGCTGACGGCAATCGTAAAGAGAACCGTCGAGATTGCGTACAGGAAGAACGCGATAAACAGCATTCGGCTGCTCCATTCAATCCATTCCATCAAGATTCCCCTCTTTCATCTGTTGACTCGTTCTCCGACTTCTCTGTGAATCTCGCCTGGTCTTCCCACATCGGTAAGCCAGTTTGTTCTAATAGCGGCGACACTTCACGACGGAGCGAGGACGGGTTTTTATTCGTAAAACCGGCGACAAGCACGCCCTCTTCATGACGACGGATCCAAACGCGACGGTGTGGCCAGTACATGCCCATCGCAATACCGATCATAAAGATCGTGGCACCGACGATCAAAATCGGATAGGTGGAGTCACTCTTCACACGTAAACCACTCGTGCTCGCCATCTCTGTACCTGCAAACTGGACATCGTAGCGGTTCTCTTCATCAGCGACATTCAGACGAATGCCGATCAAATTCGACTCCGTTTCTCCTTCAGGTGATTCAACGTTGAAGAAGAAGGCCGGATTCAGTGCACGTGGTGATTTCGTATTCGGTTGTCCATCTTTCACTTCAAAGTCTGGATACAAATCTTTCAACGTGACGGTGACCCCATCGAGCTCATAAGACTTCTCCGGATTCTCCAAATCAACTTTGAACGGACCATATTCGTCGCCGGTTTCTTTATCTGCCAACATGAACGACATCGATAAGAACTCTGGACGACTTGAATATTGTTCCTGATACACTTCAAATTTATCGAACTTAAACGGGTGGTTGACTTTCGTCGAACCGACATCGACTTGCTCGAGTTGCGGCGATCCGTCCTCGTTCGTTCCCGTCTTTTTGAATAACGTCAACTCTGTCTCATAATTTTTAGGAACGGCTCCTGCTTTTTCAATGGCGGCCGCAAACTTCGCGTCCTCCTCATTGTTTTCAGGGTCGTACATCTCAAGAATGAACTGGTCGTTCCGTAAGTAGTACTCGCCGTCAGTCGCCTCTAGCGACACCGTGTCGCCTTCACGCACCCATTCGAGCGTATCCGTATGGAATGCAGGGAACACTCGCAGCATCGCCCCTAGGAAGAAGATGACAAGTCCGAGGTGGTTGACGTAAGGGCCCCAACGACCGAAACGATGCTTCTCCGCTAATAGGGCATCGCCGTCCCGTTTGACGGTATATCGTTTCTTTTTAAAAGCGACTGCAATCTCGTCAATTTGAGCCTCTGTCCCATCACCTTGTCCGAAGAGACGTTGCCCCTTCATAAAACGTTCTGTCCGTCTGACCGGTTGTTTTTTAAGCGCTTTATAGAGCGGAACCCCACGGTCAATCGACACGACGACGAGTGAGAGCGTCAACATGACGATCAGGCTGATGTACCACCACGATGTGTATAGGTTATGGAATCCGAGGGCGTAATAAATAGAACCCGGTGTTCCATACTCCTCCATATAATATTGTTCAGGCGGTAACTGTTGTGGGATGTACATTTCTTGAGGAAAGATTGTTCCGATTGCCGAACCGACAATAATCAATGCAATTAACCACAACCCCACTTTGACCGATGCAAAGAAGTTCCACACACGGTCAATGATCGATTTCGGACGACGCTTCGACCGTAAATCAGCGCCTTCGTATTTCATATCTAGCATCTGTGCGTCCCCCGTTCGCTTACAATGACTTCTCGGCTAGCTCCATCAATTTCTCTTTCGTGAGTTCACCTTCATACTTTTCAATTACGTTCCCTTCACCATCGATGACGAATGTGACGGGTAGGTTATAAATGCCATACGCTCCTTCGACTTCGCTCTGGGTATCCATCAAAATCGGATAGTCGAGCCCGACACCGAGGTCATTGATGAAATTATCGACACGAAGCGGTGTCTCTCCGACGTTCACGGCCCAAAAATCGACACCCATGTCTTGAAGTGTCGCATAGTTTTCTTGTACGACCGGCATCTCTTTCTTACACGGTTCACAGAACGTACCCCAGAAGTTTAAGAGCATCCCTTTCCCTTCGTAGTTGTCTCGCTCATACAAGGTCGAACCGTCGAGGGTGACGAGCTTGAAGTTCGGTGCCTCGTCGCCCGCCTCGATGCGTCCATCGTTACCCGCTTGATCGAATGTCTGCATGATCGTGACCGCTCCCGCGAAGAGAACGACCGTCATGATCATCATCCGCCAAAATGACCTCTTTTTCTTTTTTGCGACCGCTTGTTCCATCCGGTCGTCTTTTTGTTGATCTTTTGTCATCGTTTTCACACCATCCTTCAGTTGCTATTGTACTGAAAAAACATTAAAAACGCACATTAACAGACTTTTTTCATTTTTTTGTCACATAATCTACACAATCAAAAAAATCATCCTATTTCAGGACGATTTTTTGTTGTTATTTTTTCTTCTTTTTGCCTCGTGGTTTCGGTGGAACGGTAGGGTTCGCAAGTTCCCGAAGCTTACTGATTTCTTTATGTGAAAGTTCACGCCAGTCGCCCGTGTTCAGACCGTCGAGCGTCAAGAAACCGAACTGTTCACGC
Source organism: Exiguobacterium sp. s131 (assembly GCF_018617345.1). GTDB lineage: Bacteria > Bacillota > Bacilli > Exiguobacteriales > Exiguobacteriaceae > Exiguobacterium > Exiguobacterium profundum. Next base: position 1,037,863 of record NZ_JACSJX010000001.1, on the reverse strand, counting down.
TTCAGTTTGATGACCTCTGAACCAATTGCTTCCACCATCCGACGGATTTGACGATTGTGACCTTCCGAGATGACGATTTCGAGGATGGCTGTGTTCTTCTTCTGGTCTACAGACTTCATCTTCACTTTCGCACTTCCTGTTTTAAATCCGTCATCGAGTTCGACGCCAGATTCAAGCTGTTTGATGGCCAAGTATGATGGGATGTTCTTCACTTTTGCCACATAACGCTTTTGAATTTTATATTTCGGGTGCGTCATCATGTTCGAGAACTCGCCATCGTTCGTCAAGATGATGAGTCCCGTCGTGTTGTAGTCGAGACGACCGACCGGGAATACACGTGCTCCTGGCGGGACGAGGTCTGTGATGACTTTACGTCCTTTGTCATCATCGACCGTCGAAACGTAGCCACTTGGTTTATAGAGTAAATAGTAGACATGCTCTTCTTGTTCGATTTTGACGCCATCGACTTCAATCTCCGACTTCGGTCCAACTTTCGTCCCGAGTTCACGGACGACTTTTCCATTGACACGGACGCGACCATCCAAAATCATTTCTTCCGCTTTCCGACGCGAGGCGACCCCCGCTTGTGCGATTACTTTTTGCAAACGTTCCATATAATTAATCCTTCTCCAATCTCTCTTCTTGCTTCGGTGATTCCTGACCGAAGAACAAATCGCCTTCGTCTGTCAGTTCATCCTCAAATGTTAATGGTGGCAGTTCCTCGAGTGAGTTGAACCCGAAATGGTCGAGGAAGTGCTCTGTCGTACGATACAGCTTGGCACGACCAATCGTCTTCGCGCGGCCAGCTGATTCAATCAATCCTTTCGATAACAACGTATGGATGACCCGTTCGACTTTGACTCCGCGAATCTCTTCGATATCCGCTCGTGTGACAGGCTGTTTGTAGGCGATGATGACAAGCGTCTCCATCGCTGCACGTGAGAGCGCCTGCTCTGCCATCGTCCCGACATATTTCTGAATGTACGGGGAGACGTCCGGAACGGTCACGAGCTTATAGACACCTGCCGATTCCATGAGCTGAAACGGTCGATTCGATGACTTGAACGATGCCTCCAGCTTACTGAGCTGTTCTCGTGCCGCAGCTTCTGAGATATCAAGCGTTTCGGCGAGCGCGCGTACTTCCATTCCTTCGTCACCGACGACGAACAGCAATCCTTCAATAATCGTCTCATAAGACAGCAACCGCTTCATCCCCTTTCTTTGACGCTTCAATGAATGAGATTTGAATATCTTGGTCGAGTTGTTTCGTTTCGACGATTCGCAACTTGATCAGCTCCAAAAGCGCCATAAACGTCACGACGAGATCTGAGACGTTCGGTCGTTCAACAAAAAAGGCGAAAAACGACGTTTGTTTCGTCGACGATACGTGTTCATGAAGACGCGTCATCTGCTCTTCAAGCGTACGCTCTTCCCGCTTGATCGTCTTTTTGCGTCGTTCTTTCCAACGTTTCCGTTCAATCATCTTCGAATAGGCGTGAAGAAGATCCGAGAAGTTGAGTGGTCCGTCATACTTAGACACCTCTTCAGACATATACGTCGTCAAATCTTCACCCGGTCGCGTATACAATTCAAGACGGTGTTCTTCTTGTTCACGCATGAAGACGACCGCTTCTTTATATGCTTTGTATTCAATCAATTGACGAATGAGACCTTCACGTGTCGGTTCCTCACTGAAGTCTGGAACCTCTTCATCCTCGACCGGCACTGGCGGTAACAATTGCTTGCTCTTCAATTGGAGCAACGTCGCCGCCATGACCAAGTATTCACTGGCCACATCGAGTTCAAATTTTTGCATCGTGCGAATATAGCCGACATACTGGTCAGTGACTTCTGCCACGGAAATGTCGACGATATCAATCTCCATTTTCCCAATCAAATGGAGCAACAGGTCGAGTGGACCTTCGAACGTATCAATTTTAACGTTATAGGCTTCCATAGAGACACCTGCCATTTTACATTTTTGCGCTTTAGTATAACATGTTTTATAACACCGTGGACACGAAAGGAGAAAATTGATTCATGACCCCTTTTATTCATTATACGTTGCTTTTTGAATGTCATGCCGATTATTTCGAATGTCATGAGGTATTAGAAGAGGCGTGGCAGGCAGACGGACGCAGTCATCACGGCTATGCGGCACTCATCCAATACGCCGTCATCCACTATCACCTCCGGCGTGACAATCTCATCGGCGCGAAAAAGAGCTTGCGACTCTTACGCCGAAAGATCGACATCGCTTCCCCTTATTTAAATGAGCTCGGTCTTGACGTCGACTCCTTCGTCGCACAACTTGATGAATGGCCGCTTCGCGCTAAGCTCCCATTACAACAGGATGTTCGTGACACGGTCGAATCACTGAAATCGACGTTTCCTGCAACGGACCTGTCGTTCGAGGAACTCGTTCATAAGCATCTTCACCGTGATCGGAGTGAGGTCATCACGGAACGGGAGCTGGCACTTTTAGAACGGCAACGCACGAGGAATTCCGCCAGCCCCTCTTGAAGTACATGCAAAACCCCCGCAGTCACAGAGTCGTGATTGCAGGGGTTTTTATCGTCAGACGACTAATTGATTCCATTTATCCAATAAATCGCCCGTCTTGCCTGTACCGGTTAGCGTCAAATCAAGTGGAAGGACGTTTCTTACCTCGTCTAAAAGCTCGTAAGAACGTTTCTCGCCACGGAATGATGGCGACAAGGCGATATGGTCGATGACCATTGTCGTCCCTTGTTGCTCCATACCAATGATACCAACGAAGTCTTCACCGACTTTCCACAAATAGAGGAACTTCGATTCCTCCTCGTCATACGATCGGACGAGTTCAAGCAAGCTTAGCGGAGATTTGTCACTGCATGAGAATGCTAGTAGACCCATCGCCGTCTTTTCATAAGAACGTTTATATTTGACCAGCATCGCTGGGTTCACCACCTTTTGTCATTCAAGTTTCACGACGTGAACACGTGAGAGACATGGTTCATTGTGCCATACCCTTCAGGCAAAAATCAATTCTCGTCCCAAACCTTCACTTCTGCCATCTTCGTACCTTGACGAAGTTTGACGGCATGCTCAAGACCAGATGTCACTTTACCGAATACCGTATGGACACCATCCAAATGCGGTTGTGGCTCATGGACGATGAAGAACTGTGAAGACCCTGTGTTACGACCTGCGTGGGCCATTGAAAGAGAACCCGCTTCATGTTTGTGCGGGAACGATGTCGATGTCTCACAAGGAATCGTATAGCCTGCACCGCCCATTCCAGTTCCTTGTGGGCAACCACCTTGGCTGACGAAGCCAGGGATGACACGGTGGAACGTCAATCCGTTGTAAAACCCACTGTTCGCAAGTTTTTCGAAGTTTTCGACCGTGATCGGTGCTTCACCGTGGAATAAATCAAATTCAATCATTTCGCCATTTTCAAGTTTCATAGAACCTTTTTTCATGTTTCAAGCAACCCCTTTTTCATAATATGTATCCTGCTGTTTGACACTCACATTACCCATCTTATCAAAAAAACACGTCTGTCTCCACTTTTTTGTGGAAACAGACGTTCTGCCTTATTGAATCACTGCGTGAACGAGTGGACGTGCCTCTGGTTTCGTTGCACCGATCGTATACGCATGGTCTAAACGCTCGATGGCAGAAGACATGTCTTCGATGTTCGAACGGAGTACCGCGATCACATCGCCTGCCTCGACACGGTCGCCGACTTTCTTCTCAAGCGTGATGCCTGCCGCGAAATCGATTTTGTCTTCTTTTGTCGCGCGTCCTGCACCGAGAAGCATCGCCGCAACACCCACTTCGTCTGCGATGATCGACTCGACATAACCTGCTTCTTTTGCGACGAATGTCGTCTCATATGAAGCTTGTGGTAATTTCGTCACATCATCTACGAGTGATGCGTCGCCACCTTGTGCTTCGACGAACTTGCGGAACACCTCGAGGGCATGACCATCTGCAATGCGCTTTTCAAGGTCGGCATACGCCTCTTCAAACGTCGGATAGAATTCACCGAGGACAGCCATATGTCCAGCGATCGTGAGCGCGATTGTTTTCAAATCTTCGACTTCTTTACCTGAGAGGACTTCAATCGCTTCTTTCACTTCGTTCGCGTTCCCGATTTCAAAACCGAGTGGTTGGTCCATGTCCGTGATGACCGCTACCGTCTTACGACCGACGTTTTTCCCGATCGCTACCATTTCTTCCGCGAGGGCTTTCGCATCATCAAACGATTTCATGAACGCACCAGAACCTGTCTTGACGTCGAGGACGATGCTGTCCGCTCCAGCTGCAATCTTCTTCGACATGATTGAACTTGCGATGAGCGGAATCGACTCGACCGTAGCCGTGACGTCGCGAAGTGCGTACAAGCGCTTATCCGCAGGTGTCAAGTTCCCTGTCTGACCGATGATCGACATCTTGATATCGTTTACTTGTTTCGTGAACTGCTCTTCCGTCAATTCTACGTTGAACCCTGGGAATGATTCGAGCTTATCGATCGTACCACCTGTGTGACCGAGACCGCGACCACTCATCTTCGCGACAGGGATGCCGATTGAAGCAACGAGTGGTGCCACAATCAAGCTGATCTTGTCACCGACGCCGCCCGTTGAGTGCTTGTCGACTTTTTTCCCTTCGATATTGGAAAGGTCGATCGTATCTCCCGACTTCACCATTTCCATCGTCAAGGCAGCCGTCTCGTTTTCAGTCATCCCGTTAAAATAGATGGCCATCGATAAGGCTGACATTTGATAGTCAGGGATTGATTCGTTCGTGAAACCTTCGACAACGAAGCGAATCTCCTCTTCGTTCAATTCTCCACCGTTACGTTTCTTTAAAATCAAATCGACCATACGCATAACTGTCGTCCTCCTAAAATTAAGTTACTTACATGCTTTTAATCGTGCCACGTACGAGAGAGAGGAAGTCTTGACGAACGCGCTCTGTCGTTTCGATGACTTCTTCATGGTTGAGTGGTTGATCTAAGATACCTGCTGCCATGTTCGAGACACACGAAATCCCGAGGACGCGCATATCCGAATGACGCGCGACGATGACTTCTGGAACAGTCGACATCCCGACGACGTCTCCCCCGAGAAGACGGGCCATTTTGACTTCAGCCGGTGTTTCGTACGTAGGACCTGTGTTTCCGAAGTAAACCCCTTTTTGTACAGAAAGTCCAAGGTCTGACGCGACGCGTTCTGTCAATTTCACGAGCTCTTTATCGTACGCTTCTGACATGTCAGGGAAACGTGTTCCGAATTCACTCGCGTTCTTCCCGATGAGCGGGCTCGTACCGAAGAAGTTGATATGATCTGTGATGATCATCAAGTCGCCTGGGTTGAATGACTCGTTACATGCGCCTGCCGCGTTCGTGACGATGAGAGTCTCGACACCAATCAGCTTGAGGACACGTACAGGGAACGTCACTTGTTCCATCGAGTATCCTTCATAGAAGTGGAACCGTCCTTGCATGGCGACGACCCGTTTCCCTTCGAGCTCACCGAACACGAGTTGCCCCGCATGTCCTTCAACTGTCGATACCGGGAAGTGTGGGATCTCCTCATATGGAATGGCGACCGGGTTCTCAATCTCGTCCGCGAGGACTCCGAGTCCTGACCCGAGAATGAGTCCGATTTCTGGTGTACTGCCCATACGCTCCTGCAAAAACGCTTTTGTTTCGTTCCAATTTACCATGAATATTGCCTCCTCAAATTTCGTTTAAGAAACTCTTTCCGTGTGATGGTGCCGCGACGTCAAAGTTGTCAGCGACCGTCGCCCCGATGTCCGCGAATGTTCCGCGAATACCCAAATCGACTGCCTTCGCTCCGTTGTGATGAACGATGAGCGGAACGTATTCACGCGTGTGGTCTGTCCCAGCATGAACAGGATCATTTCCGTGATCAGCCGTGATGATGAGCAGGTCATCTTCACGAAGACGCTCCATCACTTCCGGTAGGCGAGCGTCGTACTCTTCAAGCGCGACCGCATAACCTTCCGGGTCACGACGATGACCGAATAATGCGTCGAAGTCGACCAAGTTCAAGAAGCAGAGTCCTTCGAAGTCTTCCTCGAGCGACTCGACCAATTTGTCCATGCCGTCCATGTTCGATTTCGTGCGGACCGCTTTTGTCACGCCTTCACCATCGTAAATATCGCTGATCTTCCCTAATGCGATGACCTCTTTCCCAGCTTCCTCGAGCGTGTTCATGACGGTCTTGCCGAATGGTTTCAAGGCGTAGTCGTGACGGTTCGCCGTACGGACCCATGCTCCTGGTGTCCCGATGAACGGGCGAGCGATGATTCGTCCGAGCATGTATGGATCTTCGCGTGTGATTTCACGAGCGTATTCGCAGATTCGGTACAACTCATCAACCGGCACGATGTCCTCGTGTGCTGCGATTTGAAGGACTGAGTCGGCTGATGTATAGACAATCAGAGCGCCAGTCTCGACATGCTCTTCACCGAGTTCGTCCAAAATTTCTGTTCCGGACGCCGGTTTGTTTCCGATGATCTTACGTCCGCTGAACTCTTCGAGGCGGTGAATCAAGTCATCAGGGAACTCCTCGAATACACGGAATGGTGTATCGATATGAAGACCCATGATTTCCCAATGTCCTGTCATCGTATCCTTACCAGCTGAGATTTCTTCCATGCGACCATACGCACTCGGTGCATCCGATGCATCGATGCCTTGAATCGGCTTGATATTCGAAAGTCCAAGTTTACCCATGTTCGGCATGTTCAATCCGTTATGTTCACGCGCGATATGCCCGAGCGTGTCGGCCCCTTTGTCACCGAACTGTTCAGCATCTGGTGCTTCACCGATACCGACCGAGTCCATGACGACTAAGAAAATACGTTTAAACTTCTTCACAAAAAATTCCTCCTTTTCGGTGTCTAGGCACGAGGGTGATGCTTACGATACACATCATGCAATCGTGATTTGTTGACGTGTGTATACACTTGCGTCGTCGCTAAATCCGCATGACCGAGCATCTGTTGAATGGCGCGTAAATCCGCACCGTTCTCGAGAAGGTGTGTCGCAAAAGAATGACGGAGTACGTGCGGTGTGATCTCTTTTTCAATTCCAGCAAGTTTGGCTCGTCGTTTGATCATCTTCCAGAATCCTTGACGACTGAGCCGCCCTCCTCGGCCGTTTAAAAAGAGCGCTTCGGTCTCTCTACCGCCAAGTCCGTTACGAGCTTGTTGGATATAACGCTCGACGAAACTTTGGGCGACCGAGGATACCGGGATGATTCGTGCGCGCTCGCCTTTCCCTTCACATTGTAGATACCCCAATTCGAACTGCAAATCATCCAAATCCAAACCTAAAAGTTCACTGACCCGCATCCCCGTTCCGTAAAGCAACTCCAGCATGGCCCGGTCTCGTAGTGAGAGCGGGTCCGACGTTGGGACGCTGTCCAACAGTCGCTCGACTTCCGTTTGTGACCACGTGTCCGGAAGTTGCTTTTCTGCTTTTGGGGATTCTAGGTAAAGAGACGGATCGGTCGTCGTGACTCCGGTCATTTTGAGATGATGATGTAACATCCGGATTGAACTGACAGCTCGTCTCAATGAAGACGAGGCTCGCCCCGCCTGTGACAGTTCTTCGATATGTTTGACGATATGCGAACGTGTCACTTCATTCCACTCTTCTACCCCAAGTTGGGTCAAGGTCGATGCGTACTGCGTCAAATCGCTCGCATACGCCTGTCTCGTATTCGCGGACATCCGCTTTTCAACTGTCATGTATTGAAGAAATGACTCGATATGCGAACGCATCATACCCTCCTCCTTCCTTGTTTCACCTGAATACGCTTACAGCATATCACTTATGTAAACTGTTGTGAAGATGTCTGACCTCATTTTTTATTCACTTTTTTGTGAACGTTTACGTGACAAAAATACATCTCAGATTTCTTATTTTTCTGGCATGTTCGAATGAGAACCGATATACTACAAACAACTTAAATATATGAGCGATCTATCACACATTGAAAAAGGACAGATGACCTGTTGGGGTCGTCTGTCCTTACTACTTTAACCGTTGATGACTGCTTTATGACCTTCGAGTGTGACGCCTTTTGCTTGGCACACTTTACAGATGCCGTGAAACGTCAAGCGGTGGTCTTTAATCAAAAACTCATATTTGCTCTCGACTTTTTTCTCAACATCGACGAGCAAGTCTTCCATGATTTCCTCGACCGAGCCGCATTCGACGCAGACGAGATGGTGGTGCGAATGATTTGCCCCTTCAGGACGTAAATCAAAACGTGCAACCCCGTCACCGAAGTTGACTTTATCGACCACGCCGAGCTCTGTCAATAATTCTAATGTGCGATATACCGTTGCGAGTCCAATTTCTGGTGCGATGCTTTTCACGAGCATGAAGACGTTCTCCGCACTTAAATGGTCACTCTCATTCTCAAGTAAGATACGTACCGTCGATTCACGTTGTGGTGTTAATTTATATCCTTTGGCGCTCAATTGCTGTTTAATTCGTTCAATTCGCGTTTCCATAAGGCGCCCCCTCTTTACATAGTTCACTACTGAAAGCATACCGAAGTTTTACTCAATTTTCAATTTAAAATCATTACTATGTAAGTTTATCATATAAGTACTTAGATTAGAATTATTTCAATCTAGACAATTGCCACCATTGGATTGCCATAATTGTCTTGGCGTCGGTAATGATGCCTCGGTCCAGTAAATCGACGGCTTCATCAAATGAGTATCGTTTCACATTTAAAAATTCATCTTCGTCTAAATTCATCTCACCGGCAGATAACCCTTTTGCGACATATACATCGACCCGCTCACTGCAGAACCCGGGTGCCCCGTAGAAAGAAAAAATCTTTTCAAGCGATTCCGCCGTGTAGCCCGTCTCCTCTTTTAGCTCGCGCTCGGCACTCGCCATCGGCTCTTCGCCTTTTTCCAACTTACCGGCTGGAATCTCAAGCGACATCGATTCAAACGCTTTTCGGTACTGCTCCACCATGACGATGTTGTCCGATTCATCAATGACGAGTACAGCGACGGCTCCGTTATGATAGACGAGTTCACGTACAGACGTGTTTCCGTTCGGAAGGGAAACGACATGCTTTTCCACATCGAAGATTTTGCCTTGATAAATGACTTCCCGCTCAATCGTTTTTTCTTCCATATGATTACTCCTCACTTTTCGATATACTCTGATTATGAGTCAAACCTACATTTCGAACAAGGAGGAATCCAAATGAGTGAACTCGGACTCGGAACGATGACGATTTTGAAACATGGGGAGAAAGAGGCAAAGAATATCCTGGAAACGGCCATTCAATCGGGGATTCGCCATATCGATACGGCAGACGTCTATGAACGACAAGCTGTCGAGCGTGTAATTGGGGAAACGTTGGGTCAAGAGCGACAACACTTATTTTTGGCGAGTAAAGGTGGCAACGAATTGACTGAGGAGGGCATGCGTTGGAATCCTGATCCGTCCTATTTAGAGGAAGCATTGCACGGATCGCTCGAGCGATTGAAAACCGATTATCTGGATTTATATTATATACATGGCGGCACGCTCGAGGATGACCTCGACGCAACGATTGAATGGGCACAAAAACAAAAACGAGATGGTCTAATCCGACAAATCGGACTCTCGTCGATTCGTCCGAACGTCATCAACCATTGGGTCAAATCCGGTACCCTCGATGTTCTCATGACACCGTATTCCCTACTCGACCGCCGGGCAGAGACGCTCAACATTTCAATCCCCATCGTCGGTCGAGGGGTTCTTGCCAAAGGCCTATTAACGGATGAATGGGAGACGCGTCTCGGAGATAAGGGATTTGAGACGTGGCGAAAAGAGGACCTCGCAAGTGAATTGGCGATGATGCCGACACCGATTCAAGCCTATGCACTCGAAGCTGCAAAACGGTTCTGTGACGTCGTCTTACCAGGCGCCTCTTCAGTCAAGCAATTGAACGAAACGATTCGTTCATTTGAGACCAAAACCGATGATGAAGTGCTTGATCGCTTACTCGCTCGTTTACCGGTTCACCCATACACAAAACACGTGACCTGATCCGCTCAGGTCACGTGTTTTTCGTTGCGTGCTTGAATCTGTTCAATCGCCCAATCCGCCCATCCGGCATAGTTCTCCATCATTCGGATCGCATACTCGCTCGTCAGCAAATAGCCAAGTGTATCCTCGTCCGATTGATGTTCTTCTTGAAATAGTCGAATCTGTTGTGCGACCTGCTCATGGTGCGCCTTTGTCTCTTCGATGTACCGGACCGCTTCTTCAACCGGCAACAATTGAAGCAAACTGACCCGTAAGAGGTTTTCATCCTTCATTTTCGGTTGGAACGACGTTGGTTGACGTAACCAATTGATTAACTCCTCACGTCCTTGATCCGTGATGGAGTAGATTTTTTTGTCTGGCAACTCCTGTTGTGAGACATGTTCCGCCGAAACGAGTGCTTCTTCTTCCATCTTTAACAGTTCCCGATAAATCTGTGTATGGTGGGCGTTCCAAAAATGAATCATCTGTGCCTTGAACGTCGCGTTCAAGGCATACCCGGTCGCAGGCTGATGGGTCAATAACCCGAGCAATGCGTGACGTAACGCCATATCCATCACCTTTTCCTTCTCATGCTATTTTTATTAGTGTATCACATTCTCAAACGGTTTCGAGAATGCCAATCTGTTGACGACCCGTTAAAAACCCGACAAAATAGATAGAAGAAAGGAGAGTTGTCTATGCAACCGATTCATTCATCACAACAATTTGACGAAGCCACAAAAGATCACGGAATGGTGGTCTTCACTACATCATGGTGCCCGGACTGTAAACGTCTAGACATGTATGTCGATGAGCTCGTCAAGGACTATCCACAATTTAACTGGCACATCGTCGACCGCGACGAACTCCCAGAGCTATCTGATGCGCAAGAAGTTCGCGGCATCCCTTCACTTCTATACTATAAAGACGGGGTAAAACAAGAACACCTCCACTCGGCAAACGCCAAGACGGAGATGCAAATTCGTTCATTCCTCGATACGATCCAAGCATGACCTGATTCCTGCAGCCCATTCGACTGCAGGAATTTTTGCACACACCTCTGTCATCCTCAATTATACTGTAAGAAATAACCAAATGAGAAAGGGGAATGAACATGATGCTTATACGCCTCTTCACCCCACTCTGTTTCACCATCATGATGTTGGTCGGCTGCATACAACCATCTACCTCACCATCCATACAATCTGATGATGAAACGGCAATCATCAAAAGTGCAGTGACCTATCTACACAATAAGAATTGGCTACCTACCGATGAAAACGGGAGACAGGCTACGATTCAATCCATTACAGTCGATAATCGTTATGACTTATTTGATTCACGTTTTGAAGGAACACGTGCCTGGCTCGTCACATTTCCGTCTGATTTACAGCGTACGGTCGAGATTCCACAAGTACTCGTTGAATCGGAATCGAACGACGTGATTGGCCATCTTTTAAGCGAATAACGGTTCGAACCCCCAACTACTTGTAATGCCGAACATACCGCGAGTCAATCGAGCGCTTCATATAATATGGAATCCGACCATGCCATGTAAACTTTCCATATGTTAGCAAGGCGCGCCCTGGTGTCGTTAGTAAAATATTCATCGATTGACGTCTCCGAAATGGTCGACTTGTTTCCTCTAGTAACCGTTTGCCGACATAGCGCCCTGACCTAACAGCATCGACGCCACCATTTAAGCAGGATGCCATATCTCCTGTTACATATATATTTGTAAAATGATGATGACGTAAATATTTGTCTACCTCTATAAAACTCTCAGGTTTTGCAAGCCCTGATTCGGCCCACCATCCCACGGGAACGACCCCCGTCGCATCCAATAAGAGCCCTTCCGATGCGTCTGCATGATACGCCTGTTTGACGACCATGACCCCTGTTCTGACTAACAATCGCTCGATGTGCTTTCTAGTATGGACCGAGACGTCTGGTAATATCTCTTTTGCATACAGCGTCACATTCTTTGTACGAGCACACGTGAACGCCAATTCTACGCCGGCCTTCCCGCCTCCGACGATGGTCACTTGTGAACTCGATTCGATTTGGTCGAGTAAAGCTTGTGACATCGGTTTAAGTGGCGTGCCGATTCCCCGACTTTTCGCACCGGTGGCTAAAACGAGTTGATCGTATTCAAACATTCCGTTTTCTGTTTGAACCGTCTGCTGAATCGGGTCAATCGAGAGCACCCGCTTTGCGACCGGCTTTAGTTGAGGTGATCGGACCGTAGCTGAATCCATGAGCCCGGCAATCACTTGTGGAAACGCACCTGTATAAATCGTCTGGCAGTCTCCGATGAAGCGAACATCATAATGTTTGCATATCTCCTCAATACGATCGAGAATTTCTAGCTGTCCGTGTCCAAGTCCGGCCAACACCAACTTCGGTTTCATCGCAAAATCCTCCGTGCCTCAATGAATCGTTGTGTGATTGTCATGACTTCAAGCAATAAAAAGATAAGAGCAATCCCGCCGACCCAGTTCGGGAAGAGAATCATCAACGTGAACAAAATGAAGCACTCTGTTCGCTCGATAATTCCTGGCTGATAGTAAAACGTCTTCTCTGAGCGCTTTGAACTACTCGCACCGACAGCTAGGAACAGTGTCATGGCGATCACAAATGAAGCAATCAGAATGAGAAAAATAGGCATATATTCCGGGTAACGAAGGGCAAGGGCAATCACGACCGACAATTCGACGAATCGGTCCAAGACGAGGTCAAGCACCGTTCCAAACCCACTCGTTTTCGACTTTCGAGCCATCGTCCCATCTAAAACATCAAACAAGCCAGATAGCCACAGTAAGATGACGGCAGTCCAGTGCATATCATTATAGATAAAGATTCCGGTCGAGATTCCGATGATTCCTCCAAGTACTGTCACTTCGTTCGGCGTGAAATTCCATTTGAGCAATCGATTCGCTCCACGCTCGATGACCGGTTGAACGTAACGACTTCCGTATGTATCGAGCATACTATTCCTCCTTTCGTTTAATTCGATAAATCATTCCAGTTTGGTACGTTTCACACGTCGGTAACATGACGGATCGTCCATCCTTGAACTGATATTCCCCGAAACATTGACCGAATCGATAAATTTTCTTCATCAACTGAACCGACACACCAGTCGCTTCGGATACCTCCACTTCAGACAACGGTCGCAGTTCTCCATCGAGCATGACAAAGTCACCGAATCCAGGGGCCGTATCGTATAACTCCGCAACCGTCCCCGTACGTGTCACCTTGCCTTCATCAATCAGCGTCACCTGGTCTGCCATGAGCATCGCTTCTTCCCGATCATGAGTGACCAATACCGCCGTCAAGTTGAGTTCTTTCACTAAGTCCCGGATAAAACGCTGCAAGTCGAGCTTGAGTTTGGGATCAAGGTTTGTAAAGGGTTCATCTAATAACAGTAGTTCTGGTTCAGCCGCTAAAGCTCGGGCAAGACTGACCCGTTGTTGTTCGCCACCAGACAGTTCGTGTATCTCGGCATCATATCGGTCACCGAGTTGAACGACTCGTAGCCAATGTTCGGCTTGCTTACGAGAACGCTCTCGAGTCACGAGCGTGACATTCTCTCCGACTGTCAAATGTGGGAACAATAAAGCCGTTTGCGATAGCATCGTCACGCGCCGTTTATGCGCAGGGATAGGGATTAAAGAACGGTGATTCCATTTCACGTCGCCGCTGTCAGTCGACTCAAGACCTGCGATGATTCGTAGAATCGTCGATTTCCCTGAACCACTCACACCGACGATTGCGTGAATGTCGTGAGGTTTAACCTCGAAGTCGACACCATTTAGTATTTGTTTCGTTCCAAATTGTTTATATAGATTTTGTACATTCAAACTCATTGAAGACGTCCTTTCAGCATACGCACCATATACCGATCCCATCCTGAGAGCAGGAAATAGAGGAGAACGGGGAATAGGATGAGCATCCATGTGTTCGAGAGAGCGAGACCACAATTGTTTCCCGCATAAGATTGATACAGTTCTGTCGTCACGGTCGGAATCAATCCTGCACCAATCAACTGGATCAGCGCGAATTGACTGAGCAAAATGACGGTCGTGAACAACGCGATGGTCCGCATCAATCTAGAAAAGAGCGGATACAACACGTAGATGACTCGCCGTCTCGATGGCAGAATCCTAGCTTGTTCCAAAAGTGGTCGACCGATGACCGCCATTCCGTTGTAGGCGAGGCGGATTGAGTAGGGAATCGTCACGACGAGCAGAGCAAGGGTGACGCCGACATACGTCCCAATCAGACCAACTTCCGCCAAGATCAGATAGAGGCCAAACAATGTGGCCAGCATCGGAATGAACAATGGTAAAAAGACGAGCCATTCGATGACATGTTTCCATTTGGAATCTGTCCACAGTAGCCACCACGCACACATCATCGCGAGCCACACGTTGATCCCAGATAAAATCACAACCAATCCGATCGTATGAACGATTGCCATGCTGTTCTCGATTTCGATTGTCGGGACTACGAAAAAGAGGCTGATAAACGGGATGAACGTCAAACAGATGAGAAGCCCTTGTCGAATCATCGTCTCACCCCACGTTCAATTCGTCGTCGTATGGATGCGGTCAATACGTAAGATAGGAATACGCCGATTCCGACAAGACATGTCCACATGAGGGCGACCGCATAAGGCTCTGTCGCCTCTAAATAGAGTCCAGTCGACAGTCGTTCATATGCGAGGACACCGATGAGTTTCGGGTATGTCACGCCGAGCAATGCCGGGACCTCGTATGCGAACGAGATAAAGGCGATTAGAATCCATGCCGAATCGAGTAATGGTTTCATCAGAAACGGCAACTCCCCATGTTTGAACTGGTCAAACGGAGAGAGTTGGAGCGTCTTCGCCATTTCGACGTAACCCCGATTCAATTGCTCATATGTCCCGAGCATCATTAAAAAGACGAACGGTGTCTCCTTCCATATGTAGGTCAGGATGACTGTGACATAGTCTCGTTCGTTCGCCTCAATCCATCCGATGCCGTTCATTCCGGTGAACAATAACCAAAACAGGTATGCAGCGGCGATGTGAGGAACAAACATCGGAAGTCGGAGTACAGATGATAGGAAACGCCAACCTTTTTTGACGACCGTTCTTGCAAGCCATGTCCCGATCACAAGCGATAACATGGTCGACACGCTAACGACATATAGCGTCGTGACGAAACTATCGCGCCACGTCTCATCTGTCAGAAGCGAGCCCCAATCCGTTCCCGTTGCCTCTATGCCGAGAAAGACGAGGGCAGCGAGCGGGAGAAGGGACACCATGATCGTCACCGCGACACTACTTCGCAACACGCGGCCACTCCTCGCGGACGATGTCAATCACATTCGGTCCATAATCCGGGATCGAACGTTCGAGCAACTGCTCCGAATCTGGGTACGTGACACCCTCCCCTAATTCTTCAAACGCTCGTTGGTCATTCACGTCAAGCTTCGTTAAGTCGAGTGATGTTCCGTCTCCCCAATAGTCTGGTCCTTGTTTGACGAGCTGTGCTTCAGGAGACAACAGTTCTTGGAGAAGAACGAGCGCCCCATCTGGATTCGGGGCATTGAACGGGACTGCTAAGAAGTGTGTCGAGGCAATGGAGTGATCGAGGACGAGCGCGCGTGTCTCTTTCGGGAAAATCCCTTCCGTCACTTCCGCCTCGGCTCGGCGTTCGTTGAATCCCATCGTCATCCAAACTTCTCCTGATGCATAGAGCTGATCGAGTTGTTCGAGCGTCTTTGGATACGTTTGTCCGTCTTTCCACAAATTCGGAGACCACGCTTTCAAGTCATCCCAGAACGAATCCTCAATGGTCGCTTTTTGGTCCAACTCGTCACCGTATCGTTCATACAATAGATGGCGGACGAAGGCATTCCCGGTGAAATCTGTGACTTCAGGATACGTGAATCGACCTGGATTGTCTTCAGTCCAGCGACGTAATTCTTCAAACGATTGAGGAGGATTGTCCACTTTCGAAGCATCGTAATGCAAGATGAATTGTACATTCCCCCATGCGAGCTCCAAGTCCTCTGTCGGGGTGCCGGCATCTGATTGTTGGGCCGTTTCGTTTAATAACTCGGCGTTCGGGACACGCTCCATCAATCCGTCTCGAAGAAGACCCGCCTCTTTCGCATTTCGGAAATTATCGCCATTGATCCAGACGGCATCGATCGTCCCGACTTGTCTGTCCGCTTTCTTATCGAGTGATAATTGTCGGATGAATTCTGCCGTATCCATCGCGACACGGTTCAATTCGACATTGTAAGATTCCTCGAGACGAGGTGCCACGTAGTCATCGATGTAGCTGTTGATGCCCTCGTCCCCACCCCACATATATAGGTTGACGGTCGACCCTTCTGCCGTTGTTGCTGCTTTTTCAAACGAGTCCGAAAACTCAACTGCTTGTTCACTCCCACACGCTGCCACGAATGTGAGCATGACAGTTGCGAGCAGTACTCTCCATTTCCTCATCTTAATCCCCCTTTTTACTTTTTCTCAAATCCCCTTTTTGCGAGCATTTCGAACATGGTTGGACAGATTGCATACACATTCGCCCCTACGTTCATCCACCACGGCGCATTGATTTCACGTTTTCGCTTACGACTTCCTCTGACAATCGCATCAGCCAATCGTTTCGGGTCAAGCATGATCCTTTGAACACTTTCAGCATATGTACCACTTTTATCAGCTCGATTAAAGAACGGCGTTGCAATCGGTCCTGGATTGACCGTCATGACGTGAATGCCACGAGGCTTCAACTCTAGCCTGAGCGCGTTCGAAAACTGTAAAAGTGCCGCCTTTGACCCTGCGTAGACGGCTGACTTAGGTGTCGGTACTTTCGCAGCCTGTGAACAGATGTTGACGATGATACCCTCTCGCTCCATCACGTGGGCGACATCTCGCGATAACAGCATCGGTGCGAGAGCGTTCACACGCATCGTTTCTTCTATCACATCCGTCGACTGATTGGTCACAAAATCAAATTCGGCCATGCCTGCATTGTTGACCCATACGTCAAATTTCCCGAACCGTTCGCTCACATCATGAACGAGAGCGGTTGACTTTGCGACATCCGCGCACATCCAGTCTCCTTCACATGTTGCGGCAATCTTTTTTAACCGTTCTTCATTTCTTCCAATCAACAATACGTTGTATCCATATTCATAAAAAGAATGCGCCAATGCGGCACCGAGCCCGCTTGACGCACCAGTAATGACTACTCTTTTCACGACATCACTTCTTTCTTCGTATAAATCCATTTTTGATCATCTCGACGTCTCTCGATGTCGCCACGTTCCTCGAGTAAACTGAGTCGTGCAAACACTTCACTGAAGACGAGCGGCATCCCACGTCGCATCTTTCGTCCATATAACTTCATTGACCAATCAAAAACGCTAAGTCCATCTTCCCATTCGGCAAGCAATTGTTCACTGCGCTCATACCGTTGGCGAATTCGACTCTCGATTAAATCATTCGGATGGTGAATCGGTTCACCGTGCCCACTGACGACGAGCTTTAAATCAATCCCACGTAATTTTTTAAGCGAATCGATATAGAGAATGACGGGTGATGCAAATCCTTCGTCTTCATACGGCTGTTCGATGAGCGGATTTGGTTCGACCTTGTCGATGAGGTGATCTCCGGCAATCAAGACTCCTCCGGGACCAATCAACCCGAGCTGGTCACTGGCGTGTCCAGGTAAATGGATTGTCTGCCACGCCCCATCCGAGGTCAATGCTTGCCCGTCCCCGAACGTCATCGTGACAGTCGTCGGACCAATCCAGCGAAGCGCTTCGCGATAGTCTGGTAATTTTTCCACGAGTGGAGCCGGGGCCCCGAAAGAGATGGCCAATTCATGTAAAAAGTGATTACCACGCTTCAAAAAGTTTGGGGTTTGCTCTAAGTATCGAACGAGCTTTTCATGCCCGTACACGGGGATGGATGCGTCGCGAAGACGCCATGCTTGTCCGGCATGATCAGCATGATGATGTGTCAAAAATAAAAAGTCGATATCCGCCAACGAGAGTTCAAGCTCTTCAAGTTGACGGTTCAACGAGGTCCACGCCTCTTCTGTGTCTGGTCCACAATCGACCATGAAGAAGCGGTTCATATGTTCAACGATATATACGTTCACGTTCCCGACTTCGAACGGTGTCGGGATATCGAGTCTTGCCAGTTGGCTAGAAATCCAGTCCGCCACGTCATCACCACCCCTTCTTCCTGTCTTTCTCCATTATACCCGTCTGAAAGATGCGTTTTCAATCAAACAAAAAAGAGGGAGATGTCTCTCCCTCATGAATGATTCATATTATAGGTTGATGACCGTCACTTTATCACGTGTCATCGTCTCAAGGCTACGTCCGATTCCTTGAACGCCGAGTCCCGATTGCTTGACACCGATGAATGGGAAGTGGTCTGGACCGCGTTCTGTCCGTCCGTTCACTTGGACCGTACCGACTTCTAACTTATCAGCGACCGTGAAGGCACTATTGACGTTTTGTGTGAAGACGCTCGCCTGAAGACCAAACTCCGATTCATTCGTGAGTGCGATCATCTCGTCGAGTGATTTCACACGGATGACCGGGAGGACCGGTCCGAACGGTTCTTCCCATGCGACACGCATATCTGTCGTCACATGATCAAGCAATGTCGGGTGAAGCAAGTTTCCTTCACGCTTATTACCGTAAACGACCGTTGCCTTTTTATTGACGGCGTCGTCAATCAAACCCTGTACATAATCCGTCGTCTTCGCATCAACTAAAGGAACGATGAAGCTGTTCTCTTCCGGTGAACCGACTGAAAGTTTTGCGACACGTTCTCTCAACATATCGACGAGCTCATCCGCTTGATTTTCAAGGACGAAGACGCGCTTGATTGCTGTACAACGTTGACCTGAATATGAGAACGCCCCGCTGACAATTTGGTCAGCTGCTAACGTCAAGTCTGCATCCTCTAAAACGAGGGCTGGGTCTTTCCCGCCGAGTTCGAGTACGACGGGTACCATCGACGCTTGTTGTGACAAATGTTGACCCGTACCCGTTCCACCTGTGAACGTGATCATGTCGATCCCTGGGTGTGATGTCAAGTAGTCACCGATGACCGAACCGCGACCTGTCACGAGGTTCAACAGACCTTTTGGAAGACCGGCATCGTGAAGAGCCTCGACCATCTTGATCCCACTGATTGCACCTTGCGTTGCTGGTTTGAAGACTACCGCATTTCCTGTGACGAGCGCCGGCGCAATCTTAGCAGCTGCCAAGTTTACCGGGTAGTTGAACGGTGAAATCGCGAGGACGACACCGAGCGCTTCTTTCTTGATGATGGCCATCTTGTTTTTCGAGCCACCTGGGAATGAATCGCCTTGCATGAAGCCGCCATTGAAGCGAATTCCTTCTTCAGCCGTATAACGAATGATTTCCGCCGTCCGCACGACTTCCTTCTTCGCGTCGTTCAAGTTTTTTCCGACTTCTCGCATGATGATTTGACCAATCTCATCCACGCGTTCTTCGAGTTTTTCTGCCCATGCATACAATAATTCAGCGCGCTTGTTGACCGGAAGCGCCGCCCATTCTTGTTGTGCACGTTTTGCGCCATGGATGGCTTCATCGACTTCATCGCGTGACATCGCTTGAACGCGACCTACGACTTCGTCTTTATATGGTGAAACGAGTTCAATCGTTTCGTTGCTTGAAGATTCCTGCCATTGACCATTCAATAAATATGGATATGTGTTCATACTCATCATCTCTATCTGCCTCCTGAGTAAGCTGTAATATCTCGTTGCCAACCCCATTGTATGCAGATTTTTTTGCATTGGACAACTATAACGATTCAGTTTATGAGATGTAAACGGTTACTATGAAACTTTTTGTGAATTCTGATGAGAGTTGACACTATTTTTACTGTAGATTTATCGATTGGATACCGATAGTAATGATGAGAGTACGTGAAATAGGAGGGACTACCATTGAGCACTGATCATAATATTTTACTTGAAGCAGGAACGAACGAACTTGAAATCGTCATTTTCCAAGCTGGACCGTTCTTGTTCGGCATCAATGTCATGAAAGTACGTGAAATTATCACGATGCTTCCATTGACGCCACTCCCAGGTACGCCTGAAGCCATCATGGGATTAATCGAGCTGCGCGGTGAAGTCATGACCGTCATCGACCTTCCGATGGTCATCAGCCATCCGCGTGAAGTCGGAAGTGATGATCGTTTGATTGTCTGTGAGTTCAACGGTGAGAAGTCGGTTCTTCGTGTCGACCAGGTAACCGAGATCAAACGCATCTCTTGGGAACAAATTGATACCCCGTCCGATCTCGC